>JBGUJY010000057.1:0-5442 GCA_045114185.1 Prevotella sp. | reverse complement strand
TGATGACTCTGCCAGCGGATCATCCACATAGAGATAAGGATCATCCGAGAAGGTGGCGGATATGGAGGTCTGCGTACCATCGTTCTTTCCCGTACTGCCATTGGCGCGTACCAGAATGGTGGTCAGCGTATCCGGTTTCCACTCCACGCGGAAGTTGCCGTTCCAGTTATCACTGCGTGACATGCTCTTCGAGTTGTTGTTCGAGAAGGTACGGTAGTCCTGACTGTAGAAGTTCTCACTCGTATTCTCATTCTCGTTGTCACCATCGCGATGGTTCCAGCGGATGCTCAGATCCACCTTCAACTTCTCTCCGTCATCGTAGTTCAGGTTCGTACCCAGCATCTTCCGCGCGTTCAGACCGCGGCGGTTCCACCAGCCCGCATTATCCTCCTTGTTGTTCAGGTTGCCCATCAACACGAAGCGCGTCTTGTCGGTGAAGCTGCTACCCATGGCACGAGAAGCATAGCGGTGCTTGGTACCGCCAGCCAAATCGAGGTTGGTCATGTACCCGCGGTTCATGCCCTTCTTGATGGTGAAGTCGAGCACCGTCTCCTTCTCCCCATCCTCAATACCCGTGATACGAGCCTGGTCGCTCTGCTGATCGTAGAACTTCACGTTCTGGATAATAGAGACCGGTAAGTTCTTCAATGCCGTCTCCACATCACCGAGCATGAACTCCTTACCATCGAGTAGGATCTTCTTCACCTCTTTGCCATTGACGGTGATATTGCCGTCCTCATCCACCTCAGCACCAGGCATACGCTTGATGAGCTCCTCAATGGCGGAGCCTTCAGGTGTACGGAAGGCATCAGGGTTATACACCAGCGTGTCCTTCTTCACCACCACCTGTGGAGCCTGTGCTGTGACCACCGTTTCCTTCAAGATCACACTCTCAGGCGACATCCGCAGATCACCCAGTTCCTGGTTCTGGTCACGCCTCAGCGTCACCTCGCGCTCGATGGTCTGGTAACCAATAGAGGAAATCCTCAGACGGTATGTTCCGTTCGATGGTGCCTCAATGGAGAAATTACCCCTGTTATCACTTACCGTTCCACCCACGAAGGTACTGTCATTAGCAGTGAACAACTGCACCGTGGCCTGGAGAATCGGTTCCTTTTCATCAGCATCCAATAAATGTCCGCTGATGGTCAACCGCTGGTATTCTGTCTGCCCATGCACTAAGCAGGGCATGAGCACCCCCAATAATATAATCAGTAATGTCTTGAATTTCATTTCTTATCTTTTATTCACAGCATCCTTCAGTGCGGAGCCGAAGATGATATATTGTGTATTACCTGCTATAGTTCCCTCATTCTGTCCCCAGAGGAATGGCCAGTCATCGAAGTTCTCGAAATGGTCAGGGTGACGGAACAGCAGTCCTGGTGCCACGTTACCCGGGATGAACGAGAAGTCGGCACGGTTGTTTCCATAGAACACCTGCTTTGGACGAGTGGCACCCACTACAGCCACAAACGAGTAGTTGTGGTAGGGATGACAGCCATAGAGCCAGTTAGCCACGCGATACACCTCCTTCTTCGGAACGATCTCCGGGAAGTAGAGATGGGCAAAGCACACCGTTGTGCCGAAGCTGAGTACGGCATTACCACCAGCCCAGTTACCCAATCCGATGGGTACGCCATAGGGGTTCTGCTCATCAAAGCGTGAGATATACTCCTCGTATTTCTCCACATAGGGTCGCAGTTGCTTCTTATAAGCCTCATCCATATAAGGAACAGCATCCAGGGCAGTCTGCATGGTATTGGAAACATTCCGATCGAGGGCCTGCCAGATCTGCTGTTGGAAGTTCTCGAGATACTGCTTCTCTTTCGTGGCTGCATAGAGCTGTAGGTTGGTAGCCAGATCACCACGGTTGTTACGACCACGGTTCTGACGGCGGTTCGCGTTGTTTGCGTTGTTGCCATTGTTGCCATTGTTGTTGAAATTGCCGTCCCAGTTCCCCTGACCTTCGAATGTTTGGTTGCGACGCTGACCCATCAACTCGGTAGCCTCCTGCATCAGTCGTTTCGACTGTGTCAAGGCACGAGCGGCCAGATCGTCGTTGTAGCCTGTAAGCGCACGACTGGCAGCTGCAAACATCGTGGCAGCCTGGAAGTCAAGACTCGGATTACGGGTGGTAAAAGCCCACATATCATCCGGTGTACCGCTGCGTTTCCCGTCGGCCGATACCTCGTAAGGCTTCAGACTCGGATCGTAATGCAAGCCATCAGTGATGCTGGCTGCATCGCCCAGGTGATGATAGTTGTCGAGAATGGAGTTAGAGAGCGTCGAAGCCATGTGTCCGATCTGCTCAGCCTGTGCCACGAGGTTCAGGGTACCATGCTCGATGAACTGGAGAACATCAGGCACACCATCAGGACGGTGCAGGTCAACATAGCGCTGCTGCTGACTCACGAAGGTCTCGTCGCGCTGTGGCTTGAACAGTTCCCACGTACGGATGAAGTTCTGTACCACATTGATGTTCGAACCCGTCTCGATGTCAAAGTCACCTGCATCAAAGAAACCACCGATATTCAAACCCGGAATCAGTTCATAAGGCTTGTACTTGGTATCCGTGGTCTGACCCTGTCTGTGTAGGTCGAAGTGATCACTGGGCGGTGCCTGCAGGTAACCCTCCTTGAACGGTTCGCCATGCCATGTACGATAACCCTCGGTCACATACATGTGGTTCATGTGGATGGGCACCCACACGTCAGTAGTGGCATCGGTAATCTTGTCATACACATGCTCGTCAATCAGGAAATCATTGGTACGTGTCTTACCATATTGGATATAATAGATACCCGGCTGCTTGACTGAAGAGAAGTCGAACTTCACATAGTTATACTTGAAGTAAGGACCCCAATTCTGGATATTTCCTGTAAAAGCCTGCTCTGTGGTGCCATCCGTTTTGATACGCATCAGCGAGGCAGTAGCCTGCGGCTGATCGTTCTTGTCAAGCTCAATCACGGCAACCTTCGGCTGATCAGGAATATAGCCCACCTGTGAGAAGCCTATATTCGGCTCACGGATCCAGTTAGGAATAGCATGTGGTTCCACCGTCCATGTAATCACCTTACCCGTCTTTCCCTTCGGCAGCACACTGCGCAACACGAACCAGCCGTTCTGTGCCAGCATTCTTCCATCGAAGAGCTTCAGTTCTGCATCGTCGCAACTGATTGTGATCATGTGCTCAGGATCATCAGAAGCCATCACAATGCGATGACCCGTCTCAAGAGGCAGGGGATCTACAAAACGATCCGTACCACGATCATCGTAGGTCTTGAAGCCCTTGAACTGACGAGGCTTCTCACTGTTGGGGCGGGTGATGGTCTGACTCGTTGCATAACGCGGGAAACGGTTCAGACGACCGTCCATGATGAAGGTCTTCAGCCAATACTTCGAGGGTAGGAACTCCAGGTTAAAACCAGCCTCACCTGCCAAGGCATCAGGCACGGGTTTGTCTAGCCATACGGCTATCTCCACCGCCTTACCCTTTGCGGTTACCACGGCCCGACTGTCGAAGTCGTAATCGTCGTAACGCATGGTCACCTCAATACTCCCATCCTCGCGGTTCACCTTCCTACTGGTCATCTTCGGTACAAGGTCCCACTGTTCAGGCGTATTGTTCAGTCGTACGGCACCACCCTGAATGGATCGTACGCCATGCTGGATAATCTCAATGCCCGAGTTCTTTTCGTCATTGAAACCACCGTTGAAACTGTTGCTGAACACCAGTACATTGATACCCTGACGTTCAAAGTACTCTTGGTCGTTCAACTTCAAATCCTGTGCTACTGCGCTGACGCTAAGTAATAAACAGTTGAATAATAATAAGACTGTCAGCAGTCTTTTTGCTAATTTGGTCATCATATTTCTTATGTTATGTTCAGATTTTCTTTGCTCTTTCTTGTGCTTCGATCACACGGTCGCACCACGCATCAAACTCCGGATCTTCCACCTGTAACTCAGGATGCTCCAGCAGATAGGTCACGCAGCGACGTACCCCCTCGTCGAAGCGGGTAGTAGCCTTGAAGCCCGGAACAGCACGTTTGAGTTTCTTGCAGTCGAAGACAACAGTAACGGACTTGTCACCCAAGAGGTTACCGGTTAAGTCGTACCCTTCCGGAGCCACCTCTGCGAGGAAGTCAGAGGCGACATAGTAAGGATGGAACGCCACGCCCAAGGCATTGGCAGTACACTGATAGATCTGGGTCCATGACAACGACTCATCGCTCATGATCTGGAAGGCCTCACCGATAGCTTTCGGATTACCTAAAAGTCCGATGAAACCGCGGGCAAAGTCCTCATTCCATGTCAATGTCCATAACGAGCTGCCATCACCATGCACCAGCACACGCTTGCCTTCTATCATGCGCTTCAGCACCGGCCAGCTGCCTTTCGGTCCGTGGACACTCAAGGGAACGGCGCGTTCGCAGTAGGTATGACTAGGACGGATGATGGTAACAGGGAAACCGTTCTCACGGTATTCATGCATCAGCAGTTCCTCGCAGGCAATCTTGTTGCGCGAATACTCCCAGTAAGGATTGGCTAAGGTAGTACCTTCCGTAATCATATGACTAGCGGCTGGTTTGTTATAAGCCGAGGCCGAACTGATATACACATACTGACGAGTGCGCCCCTTGAAGAGTCGGATGTCACGCTCCACCTGAGCGGTCACAAAGCCGATGAACTCACAAACAGCATCGAACTGTTCGTTACCCACCTGACGAAGCACCTCCGCCTCATCGTCGATGTCAGTAATCACTTGTTTCACATTCGCTGGCACCTCATCCTTGCGGGTACCGCGGTTCAGTAGCCACAGATCATGTCCGCTGGCTGCCAACTGACGGGTAATAGCACTGCTGATGGTACCCGTTCCACCTATGATTAATATCTTCATATCGTTATTATTTGATGTCTGTACTTTGTTTCAACGGCAAGTTATCTGATGAGCCTCCTACGAGAACATCGATGCTGCCTGGTTCTATCGCCCATGACTGTGACGCCTCATCCCAATGACAGAGGTCAGCACGACGAACCGGAACGGTAACGGTCTTCCGCTCGCCTGCTTTTAGCGCCACCCGCTGGAAGCCCTTCAGTTCCTTTACCGGTCGTTCTAGTTGAGAAGAGGGGCGTGACACATAGACTTGTGCCACCTCTTCGGCAGCGGTCTTCGACTTATTGGTGAGCACGAATTGAACATTGAATCCCTCATTCGTCGGCACCACCTTAAGATTACTATACTTGAACTGCGCATAGGAGAGTCCGAATCCGAAGGGATAGGCCACCGCAACTTGCTTATTATCGTACCACCGATAACCTACCATTCCTTCTTCCGTATAGTGGGCCACCAGTTGTTGGTTACGCTGGTTGCTGCGGTTGCGGGTGATATCGACGAAGATATCCCCCTGATTGTTGTTCTCCACGTTCTGTGGATAACTG
>JBGUJY010000056.1:0-3854 GCA_045114185.1 Prevotella sp. | reverse complement strand
TTGGAGTCGTAGTCAACCTCTTCGATGTAGGGCCACGAGCTACTGGGACTCTTATGCATGGTGATACCGTGGTTCATCTGCCACCGTAAACCAACTGAAAGTGAGGGATATCCGTAGTCCTTGGCGAATGCGTCGCTGTCCTGAGGTAGCTTTCGGTAGCTGATCTTCGCGTCGAAAGCCATATTGTTCCTGTCCTTCATCCATTCCGACTGCCATTCGTCAATGACAATAACACGTCCGGGCATGGCACTCACCTGGAACTTCCAGTGGTGAAGTGTGTCCACCTCTTCTGCCTCAGTCAGCAATGGAAGCAACGACAAGAGTATCCCTATGAACTTTTTCACGACTAATCCTGAGGAAACGTACTATTTCTTTTTGAACACCAACTTCGAGGGAATCTTATGCCACTTCTGACCCAGAGGGAATTTCAATGTACTTCCAGAAACGTGCTTGTAGGTATAAGTACCGTCTTTCTCCAGTGTCAGCGTGGCGGAAACATCCTCACTGCCGTAGTTGTTAATCATCTCAATGTGCGCCGTATGGCCCTTGACCTCAGATGTGACGATGGTCCACACATGTTCAGTTCCTGTACAGGCCATGTATCCGTCAACATTTCCGAAGATGTCCTGTTGCGGAACGGTCACGTTCTTATCCACAAGATTCATCACAATATTGACCTTGAGCTCATCATTATAGATCTTACCGATAAAGGTCGAATCCGGTCTGTTTTGCGCATAACAGCCGAGTGTAACCATCAGCAACAAAACCAGTACGAACACGCTTTTCTTATTCATCTTGTCAAGAATTAAAAATCCGGTTGCAAAGATAACTAACATTAATCAAGAAATCAAGGATTTACGGGAAAAAATAAAGATGAAAGTTGGTAATAAAGGATTTTTATGTTAACTTTGCAGGCGTTATATTTGTACAGAATGACAAAAGGAGTATTAACTCCCGACTACGTATTTGAATCAAGTTGGGAAGTATGCAATAAAGTTGGCGGTATATATACGGTTCTTTCAACAAGAGCCAAGACGCTTCAGGAGATGATGAACGACAGGATTATCTTCATTGGTCCCGACTGCTGGGGCGAGAAGAACTGTCCTTATTTCACCGAGGATGCAGGTTTGTATCCGGATTGGAAGGCTGAAGCAGATCAACAAGGACTGAAGGTAAAGGTTGGTCGTTGGAACATACCGGGCAATCCCATTGCCATTCTCGTAGATTTCACTCCGTTTTTTGCTCAGAAAGATCAGATCTATACATGGCTGTGGGAGGATTACCAAGTGGATTCCCTCCATGCCTATGGGGATTACGACGAAGCATCCATGTTCTCCTATGCTGCCGCCTTGGTGGTGGAGAGCTTCTATAAGCAGTATCTTGATGCTTCCAAGAAGGTGGTCTATCATGGCAATGAATGGATGACGGGCTTGGGCGTTCTGTACATCAACAAGCATCTTCCTGAGGTCGGCACTGTGTTCACCACCCATGCTACCAGCATCGGCAGAAGCATTGCAGGAAACAATAAGCCTCTGTACGACTATCTCTTTGCCTATAACGGCGACCAGATGTCATGGGAACTGAACATGCAGAGCAAGCACTCGATTGAGAAGCAGACTGCCCATTACGTGGATTGCTTTACAACGGTGAGTGATATTACAGCCAATGAGTGCAAGGAACTGCTCGACCGTCCTGTGGATTTCGTTCTGCCCAATGGTTTTGATGATAACTTCGTACCCAAAGGCGCAACGTTCACTCAAAAGCGAAAGGCCGCAAGGAAGCGTTTGCTCGATGTGGCTAATGCCTTGTTAGGCACCCAGTTAGATGATGATACCTTGATCGTTTCTACAAGTGGTCGTTACGAGTTCCGCAACAAAGGTGTTGATGTGTATATCGAAGCCATGAACCGCTTGTTGCGTGACAAGGATTTGAAGAAGCAGGTGGTTGCTTTCATTGAAGTACCGGGTTGGGTAGGAGAGCCCCGACAGGATCTGGTGGAACGTTTGAACACTGGAAAGTCATATGACACACCGCTGCCCGTGCCTGAGGTTACCCACTGGTTGCATAATATGACCCACGATAATGTGCTGGGCATGCTGAAGTTCCTCGATATGCACAACCGTCCAGAAGACAAGGTGAAGCTGATTTTCCTGCCTTGTTACCTTACAGGTGATGATGGTGTGCTGAATATGTCGTATTATGACCTGGTATTGGGTAACGATCTGTGCATCTATCCGTCGTACTATGAGCCTTGGGGCTATACGCCGCTGGAGGCCATCGCCTTCAAGGTGCCATGTATCACAACGGATCTAGCTGGTTTCGGACTTTGGGCTAACAGCGTGAAAGGCGGATACAGCGAACTGGTTGATGGCGTGAAGGTGATCCATCGCACGGATTACAACTACTCTGAGGTGGCCGATGAGATCAAGGATACCGTGGCTCTTTATTCTTCCATGAACAAGAAACAGGTGGAGAAGTCGCGTAGCAATGCCGCCAAACTGTCGAAGTTAGCCCTGTGGAGTCATTTCATCGTTTATTACCAGCAGGCATACGATTTCGCTTTGCGTAAGGCAGAAGAGCGGAAACAGAAATAAAGAAACTTATATAATAATATAATAAGGTATAGAAACAAAAGTAATAATAAAAAGAATATGAAAATTAAAGCAGATTATTCTAACACTCCTATGTGGAAGGAGTTTGCCGTGAAGTCAAACCTTCCCGAAGAGTTGAAGTGTCTTGACGAGTTGGCACATAATATGTGGTGGGCTTGGAACTACGAGGCACGTGAGCTCTGGCGCAGTCTTGACGAAGACTTGTACGAAGAGGTGAACCACAATCCTGTTCTACTGCTCGAGCGTCTGAGCTATCACCGCAAGGAAGAGATTGTTAAGGACAAGGAGATCATGAAGAATGTGAAGAGTGTGTATAAGCTCTTCAGAAAATACATGGATGTGAAGCCTGATGCTAAGCGTCCGTCAGTAGCCTACTTCTGTATGGAGTACGGTATCAACCAGGTGCTGAAGATCTATTCAGGCGGTCTGGGTATGCTGGCAGGTGACTACCTGAAGGAGGCTTCCGACAGCAATGTTGATATGTGTGCTGTGGGTTTCCTCTATCGTTATGGCTATTTCACCCAGAGTCTGAGCATGGACGGTCAGCAGATTGCTAACTACGAGGCTCAGAACTTTAACTCTCTGCCCATCGAGCGTCAGCTGGATGCCGATGGTAATCCCATGGTAGTGGATGTTCCCTATATGAACTATCAGGTGCATGCTTATGTATGGCGTGTTAATGTAGGTCGTATCGCCCTGTATTTGCTGGATACCGACAATGACATGAACTCCGAGTTCGATAAGTCGATTACCCACGCCCTCTATGGTGGTGACTGGGAGAACCGTCTGAAGCAGGAGATCCTCTTGGGTATCGGTGGTATGCTCACCTTGAAGAAACTGGGCATCAAGAAGGATATCTATCACTGTAATGAGGGACATGCTGCTCTTTGTAACCTGCAGCGTCTGTGCGACTATATCCAGGACGGTCTGACCTTCAACCAGGCAATCGAGCTGGTAAGGGCCAGTGGTCTTTATACTTGTCATACTCCTGTACCTGCCGGTCATGACTACTTCGATGAGAGTCTGTTTGGTAAGTACATGAGCGGTTATCCTGCCTTGCTGGGCATCACATGGGATGAGTTCATCGGTATGGGTCGTACCAACCCTAATGACCACTCAGAGAAATTCTCTATGTCAACCTTCGCCATCAACACTTGTCAGGAGGTGAACGGTGTAAGTAAGCTCCACGGATGGGTGAGTCAGAAGATGTTCGCTCCCATCTGGAAGGGTTACTTCCCCGAG
>JBGUJY010000055.1:0-9774 GCA_045114185.1 Prevotella sp. | reverse complement strand
TTCAACTCTTCTGGTGTGCCGAAACGACTGCTGGCTGCGAAGAAAGAGCTGACATGATAGCCGAAGCTGCCATAGTAGGGATGCTCCTGAATAGCCATGATCTGGATACAATTATAACCATCCTTGATGACACGCGGCAGCACCTTTTCCTGGAACTCACGATAGGTTCCCACCTTCTCAGCATCCTGTCCCATACCAATGTGACACTCGTAGATCAGCAACGGGTTCTTATCTGGTCTGAAAGTCTTGCGTTTCCATTCGTAAGGCTTCTCAGGATTCCACACCTGAGCCGAGAATATCTTGGTATTCTCATCCTGTACCACTCGTCGTGCCCAAGCAGGGATACGCTCTCCTTCCCCACCATTCCAGCGGACGTGCATCTTATACAGGTCACCATGCTTCATGGCCTTGTTGGGAAGCTTCAGTTCCCAGTTACCTGTGCCTGCAATGCGCTTGGCCTTGTATTTCTCATTCTCCTCCCAGTTATTGAAATCTCCCACCAGGTAGATCTCTGTAGCGTTAGGTGCCCACTCTCTGAACACCCATCCGCGAGCTGTCTTATGCAAACCGAAATAATCATACCCGCTGGCAAAAGTCTCCAAGGTGATCTTTCCCTTGCGTGTCAGCTGGTTGATCTTCCACACGGCATGGTCATGACGACCGCGAATGGCCTCCTCAAACGGTTCCAGGTAGCCGTCGTTCTGTACCAGTCCGATGTGTTTGGGCGCAGCAGTTTTCCGTTGCGGCGCCTTCTTAGTAGTCTCTTTCTTAGTCGTTGTCATAATAATTGTGTTTTTAAGGAGTTCTTGCCTTGCAAGCGGCAGAGCCGAGCAATGGAATTAAGGAGTTATGCTAATACCTTACTATGAACCGCGTTGTTTTATTCCGTTGACATACGTTCCCGTTTCGGTCACCTTACCTGTCTTGTCTTTCTCCACGTACTTACCATCGCGTTCATCGTTCTTGTAGGTTCCCTCAAAGCGGTTACCGTTCTTATCCTCCTCGATGGCCGCGCCGTGACGCTTACCATTGTGATAGGTACCGCGGAACTTCGATCCGTCGTGGAAATGAATGATCACTTCTCCTTCAACAACGCCATCCTTGAAATTCCCTTCAAAGATATCACCTGTTGCCTTGGTCAGCTTACCACGACCGTTCTGCTTATCATTCTTCCAGCTGCCCACATAGATATCACCATTCTTCCATGAGAACGTACCCTGTCCGTTCTTGTCGCCTTCGCGGAAAGAGCCCGTGTACTTATCACCGTTGGCATACTTGAAGATACCTTCGCCTGTACGTTCGCCATGCTGGTAAGCACCCTCATAACGATCGCCGTTCTGGAACTTATAGATACCTCGACCGTTCTGGATATCATCCTCCCAGTCGCCATTATACTCATCGCCGTTGGCATATTTGTTCAAGCCCTTGCCAGAACGCATATTGTTTGCCCACATACCATCGTACGAGCTACCGTCGCCCCAATCGAAGAATCCCTTGCCCCATTTCATGTCCTCTTTCCACTCGCCATTGTAATAGGCGCCATTGGCAAAGGTATATTTACCCTTACCCTCTCGTTTATCGAGTTTCCAGGTTCCATCATATTGGTCACCATTATAATAATACATCACACCATGACCGTCCTGATAGTCGCGGAACCACAACCCTACATATTTATTATTGTTCATGAAATAGTAGGTACCACGACCATGCTGCTGGTCCTGATACCATTCGCCTTCGTACTTCTCACCGTCAGAGAACGTGTAAACGCCATAACCATGGCGTTTTCCTTTCTGGTACTCCCCTTCGTAGATGTCGCCGTTCTGATAGATGGCGCTGCCCTTTCCATGCGGTTTTCCGCCTACCATCTCACCTTTATACTGTCCGCCATCCTTAGTTACACACGATCCCAGCGTAATCTTCTGGGCCATCATTGCAGCGGGTAATACCAATAATAATAGTGTTAATATCTTATGCTTCACGATCTATTCTTTTTTAATTCATCCCCAAAAGTAAGAATAATCTTCCATACCACAAAACAATTTCTTAATTCTTAATCCTTCCTTTTCCTTTCTTAATAATTTTTAGGAACTTTAAGAAGGAACCGCTATAAAAATAAGCGCATGCCATATAGTGGTGTATTGTTTTTCTGGCTATATTTTGGTAGGTTTGAAGAAAAGCATTAACTTTGCAAGTGATAGAAGAACAAAGAATGAATGGTGATATGAAATACATTGGAATCATTCCTGCCAGGTACGCCTCGACGAGGTTCCCGGGCAAGCCATTGGCCATGCTGGGTGGCAAGACCGTTATTCAGCGTGTATATGAACAGGTGAAACAGGTGCTGGATGAGGCCTATGTGGCCACAGACGACCAGCGTATCTTTGAGGCGGTAGAGGCGTTTGGCGGTAAGGCCGTGATGACTTCCAAGAACCACAAGAGCGGTACGGACCGTATCGAGGAGGCTGTACAAAAGATTGGTGGCAACTATGATGTGGTGGTGAACATCCAAGGTGACGAGCCGTTTATCCAGCGTTCACAAATTGAGACTGTATGTCGATGCTTCGATGATCCCGCCACGCAGATTGCCACACTGGGGAAACCATTCAAGGCCGACCAGCCATTGAGCGACTTGGAGAACCCCAACTCGCCAAAACTGGTGACCGACAATCGCGGCTACGCCCTCTATTTCTCGCGTAGCGTCATCCCCTTCTTGCGCGGCATCAATCGTGAGGAGTGGATGGGACAGTTCCCGTTTATGAAACACATCGGTCTTTATGCCTACCGTACAGAGGTACTGCATGAGATCACCCAGTTACCACAATCGTCATTGGAACTCGCAGAAAGTCTGGAGCAGTTGCGATGGTTACAGAACGGCTACAAGATCAAGGTGGGCACTACCGATATAGAAACTGTGGGAATTGATACGCCGGAGGACTTGGAACGTGCCGAAGCGTGGCTGCGCCAGATTAAAGATTAAACATTAAAGATTAAACATTAAAGTAAGGTACGAAGGAGAAAACGCAAAAAGGAGAGACCGAAAGTCTCTCCTTTTTGGCGGTGCGTACGGGACTCGAACCCGTGACCTCCTGCGTGACAGGCAGGCATTCTAACCAGGCTGAACTAACGCACCTTTTACCGCATTGTTCCGATTAGCGGGTGCAAAGGTAGAGAATTTTTTCCTTACCACCAAAAGAAACGATGTTTTTTTTAGAAAAAAAGTTGCATGAAGCACACAGGATGATAATCGTGCCCATCGAAAAGCCAGTCGTTCAAGATGGCAGAGCGTTCAAAGCCTGCTTTTTGGAACAATCTGAGCGATTCCTCATTCTCCATATCAACATACGCAAACAGTTGGTGCAGGTGGACAATATCTCGGGCATATTGCTTGAGTTGCTCCAGCGCTTCCGTACCGAATCCTTGATGACGGAAAGGCTCACGAATCACGATGCCCACCTCTGCCCGATGATGCTGAGGTTCGTAGTTCATCATGTCGATCAGTCCTATGGCTACCCCTTCCTCATTCTCCACCACCATCCGTACCTGACGGTCGGTATAGATATCTCCTGTGGCACGAGCCAGATAGTCGCGAAGCTGGTAACGGGAATACGGCACATTCGTCACCCCCACCTTCCATAAAGAGGGGTTGTTCTCAATCTGGTACAACAGTTCCAGATCCTCAGGCTCCATCGCCCTGAGATGTACTGCCGTCTTCCGTTCTATATCATTGGTCATTTATTAATTTTCAATTTTCAATTTTCAATTATCCTAACACCTCTTTCTCCGTGATGATCAGGTTCGTTTGAGGTGAATAGGTACCTAAGTATATATGACCGATATTCTGTGCCTCCATGATGTTGAGCATGGTCTGGTAACGATACGCATCGGTGTCATACACCACATACACGCAATCCATCTTCTTGAGCTCTTCCAGATTGTAGAGATGCCCCTGCGGGAGTGTTGACTCATCTCCCACGAGGAAATCAGCATCCAGTCCTTTGACCACAGCTAACTTCTTACAATCCTCCAGATGTTGTTCCTGACCGATGAACAAGTAGTGGGGCTTCTCGCCACGTTTCCTTTCCGTGAATCCCAACATCTTCCGAATTCGCTGTGTGCTCATCTGCAACAAGGCAATCAGAGCCTTGAAATAAATGGCCGCCTTGATGGGGATACTCAGCAGGAAGGTCATTTGACCAAAATGCTTCCTAAAAAAGATCAGCATGGCATCGTAGAACACATGAACATAGCGGAAACTCGACTTCTGTGTGCTCTCACCTTTGTAGTGCAGAATGCGTACAGGAAGATACCAGTTGTGGTAATTGCCTTTGAGAATCCTATACGACAAATCAATATCCTCGCCATACATAAAGAAATCCTCGTCAAGGAGTCCTACCTGATCAAGGGCGGTCCTTCTTACCAGGCAATAGGCACCGCTCACGATCTCTATCTCTGAAGCCTCATCCCAAGGCAGATAACCCATGTAATACTTTCCAAACCGCTTGCTTTGGGGGAAACTGTCACAGAGTCCGCAGACCTTATAGAAAGCGGTCATGGGCGTAGGCAGTCCTCGCCTACTCTCCCTCGCCTTCTCGCCATTGCTTTTCAGCATCTGTACACCCATGGCACCTGCATCAGGATGTTCATCCATGAAAGCAAGGCATTCTTGGAGGACATTCTCACCAACAATCGTATCAGGATTCAGCAGGAGCACATACTCCCCCTGTGTTTGTCGTATGGCCATGTTGTTCGCCCGTGAGAACCCTGAGTTGTGGTTATTGGCGATGATGTTCACCCATGGAAAGCGTTCCTGAAGATACGTCACGGAGTCATCATGGGAGTGGTTATCCACCACCACCACTTCGGCATCGATACCCTCGATGGCCTTCTCCACACTATGAAGACACTGCTCCACGTAGTGCTTCACATTGTAATTGACGATAACTACAGTCAGCTTACTCATCTTTCGTACCTTCGTCTTTACACTCTTCCTCGCACCTTGCCTTACTGGGATACACAAACGGCAGAACCAGTAGCAGGATGATGGCCATATAGCCGAAGGATGTGTTCATCGACATATAATAGAAATCGGTGTTTGCCACCAGGGGGACACCCAGCATAAGCAATCGCATGATGCCATACCGCTTCATTGCAGGCACCGGCGTTTCAGTGAGCTCTTTCCTTATGCGCTTTATCTTGAACAGATACAAGGCCAAGGGGATGACACCCACGGTAATCAGTTCCATGAAAGTTAATATCAGGAACCAATTCTGAGAGCCGAAATCTACTGCGCCCGGCAGGATTACCTCCGTTTCATACAGCACCACCAGGATCAAGGCGATCACGATTGGTGCAAAGAAATAGACCTTCAAGGTCTTTACTACATTATCCATTGAATGGTGTACGGTTTAGAATTGAACGTCCTAATGTTACCTCATCCGTATATTCCAGCTCATCACCCACGGAGATACCACGGGCGATCACACTGAGTTTCACGGGATAGGAAGCTAGCTTGCGGGAGATATAGAAGTTGGTGGTATCACCTTCCATCGTACTACTCAGCGCGAAGATCACCTCTTCGACATCGCCTTCTTCAACCCTCTTGATTAACGACTCGATCTCGAGGTCTGAAGGACCGATTCCTTCCATGGGTGAGATGATGCCGCCCAGCACATGATACAGAGCATGGTACTGTTGGGTGTTCTCGATAGCCATCACGTCGCGGATATTCTCCACAACACAGATCACCGAGTTATCACGGCGATGATCGGCACAAATCGGACAGAGATCGGTATCACTGATGTTATGACACACACGACAGTACTTCACTTCCTTCCGCATCTTACTCACGGCTTGCGAGAATGCCTCCACTTCCTCCACATCCTGACGGAGCAGATGCAGTACCAGTCGTAAGGCTGTCTTACGACCGATTCCGGGTAACTTGGCGAACTCCTCTACGGCGCTCTCCAGTAACTGAGAAGGATATGGCGTGCCTTCGCGGACAACTGATTGGGACATAGAATGCAATTTTGATTGCAAAGGTAATGAAAAGTTGGGACTTTTTCGTAACTTTGCAGAAAATTTCAATGTTATGGTTATTACAAAAGCAGAATTCGTGGTGAGCAACCCCAGTGTACTCACCTGTCCGAAAGACACCAAGCCGGAGTATGCCTTCATCGGCAGGAGTAATGTCGGTAAGTCGAGTCTGATCAATATGCTATGCGCCAGGAAGAACCTTGCCAAGACTTCCTCCACGCCCGGTAAGACCCTGCTCATCAATCATTTTATCGTGAACAATGAGTGGTACTTAGTTGACCTCCCTGGTTACGGTTATGCCAAGCAGAGCAAGACCACGCGACAGAAGTTAGAGCAGATGATCTCCTCGTATATCCTGCAGCGCGAACAACTCATTAATGTGTTCGTACTGATTGATATCCGTCATGATCCGCAGGTTATCGACCGTGAGTTCATCGACTGGTTAGGACAGAGCAATATCCCCTTCTCCATCATCTTTACCAAAGCCGATAAGCTGGGACCCGTCAAGGCGAAGATGAACGCAGAGAACTATATGTCGAAACTAGAAGATACCTGGGAGATTCTGCCTCCTTATTTCATCACATCTGCTGAGAAGAAGACAGGACGTGATGAGGTACTCGACTATATCGACAACATCAACAAGCAGTTGAAGAATCCTACGGAATAACACAACATGGCTGTTCCTTTTCTTGACGTACAAGATCTCACGAAATCGTTCGGTGCTCAGGTGTTGTTCGAGCATATCTCGTTCAGCATTGCCGAAGGACAGAAGGTGGGACTCATCGCACAAAACGGTACAGGTAAATCCACCCTACTCTCTGTGATTACAGGGAAAGAGGGCTATGACGACGGAAAGATCATCTTCCGTCGTGACCTGCGTGTGGCGATGCTGGAACAGTCGCCTATATTCGATCCTGACGAGAAGGTCATTGATGCCTGCTTCAACCATCAGGGCGAAGAAGAAAAGGTGCTCCGCGCCAAGCAGATTCTGACACAGCTGAAGATCCGCGACTTACAGCAACCAATGGGACAGCTCAGTGGCGGACAACAGAAACGGGTGGCGTTGGCTAACGTACTGATTACGGAACCCGACCTACTCATCCTCGACGAGCCAACCAACCACCTCGACCTGGAGATGATTGAATGGCTGGAAGGTTATCTAGCACGAGGGAACAAGACACTGTTGATGGTAACGCACGACCGTTATTTCCTCGACAAGGTGTGTAACCTGATTCTGGAACTTGACAATCGTACTATCTATACTTATCGCGGTAACTATGCGTATTACTTAGAGAAACGTCAGGAGCGGATCGACAACACCCGGGCAGAGATCATGCGAGCCAACAACCTGTACCGACGGGAACTGGAGTGGATGCGCAGAATGCCACAGGCCAGAGGTCATAAGGCCCGCTACCGCGAGGAGGCTTTCTATGAACTGGAGAAGATTGCCAAGCAGCGGATCGAGGAACGACAAATCCGTCTGAAATCACGTAACGTCTATATCGGCTCGAAGATCTTCGAGTGTCAGTATGTGTCCAAAGCGTTCAATGCAGGGGAAAGCGGGAACGAGAGAACCGTTATCCTGAAGGACTTCTACTATAACTTCTCACGATTCGAGAAGATGGGTATCGTGGGTAACAACGGTACGGGAAAGAGTACGTTCATCAAGATGCTCCTCGGATTGGAGCCCATCGATAGTGGGAAATTCGACATTGGTGATACGGTACGCTTCGGCTATTTCTCACAAGACGGTCTTCAGTTCAATGAACAGCAGAAGGTGATCGACATCATCACCGACATCGCCGAATACATCGATATGGGCGGTGGCAAGCACCTCTCTGCCTCTCAGTTCCTACAACATTTCCTGTTCACACCTGAACAGCAGCATAACTATGTATATAAACTCTCGGGCGGTGAGAAACGCAAGCTCTACCTTTGTACGGTACTGATGAAGAACCCCAACTTCCTTGTTCTCGATGAGCCCACCAACGACCTGGATATCCAAACCTTGCAGATCTTGGAGGAATATCTGGCCGACTTCCCTGGCTGCGTGATCGTGATCAGTCACGACCGCTATTTTATGGATAAGGTGGTGGATCATCTGCTGGTGTTCAAAGGCAACGGAGTAATCAAGGACTTCCCCGGAAACTACACACAATACAGGATGTTTGCCGAGAAGGATGAACAGACAAATGAGAACGGTAAGCAGACCGATAAGAACCGTGCAAAAGGAAAGACCAATACATCAAACGAGCAAGCATCAGAAACTGCCCCAAGACGGTTAACTTATAAGGAACGACTGGAGCTGGCGCAACTCGAAAAAGATATCGCTGCATTGGAAGAGGAGCAGAAACGTATAGAGGATGCGCTCTGCAGTGGAACCCTATCTGTTGAGGAACTGACAGAAAAAAGCAAGCTCCTCTCGTCGCTCAAGGATGAGATTGACGAGAAGAGCATGCGTTGGCTTGAATTAGATGAAATAAACGGATGACAAACCATCATCCGTTATATTCTTTATTTCAGACTGAACTTATATCCCAGTGTCAACTGGAAGCCAAGATTCTTGATGTCGGAGTCGTCGACAACTTCCAACACGCCAACATTGTAACGGGCATCAATTACGAATCTCTTAAACTCATAAGACAGACCAACGGGGATAGCGAGGTCGAATCCTTTCACGCCATCCAAATCAGCAGACGCTGAATGGCCATTTCCCTCTGCTTTCAACTTGGAATTCAGTTTGAATCCAGGCTGAAGACCAGCCTTCAAAGCCAGACCCTTCAATACATAGAAATTAGCCACCATGGGAACAGTGAGGTAGTCGAGTTCCCATGTCATGGATCCCACTTGAACCTTTTCATCTGCGCCCTGCTGAGAGTAGTTAACACCTCCTGCCAGACTGAGCCAATTATTGATCTGATACTCTAATTCAGCACCTGCAACCAATCCTACTCGGGCCTCGGTATCGTAAGTGCTGTTGAAGTCAGCTGCACTAATACCGATACGCGGCTGAATGGTTAATGAACCCGGGGCATGCTGTGCATAAGCACCTAATGATGCCATCATAACTACTGCTAGAACAATTATTTTTTTCATCTTGAGTAATTTAAATTTGTATAACAATTAACTAACACTAATAATCTTACTGATGCTGCTCGCGCAACAGATCGTTAACGGTCTTCACGGGATTGAAGGTAGAGAGTGGAACTTCCACGAATACCGTACTCCAATTACTCATGGCACCGTTCCACAAACCAGGAAGCTCCAGAGCCTTCAGTTCTTTTCCTCCCTTACTCTTGCTGCTGATGAAACCAGTGGTCTTGTCAACAAATGCAGGCAGATTGAATGGCTCACCCTTGTAGTTCTTCACGGCACAAACTAGATCCACGGGATTGAAGTGTGTACCTTCGGTGAACATCTTCATATAGGCTTCGTTACTCTTGTCGATCTGACTACTTTCCAGAATCTGTAAGGATACCGTTCCATCCTGGTTGTACGTCAGGAACGGACCGCCACCCGGCTCACCTACGTTCTTCACTACACCGCAGACACGCATCGGACGGTTCAGCTTCTCACGCAGATAGATCACGAGGTCGGCATCTTCCAGATCCTTGATATCGTTCTTCCTGCAGCAGAGGTCACGCTGCACGAAACGGATGATCTCCTCGAGCTTTTCGTGGTTATACTGACCACTATCGAGCAAGCGCAGATAAGCAAAGGCTTTCTGCTGTAAGGACACCA
>JBGUJY010000054.1:0-107047 GCA_045114185.1 Prevotella sp. | reverse complement strand
GTACCGGCAACAATGGCGTGGAGCTCAACCTTCAGTTCATTGGCGAGCTTGCGACCCTTGGTCAGCAGCTCCTGAGATACTTCCTGTACCTGAGTACCTTCAATTTCGCAATATACAAATACGTTGTTCATAATTTTCAAATTATGTTTTCTGTCGCGACTCAGCCATTCAAGCAAGCTTGATGGCGTTCGCTGCTCCAGAAATTCATATCAACCAATGATTTTCTCTTCCAACAATTCTTTGATCATTCCCTCGATATCAGCATCAGAAGCCGTCAAAGTTTTCGACTCCTTAGCCTGGAACACGATGTTCTTGATGGCCTTCACCTTGGTGGGCGAGCCATTGAGACCGCATTGCTGAACGTCACCATCCACATCGGCAACCGACCACTGGTTGAGGGTCAGTTCGGGACGCTCGTCATAGAGATAGTCGTATGCAGTACCCTCAGCAGGACGTTCCATCGGACAGGTAGCGCGCTTGTACTTCATCACCAGCTTAGCGTTCTGGGGACGACAAGGAGCAGCACTTCCGTTTACGGTGATCACAACGGGCAGCGGAGCCTCTACAGTCTCCACACCACCATCGATCACACGCTTCACAGTAACCTTTCCATTCTCTACGCCGAGGATCTCCTCAGTATAGGTTACCTGGTTCAGACCTAACTTCTGAGCCACCTGAGGACCTACCTGTGCGGTATCACCGTCGATAGCCTGACGACCACCGATCACGATGTCCACATCACCGATCTTCTTGATAGCTGTAGCCAACGCGTAAGAAGTGGCGAGGGTGTCGGCACCGGCAAACAGACGGTCGGTCAGCAACCAACCCGTATCAGCACCACGGTACAGTCCTTGACGGATGATTTCACCTGCACGTGGAGGACCCATCGTGAGGATTCCTACTGTAGAGCCAGAATTCTGCTCTTTGAGACGAAGAGCCTGCTCTAGGGCATTCAAATCTTCGGGATTGAAGATGGCAGGTAAAGCGGCACGGTTCACTGTACCTTCAGCGGTCATGGCATCTTTACCTACGTTTCTTGTGTCTGGTACTTGCTTGGCAAGTACTACAATTTTTAAAGCCATATATTAATAAATAATGTATTTCTTTTATGGTCGATTTACACAATCGAGCAAGGACAGTGCAAGCCGAATGCAGAGAGCTTGCTCTTTGCTGAGGCGAAGCCTGTTCTCGCGGGTGATTTACCGAAATCGCCCGCAAAGGTACTGTTTTTTGCGCACACAGCAAAATAAAATGCACAAAATCAGTGAATATGTGCACAAAAATGTCGATTTGTGCAATCCATTTTATTTGAATTTGTTTTGTCCTTTACTTGTTTTTCTGTATCTTTGCAGTCATGATCGACAGGGCAACGGTTGATAGGATCATTGATGCCGCGAACATTGTGGATGTGGTGTCAGAGTTCGTCACGCTAAAGAAGAGCGGTGCGAACTACAAAGGCTTGTGCCCCTTTCACAATGAACGCACCCCGTCGTTCTATGTCTCTCCCGCCCGAAATATCTGCAAATGCTTTTCTTGTGGTCAGGGAGGTACGCCTGTGGGCTTCCTGATGGCACATGAGCAGATGACCTACCCTGAGGCGTTACGGTGGTTGGCGAAGAAATACAACATCGAGATTCAGGAGCGTGAACTGAGCAATGAGGAAAAGGAAGCCGAAAGCAAACGTGAGTCGATGTTCATCGTGAACGAGTGGGCTGCGAACTATTTCGAGGATCTTCTTCATAATAACGTGGATGGAATCGCCATCGGAATGCAGTATTTCCGCAGTCGTGGCATCCGTGATGACATCATCCGTAAGTTCCGTCTGGGTTACGACCTGTCCGACCGTTATGCTCTCCCCAAGGAAGCGCAACGGAAAGGGTATCAGTCGGAGTTCCTCTTGAGCACGGGTCTTTGCTATTCAAAGGACAACCGTGGGAACGAGGGAACGGAAGAGCAGGAGGATACCACACCTGCACAAGGAACATTGGTTGACCGCTTTGCCGGTCGCGTGATCTTCCCTTGGCTGAGTATCAGTGGAAAGGTGGTGGCGTTCGGAGGAAGAAAGCTCGATCAGGCCACGAAGGGCGTGCAGCAGAAATATGTGAACTCGCCCGACAGTGAAATCTACCACAAGGAACAGAACCTCTATGGTATCTATCAGGCCAAGAAGGCGATAGCCAAGGAGAACTGCGTGTATATGGTGGAGGGTTATACCGATGTGATCTCCATGCACCAGTGCGGTATCGAGAATGTCGTGGCCAACTCGGGTACGGCGTTGAGTAATCATCAGATCCGCATGCTTCACCGTTTCACGCAGAATATCGTCTTGTTATACGATGGTGATGAGGCTGGTATCCATGCCGCCTTGCGAGGTACGGACATGCTGTTGGCGGAGGGTATGAACGTCAAGGTTCTGCTGTTCCCTGATGGGGATGATCCCGACAGCTTTGCAAGAAAACATACTGCCGATGATTTCAGGAGATATATCGAGGAACACCAGACCGATTTCATCCAGTTCAAGAGTGATGTGCTGCTGAAGGGTGTCACCGATCCTATTAAACGTTCAGAGGCCATCAACTCCATCATTAAGAGTATCAGTGTGATTACCGACCAGATTACTAGGGCTACCTATATCACCGACTGTTCCCATCGGTTAGGAATCAATGAGGCCACGCTGATTGCCACGATGAACAGGATGATCAGGGGAGAGAAAGAGCAGAAGGAGAAAGCCACTTCCAATCAGCCATCTACCCCCACGAATCCTCAATCCCCAACTGTCAACTCTCATCCCTCAACTTTCAACTCTCCTGCATCTTCTTCCGTGGAGGATCTGCTTATTCGCATGGTTATCCGTAATGGGGAGAGGATCGTGTATCGGAATGTGGAGACTGAAGAGGGGGATACCATCGACCTGAACGTGGCACAATATATACAGCTTGACTTGAAAGCCGACGGACTGACGTTCCGCAACCCGTTGTATAACCAGGTATTGGAAGAAGCCGTGGCACATTCAGGTGATGGAGGCTTCGTCGCCTCTGAGTTCTTCTCCCGTCATCACGACATCAAGGTAAGCGCCCTTGCAGCAGAGATGCTTTTGGATCCTGTGCAGCTGACGAAGAGTCTGCAGTTGAAGGAGGAGGAAGAAACACTGCGTCAAGAGGTGGAACATCTGGTACTGGATTTCCGTATGGACTATGTCAATGCACATATCCAGGAATTGCGTCAGCAGATTGCGGCCAATGATCCAGAACGACTCCCGCAACAGATGGAGGAGCTGAAGACCATGATGGAGCTGCGAAACCTGATGGCGAAGAAACTGGGAACCAGTATAATCACGTAATAAGCATCTTTATCCTTTCCAGCTATGATATATATCCATTGGCTACTCCTGACCCTTTATGTACTGGCAGTTGTCGGTACGATGATTACGGTGCTGATGGATAACCGTCAGCCAGCCAAGACCATGGCATGGATGTTGGTGCTCGTATTCCTTCCGTTGGTGGGTATTATACTCTATTTCTTCTTTGGACAGAACACCCGTAAGGAAAAAATGATCTCGCAGAACAGCTTGGATCAGCTTACGAAACGTTCGATGCTGGAGTTTGCCGAACAGAAGAATCTTGTCTTGCCGTCGCAACATGAGAAACTCATCAAGTTGTTCGCCAGTCAGAACTGGGCCTTGCCGTTCAAGGACAATGAGATAGATATCTATACCGATGGCTATCAGTTCTTCCATGCGCTGTTACGCGATATCGCCAAGGCGAAATATCATATCCATATCGATTCCTATATCTTCAATGATGATGAATTGGGAAACATGATTGCGGATGCCTTGATCGACAAGGCCAAGGAGCATGTGGAAGTTCGTGTGATCTATGATGATGTGGGTTGCTGGGACGTGAAAGGATCCTTCTTTGAGCGAATGCGCGATGCCGGTATTGAGGTGCATGGTTTCATGCCCGTGAAATTCCCTGCCTTTACCAGTAAGGTGAACTACCGCAATCACCGTAAGCTGTGCGTCATCGATGGAAAGATTGGATTCATCGGTGGTATGAACATCGCCACGAGGTATGTAAGGGGGAAGAAGAAAAGAAGTAAAAGACAAGAAAAGAGAGTACTTTGGCGTGATACCCATCTGCGTATCCAAGGAGGAGGCGTGTATGGTATTCAGCGTGCTTTCTTGGTTGACTGGTACTTTGTTGACCGTACGCTGATAACTGACCGCAGGTATTATCCTGAGATAAAGCAGGCACATGACCTTTCTGAAGATGAGCCCTCAGCAGGCAATAACTGTATCGTACAGATCGTGACGAGCAGTCCGATATCCGAATGGCCGGATATCATGCAGGGCTATATTCGCATCTTGTTGGAAGCCAAGAAATATGTCTATATCGCGACTCCTTATTTCCTGCCCACAGAACCTGTGCTCTTAGCGATGCGAACAGCTGCCCTGACAGGGGTTGACGTAAGGGTGATGATTCCTTATAAGACGGATGCCAAATTGGTGGAGTGGGCGAGTCGCAGTTATGTGCATGAGGTGGTCAGTGCCGGTGTGAAGATTTATCTGTACCAAAAGGGCTTCAACCACTCCAAACTGTTGGTGAGTGATGACTCGATGTGCACAGTGGGCTCCTCCAATGTGGACTTCAGAAGCTTTGAGAACAATTTCGAGGGGAACGCGTTCATATACGACCGCGATATGGCGTTGCGGATGAAGGAGGTGTATATGAACGATGTGAAGGACAGTGTTCTGCTCGATGATGTGGAGGACCAGAATCACCGTCCTTTCCTCAAGCGTCTTTGGGAATCGGTTGTTCGAATGTTGTCTCCCCTGTTGTAGGTTCTGGCAACGGATGCTTCGGACTCTCCTTGGCACCCATCTCAATGAGTTTGCGGGCAGGAACAAGCAGACTCTGGTTTCCTTTCAGTTTTACCTCTGCATGTTCGTAGGCACCCTGTAGCTTCTGGATCTTCTCACCCATATCTTCAAACCGTTCCATGAAGTCACCAACCCGTTCCAACAAGGTATTAGCCAGTCCGTACACCTTTTCCTGATTCTCCTCCTGTCGTTGTTGTGTCCAGGTAATCTGCAACATACGCAATACAGCGAAGAGATTTTGCTCTCCCGTGATGAATACCTTCTTGTCGAACGCATAGCTCCACAGATTCGTATCGGCAGATACCGCCAGTTGCATGGCTGCCTCCTGCGGAACGAACATGATGACGAAATCCAACGTCTCCCTTCCTTCCATCGAATACCTGCAGTACTGCTTGTCGGCAAGTTCGTTCACATGCTTGCGCACGCTCTTGCAGTGCTCCTCCAGATATGCTTTCCTCTCTTCATCTGTCTGGGCATTCACATAACCGATAAAAGCCGTGAGTGAGGCCTTGGCATCAATGATGACATCTTTCCTATCGGGATAGTGCAGAACCACATCAGGACGCATACTGTCGTTGGTGTCGTCGTTGCGGATCACCTTTCCCTTCGCGTCCCGCATCACGTACTGCACATCGTATTCGAGTCCTTTGGTAAACCCGAACTTATCCAGCAGGTCGTTGAGTTTCATTTCACCGAAATCACCCTGCACTTTCGGACCCGTTTGCAAGGCCCGTGAGAGTTTCTCGGCCTCTGCACCCAAGGAGGATGTGGCTTTGAGCATATTCTTCAACTGTTCGCTGAGGGCAGAGGTATTGCGGGTGAACGACTCCTTATTGTCATCCATCGACTTCTTCATCTCATCCATCACGGCACGTAGCGGAGCAATGATGGCACCCATCTGCGACTGGTTCGTTTTATCCAGTTCTTCCGACCGCTTCCGCAACAGCTGTTCCGTGGCTGTCTTCAGCTGCTCCTGCACCAATGTCAGACGCTGATTGAACTGCTCGTCAGCACGTTTGCGATCTTCCTCGGCCTGCTTTTGCATGTTGCGAACCAGTTGTTCGTGCTGATCCTTGATCTCAGCGAGTTGTCGTTCATGACGGTCCTTCATCTCAGACACCTGCTGATCATGCCGATCCTTGATCTCTGCCACCTGCAGTTCATGCTGGTTCTTGGTGTCGGCGTACTGCTGGGTCAGCATGGACAGCTCACTGGTTTTGGCTGCCAGTCCCATGGCTAACTCATTCTTCTCCGTAACGATAGGGGCAGCTTTGCGCTGACCGATGAAGAAGAGAACAATGGCTCCGATGAGGAGACCGACAAGGAAAAGTAGTGCTTCAATCATATCTTCAATTTTCAATTCTCAATTTTCAATTTTCAATTCTCAATTTGCTTAACGGGCCAGTTCACGAGGAACAGTTTCTCCGTAGCACGGGTAAAGGCTGTATAGAGCCAGTGGATATAGTCGGGCGAGAGCATCTCATCGGTCATATATCCTTGGTCGAGATACACATGTGCCCATTGTCCACCCTGCGCCTTATGACAGGTCACCGCATAGGCATATTTAATCTGTATCGCATTATAGTACGGATCCTCTTTGATGCGTTTGATACGTTCCCGTTGGGAGCGGATATCTGCGTAGTCGAGCATGATCTCCTGAAACAGGTGCTCGTTCTGCTCAGAGGTGAGGGCTGGTGCTTCGGTGGTCAGACTGTCAAGGATGACCGTTGCCTGCAGCTCGAAATCGTCGTAGTCGGGAAACTGTAGATGCACATCCGCAAACCTGAACTGGTAGAGTTCCCGAACGTTGCGCACCTTCAGCACCCTCGCTCGGTCGCCATTAGCGATGAAACTCAGGTCCTGACCATCCTCTTCCTTTCCTGGCTTCACCCAATGATAGTTGTTCTTCACGATCATGAGCAGGTCGTTGGTGTTAAGTTCATCTTCGCGGTCGAGAATCATCCTTCGAATCCCTTCGTTGTAGATGTTCGCCCTTTTGTTGCTCCGTGTGATCACCATGGTCTCATCCATTCCTACCTGCGAATAGGAGGTGTTGAGCTGTTCCACGAGTTCGTTGCCAGGGACAATCTGAATATCGGGAAAGCCATGGAAGCGGATGCGGGGGAGTTGGAGGACTGACTGTTCAGCAGAGAATCGTCCACCTGTATTCGTACCCGGAGTGATCAGTTGCCGAATCCTTGTTGCATTGAACAGGATACCACTCTCCTGACTCTGACGCAGCACCTCGTTGAGATCGCTTGTATAGACCTGCAGTCCGTAGTCCTCCAGCTGACTTATTGTCAGTGCAGGCGATTCCTCCTCACCCACAGGAGGCAGCTGTGCCTTGTCGCCGATCAGCATCAAACGACAGTTCCTGCCACTATATACATATTGGATCAGGTCGTCTAACAGATACCCGCTGCCAAAGAACGCTTCGCCTCCAGCTGGTCCTCCGTTGGCGATCATCGAAGCCTCATCAACTAGGAATAGCGTATCGGTGTGCATGTTGTCGTTCAGACTGAATCCCGCCTGATATTCCGTGAGTGTCTTCTGACGGTAGATCTTCCGATGGATGGTGAAGGCGGGATAGCCGCTGTTCATTGAAAACACCTTCGCGGCCCTTCCTGTTGGAGCCATCAGCACCACCTTCTGCTGGAGTTGCAACAGGGTCCTGACAAAAGCACCTGCCAAGGAGGTCTTACCAGTTCCTGCCGAACCGCGCATGATCATTACCGTATGGTTAGTCCTGGCAGTCATGAAACGACAGAAGGTCTCGATGGCCTGTGACTGCTCACGGGTGGGTTCCAGACGGAAGGTCTGACGAATACGGATGGATAGCGCCTCGGTAATCATTGGTGATTCCAAAGGTACGAAAAAAATGGGAAAGGAAGAAGAAAACAAAGAAAAATTTGGTATTTCACATACTATTTTGTACCTTCGCAGACAAAACAGACTGGATAGAAGATGAACAATACAATCCATAATGGCAGACGTCCACGACTCACTATCAGAATCGGTCAGGCATCCCTTGCCTTCGCCCTTCCTGATGAGGAATCTGAGCATCAGGTGATCTATATGCCCTACACTGTAAGAAGCGGTGTGAGCATCGCCGCCAATCTGCGAGAGGCATTCAAGACTGAGGAGCTGCTGACTGATGAGTGGACACGTGCTCAGGTGATGCTTGATACTCCTGTGGTGATGATTCCCTTGGAGGACTATTACGAGCAGGACCAGGAGCGTAACAGCACCTATTATCATCATGCCATCACAGGACATGCCAATGATATCGTGCTCGCATCGGTCTTGCCTACGCTCAATGCCGTTGCCCTCTATGCCATCAACAAAGATCTCAAGTTGGTGCTCGATGATCATTTCTCGGATGTACGGTTCATGCCTGTTGCCCAGCCTGTATGGAACCATCTGTACCGTCGTAGCTTTACAGGCGTACGTAGGAAACTGTATGGGTATTTCCATGACAAGCGGTTGGAGGTGTTCTCGTTCCAACAGAGTCGTTTCCAGTTCTGTAACAGCTATGAGGTAACGAGTGCGCACGATTCTGTGTTCTTCCTTCTATCCGTATGGAAGCAATTAGGACTGGACCAGCGTAAGGATGAGTTGCATCTGGTAGGAAATATTCCTGAGAAGGAAACCTTCCTTAGTGAGGTAAGACGGTTTGTGCAGAATGCCTACGTCATCAATCCTACCGCAGATTTCAACCGCGCCCCGGTATCCAGCATCAAGGGGATGCCTTACGACCTGATGACGTTGTTTGTGAAAGGAAGATGAGAATTATTACGGGAATATATAAAGGAAGACATTTCGAGGTGCCACGCTCATTCAAGGCGCGGCCTACCACGGATTTTGCCAAAGAGAATATCTTCAATGTGCTGAACGGATATATCGATTTTGAAGATGCGATTGCCCTTGATTTGTTCTCAGGTACCGGCAGCATCTCTTTGGAACTGCTTTCAAGAGGCTGCGGACAAGTCATCAGCGTGGAGGCTGACCGCGATCATCATTCGTTTATCAAGCAGTGTCTAAAGAAATTGGATACTGACAAGTGTATTGCTATTCGAGGTGATGTGTTCCGCTTTGTGAAGAGCTGCCGTCAGCAGTTTGATTTCATCTTCGCTGATCCGCCCTATGCCTTGAAAGAGTTGGCAGACATTCCTGATCTGATCTTTGAAAAAAACATGCTCAAAGACGAGGGTGTATTCGTCTTTGAGCATGGTAAGAATCACGACTTCTCGCAGCATCCACACTTCGTGGAGCACCGCAGTTATGGAAGCGTGAATTTCTCAATCTTTACCTCTCATCCTTAGAAGATGAGTTTCTCCACCCAATAGGTGAACATTCCTGCGAGATAGCCTACAAGGGCGATCCAGGTGATCTTTTTCATGTACCAGCCGAAGGTAATCTTCTCCAGTCCCATTACCACTACACCAGCGGCGCTACCGATGATCAACATCGAGCCACCCACACCGGCACAGTAAGCCAATAACTGCCAGAAGATACCATCAACGGCCATATCACCCGTTGGGGCAACGGGATACATACCCATGGCACCAGCCACCAGTGGCACATTATCCACAATACTTGAGAGAACACCGATGATACCCGTTACCAGATAGTGGTTTCCGTTACTTACGCCATCGAGCCAACTGCCCAGTGCGTGAAGCACGCCCACATGTTCCAGACAACTTACGGCCATAAGAATGCCGAGGAAGAACATGATGGTTGACAGGTCGATACGCGACAACAGTTCGGTAACACGCTTCGCCATGGTATCTTCTTCACCTTCACGATGCACACTGCGATGGAAGATTTCCGTGGTAGTCCACAGCACACCTAATACCAACAGGATTCCCATAAAAGGAGGCAGGTTGGTTAGTGAACGGAAGATAGGTACAAAGCACAGACCGCCCACACCGAGCCAGAAGATAATGTTTCGCTGGTTATGGGTAAACGCGCTAACCTGCGCTTTCGGAAGGTTCTGTTCCTTGTCAAATTTCCCTTCAAGATGATACTGTAGGATCAGGGCAGGAATGAGCATGGATACCAGTGATGGTATGAAGATTTCTGTGATCACACCTTGAGTGGTAATCACGCCTTTGATCCACAACATAATAGTGGTAACGTCGCCGATAGGCGAGAAAGCACCACCAGAGTTGGCTGAGATGACCACCAATGCAGCATAAAGCAATCGTTCCTTGCGTTCCTGTACCAACTTACGCAACACCATAATCATCACAATCGAGGTGGTGAGGTTGTCGAGGATAGCCGACAGGAAGAAAGTCATGAATGCAATACGCCACATCAGCTTCCGCTTGGAGCGTGTCTTGATCGTATCGCGCACGAAATTGAAACCACCGTTGGAGTCAACAATCTCCACGATGGTCATCGCACCCATCAGGAAGAACAAGGTGGAGGCGGTATCACCTAAACTCATCTGGATCTTCTCGCCGACCTGCGCAAGTACGTCATTTCCTGAGATATACGACTCAGGTGACATCATGAACAAGGTCCAACAAATCACGCACATCAGCAGGGCGATGGCGGCCTTGTTGATCTCCAATATACTCTCGGTGGCTATGCAGGCATAGCCAATCACGAAAGCAATAATGATACAGATAGTCAGTGTCGTCATTATAGTTTCTTTGCCAGCTTCTCTGCTTTTTCTTGTGCCTTCAAGGCTTTCTGCTGTGCCTTGGCAGCCTTCTCTTGTGCCTTGGCAGCCTTCATGGGATCACCATCCTGAGCCTCAAGAGCCTTTTGGGAAGCCTTCTCGGCATTCTTTACAGCCTTCTCTGCGTCCTTCTTGGCTTTCTCTGCTTTATCAATGGCTTTCTCACGTTTCTCAGCTTCCTTACGTTGCTTTTCAGCTTTCTTCTCGGCCTTCTTTGCTTCCTTGGCAGCCTTTGCAGCTTCCTTATCAGCCTTTTCTTGAGCCTTCAGTGCTTTTTCCTGTTCCTTAGCAGCCTTCTGCATAGCCTTTGCCTGCTGGGCTTCCATGGTGGGATCGCCAGCGGATCCAATAACTGCCTGTGCCTGGGCACCGATGCTTACACAAAAGAAAAGGGCAACCATCGTCATAAGTCTTAATACATTCTTTTTCATGCGTTTGTTCTTTTATTGAGTTAAACGATAATGCAAAGATAATGCTTTTTCTTGATATGGAACGCTTTTCTCTCATTTTTTTGAAACTTTTTTGTTACGAAGATAATTAGGTGTTTCTTTACGGGTAGATGTAATAAATAATGAATGAATGCGTTGTAATAATAGATACTAATATTATAGATATATACTGCAAAACGAAAGATTGATATGATAAAGGATAAGTTGATTTGGGAATGGGGGCAGCAGATGCTGACCTTAGGTTCTCTATGTGTGTTGATGACTGCCTGTTCAGTTATCAGAGGATATCGAGCTGATGGAGCTGAAGGACCGAATATCTACAGTTTCGAGAAACGCATTCATGATACCATTGCCAATGGAGATAAAACCTTCCAGTTCCCTGTTGCCAACAAGAAGGTGGCATGGATCGACACACTGCATTTCTACACACCAAGGACCAAAAACAAAAGCATGACGTTTTTGGAAGCAATGGAATCGAAAGGTGAAACACAAGGCGTACTCATCATCCATAACGACAGCATTGTTTATGAGAAGTATTGGGACGATATTACTTCCGACCGCTTAGCCACTGTCTTCTCTGTATCCAAATCCATCACATCACTGTTGTGTGGTATCGCCGTAGATGAAGGCTATATCCATAGTATTGATGATGCCGTAACAGACTATCTGCCTGAACTCAAAAAGAAAGATCCGATGTGGCAGAAACTCACCATCCGTCATCTGTTGGATATGCGGAGTGGATTGGATTTCGATGATACTTATTCTCTTACGATCAAGGATCTGAAACGACTTCATGCCATGGCAAGACTGAATTACGGACATAACCTGATGAAGCAGATTCGCGGTCTGAAATTCCGTTGCGAGCCAGGAACGAAGCATCGTTATGAAAGTATGACAGCACAGATTATGGGTGTGGTCATTGAACGGGCTACAGGGAAAAAGTATGCCGACTATCTGAGTGAGAAGGTGTGGAAGCCCCTACAGATGGAATCGCCTGCATTGGTGAATATCGACAGTCGTAAACACGATGTTGCCCATGCTTTTGGCGGCATTTCAATGACTATAAAGGACTTGGCCAAAATCGGTCGTCTATATCTTCATCGTGGACTGTGGAATGGTCAACGTATAGTAAGTGAAGAATGGATTCGTCAATCCACCGAGTATAATACCGATAATGACGGCTATCATTTCAACTGGTATAACACCAGCAGAACAGGTTTCGACAAGCCCCAATACCCAGGCTATTACGCTTTTGGTATATGTGCACAAACTCTTTATGTTTGTCCGCAAAAGAATTTGATTATGGTAAGAATCGGTATGACAAATCGAGGACCTGTATTTATTCCCGAGTTGTTTGAGCAGTTAAGTAACAGTGGTTTTTTTAATTGATTTATTTGGTATTTCGCTCGCTTAATCGTATCTTTGGCTTCGCCGAAGATACTTACGCTCGGAAAACAAACAAATACAAGTTTTTGCTTGGTATTTCGCTCGCTTAATCGTATCTTTGCAGTCAAAAGATACATTAAAAATGATAAAGAACGAACTTGCCGATGAGATGCTTCAGGGAGAGATGGAACAAACCACCTGGAGTGAGAATGTGATTGTGGCAGATGCTGACTATATCGATCAGGTGGCGTTTAACCTGACCGTGAACTTCGAACGCATGATAGGAAGGCGGATTCCTTTGGCCGATCTGGCCCGATGGGTGGAATGTGTAGCCCTTGATGGTGGTGTGCGACAGCGCGAAGAACCACAGGTGACAACAGTCGTGTTGGTTCATGAGAAGAAGATGGATCATCTGCGCAATTTCATGCCAGCCAACTACAAGGACGAACTTAACGGAAAAGCATTTCGCAGTCCGTTGGGCGAGTTTGCCATCCATACGGTACCCGTGGAGGAGATTACCAACAAGACAAATCTACTAACAGACATCATCGATGTACTTCTGCAACAGAAAGACGTGAAGCGTATGATGGTGGTACCTAATGCAGAGGAGGGTGATGCATATGAACGGATTCGTCGTCAACTACAACCTGTTTGCGACGAGAAACGTATCACGCTATTCGCTATGCAGCCCATGCCTGGAGGTAACTTCCGTCAGGAAATCCTTGGCTACTCCCTGATGCAGGCATTGGGGATAAGCGGTGAAGAGTTAGGAAGTGAGAGTTAGGAAGTTTGAGGTGAGAAAAAACCTTTTATTTTCTTGCAGAAGAAAATGAAAAATCGTATCTTTGCAGAACAGAGTTGAAAAACATTCGTTTTACCATCTACTGACAATAAAGAAAAGGATTAAATACATAGAGTTATGGCAAGAGTATTGATGATCGGCGCCGGAGGCGTTGCAACAGTTGCGGCATTCAAGATTGCACAGAATGCCGATGTGTTCACTGAGTTCATGATTGCGAGCCGTCGCAAGGAGAAATGTGATCTGATCGTGGAGGCCATTAAGAAGAAAGGACTGCCTCGCATCCCCAAGTTCTCTACTGCTCAGGTGGATGCTGATGATGTGGAACAGCTGAAGACCTTGTTCAATGACTATCAGCCGGAGCTGGTGATCAATCTGGCGTTGCCTTATCAGGATCTGACCATCATGGAGGCTTGTCTGGCATGTGGCTGTAACTATCTTGACACAGCCAACTATGAGCCCAAGGATGAGGCGCACTTCGAGTATAGCTGGCAATGGGCTTACAAGGAGCGTTTTGAGCAGGCAGGACTGACGGCTATCCTCGGCTGTGGCTTCGATCCGGGCGTATCAGGTATCTATACGGCATACGCAGCAAAGCATCATTTCGACGAGATTCAGTATCTTGACATCGTGGATTGCAATGCTGGTAATCATCACAAGGCTTTCGCCACGAACTTTAACCCGGAGATTAATATCCGAGAGATTACACAGAAGGGTTTGTACTATAAGGACGGTGAGTGGATCGAGACGGAGCCGCTGGAAATACATAAGGCCTTGACTTATCCCAATATTGGACCGCGTGAGAGTTATCTGATGCACCATGAGGAACTGGAGAGTTTGGTAAAGAACTATCCCACCATCAAGCAGGCCCGTTTTTGGATGACCTTTGGACAGCAATATCTCACCTATCTCGACTGCATCCAGAATCTGGGAATGAGTCGTATTGACGAGATTGAGTACGAAGCACCATTAGCTAATGATCCTGGCAAGAAGGTGAAGGTAAAGATCGTCCCGCTGCAGTTCCTGAAGGCAGTGTTGCCTAATCCGCAGGATCTGGGTGAGAACTACGAGGGCGAGACAAGTATCGGCTGTCGTATCCGTGGCTTGAAAGACGGTAAGGAACGCACCTATTATGTATATAATAACTGCTCGCATCAGGCTGCCTATGAGGAAACGGGCATGCAAGGTGTCTCCTATACAACAGGTGTGCCGGCCATGATCGGTGCCATGATGTTCGTGAAGGGCATTTGGAAGAAACCGGGTGTGTGGAACGTAGAGGACTTCGATCCAGATCCATTCATGGAACAGCTGAATATCCAGGGTTTACCTTGGGTGGAGGTGTTTGATGGAGATCTGGAGTTGTAGGAAATATATAAGAAGGTATAGAAATATAAAGAAAAAAAGAAATATGGAAAAGAAAGAAATTGAAGGAAACAATGCGCAGAGTGAAAAGCTGAAAGCGCTGCAGGCTGCGATGTCGAAGATCGAGAAGGACTTCGGCAAAGGCAGTATCATGAAACTGGGTGATGAGCATGTGGAAAATGTGGAGGTGATCCCCTCAGGTAGTATCGGTCTGAATGCTGCCTTAGGTGTGGGTGGTTATCCCAAGGGCAGGATCATTGAGATCTATGGTCCTGAGTCGTCTGGTAAGACAACACTGGCCATACATGCCATTGCTGAGGCTCAGAAGGCAGGCGGTATTGCCGCTTTCATCGATGCAGAGCATGCTTTCGACCGTTTCTACGCAGAGAAATTAGGTGTGGATATTGACAACCTGTGGATCTCACAGCCTGACAATGGAGAACAGGCCCTGCAGATTGCCGACCAGTTGATCAGTTCATCAGCCATTGATATCCTGGTGGTCGACTCCGTAGCAGCCCTAACACCCAAGAAGGAGATTGAGGGTGAGATGGGTGATAACGTGGTGGGCTTGCAGGCACGACTGATGAGTCAGGCTTTGCGTAAGCTTACTTCTACCATCTCCAAGACCAATACCACCTGTATCTTCATCAACCAGTTGCGTGAGAAGATTGGTGTGATGTTCGGTAATCCGGAGACAACCACGGGTGGTAATGCCCTGAAGTTCTATGCTTCTGTTCGCCTTGACATCCGTCGTGTGACGAGCATCAAGGATGGTGACGAGGTGATTGGTAACCAGGTGCGTGTGAAGGTGGTGAAGAACAAGGTGGCTCCGCCATTCCGCAAGTGTGAGTTTGAGATCACCTTCGGTGAGGGAATCTCCAAGGTGGGCGAGATTGTTGATCTTGGTGTTGAATATGGAATCATCCAAAAGAGCGGTAGCTGGTTCTCTTATGGCGACAGTAGGTTGGCACAAGGACGTGATGCTGTCAAGAAACTCCTGCAGGATAATCCCGAACTTTGCGAGGAACTGGAGGAGAAGATCATGCAGGCCATCAGCGACAAGAAAGACTGATAAAAGAGAAAAGACGAATAAAAGAAAAGAGGTGAGAGTAATTCTCACCTCTTACTTTTTTATAGATTTGCCAGTTCAATGACCTTGTCAACAGCAGCAGTGATTCCATCAGGATTCTTACCACCTGCTGAAGCGAAGTGGGGCTGACCGCCGCCACCGCCCTGAATCAGTTTAGCGGCCTCATGAACCAATTGTCCTGCATTGAAACCATGTTCCTTCACCAGATCATCACTGATGCTTACATTCAGCATGGGTCGGTTGTCAAATACCGATCCTATCACGCAGATTGAATGCTCGGGCTCAGCAGCACGTACCTTGAATACAAGATCCTTGGCGGCTTCTGGTCTGATGGGCAGTACGGAAGAGAAAACTCTCACTCCATTGATGTCACGACCCTTTGCAAGCAACTTCTCTTTCATGCGCTCTACAGCCTCAGAATGGAACTGTTCCATCTGCTTCTTCATCGCATCGTGCTCGTTGATGTACTTCTCAATAGTTCCTTGCAGGTCCTTAGAATTGTTGAACAACGACCTGATAGCCTTAATGGCATCCTCAAGGTGGTAAAGGAGTTCCTCGCATTCCTTGCCTGTCTTGGCTTCGATACGACGGATACCAGCAGCTACACTGGCCTCGCTAACAATCTTGAACATACCGATATGACCCGTGCTGTGGGCGTGAATACCACCGCAGAACTCCACACTCGGACCAAACTTCACCACTCGTACCTTATCGCCATATTTCTCACCGAACAAGGCGATGGCGCCCAGCTTCTTGGCTTCTTCGATAGGTGTCTCGCGGAATTCTTCCAAACAGATGTTCTGACGGATCATGTCATTAACCATTCTCTCCACCTCACGGATCTCCTCATCGGTCACCTTCTGGAAATGAGAGAAGTCGAAACGTAACGTGTCAGGTGAGACAAATGATCCTTTCTGTTCTACATGGTCGCCCAGAACCTGTTTCAGGGCATAGTCGAGCAGGTGAGTTGCCGTATGGTTAGCGGCACAAGCCTCACGCTTATCAGTATCTACACAAGCCATGAAGTCAGCCTCAGGATGTTCGGGCAACTTCTTGACGATATGGATGCTTTGGTTGTTCTCACGTTTGGTATCGATGATCTCCACGGTCTCATACTCACTCACGAGCACACCCTGATCACCGACCTGACCACCCATCTCGCCATAGAACGGGGTGTAGTCGAGTACCAGTTCATAGTAGGTGTTCTTCTTCTGAGTTACCTGACGGTAGCGCAGGATATGACACTCATATTCGTTATAGTCGTAACCAACGAACTGCTGCTCACCTTGTTTGAGATCTACCCAGTCGCCATTCTCTACCTGTGCGGCGTTACGAGCACGCTCCTTCTGTTTCTGCATCTCCACATTGAACTGCTCTTCGTCAACGGTAAGACCGTTTTCACGACAGATCAGTTCTGTAAGGTCGAGAGGGAAGCCGTAGGTGTCGAAAAGGCGGAATGCATCAGAACCGCTGAGGACAGTCTTCTTCTGCGCCTTCAGTTCATCCATAGCTCCGTTTAGAAGGTTAATACCACGATCGAGCGTACGCAAGAAGGAATCCTCTTCTTCCTTGATAACACGGGTGATCAACTGCTGCTGGGCTTTCAACTCTGGGTAGGCTTCGCCCATCTCATGTACCAGTGTTGGAATGAGCTTGAACAGGAATGCATCCTTCTGATCCAGGAAGGTGTATGCGTAGCGTACGGCACGGCGCAGGATACGACGGATGACATAGCCAGCCTTGGCGTTGCCCGGCAACTGACCGTCGGCAATGGAGAAACTCACGGCGCGGATATGGTCAGCAATCACACGCATGGCCACATCAACATCTTCTTGTCCTTTTCCATAGTTCAGACCAGAGAGACGTTCAATCTCTTTGATCATCGGCTGGAACACATCGGTGTCGTAGTTGGAGTGCTTGCCTTGGATGGCACGTACCAGTCGTTCGAAGCCCATACCTGTATCGATGACATTCATGGACAGTTTCTCCAATGAGCCGTCAGCCTTGCGGTTGAACTGCATGAATACAAGGTTCCATATCTCTATTACCTGCGGATCATCCTGGTTAACCAGTTCACGACCGGGCACTTTTGCTTTCTCTTCAGGTGTACGACTGTCGAGATGGATCTCTGAACAAGGGCCACAAGGACCTGTGTCGCCCATCTCCCAGAAATTATCATGCTTGTTACCATTAATGATATGATCAGCGGGCACATGCTTCAGCCAATAGCCGGCAGCCTCGTCGTCACGCTCCAGTCCTTCAGTCTCATCACCTTCGAAAACGGTTACATAGAGATCCTCTGGGTTGAGTTTCAGCACATCTACCAGGTATTCCCATGCCATATCGATGGCACCCTCCTTGAAATAGTCACCGAAGCTCCAGTTGCCAAGCATCTCGAACATGGTGTGATGGTAGGTGTCATGACCCACTTCTTCCAAGTCGTTGTGCTTACCGCTAACACGGAGACATTTCTGGGAGTCAGCCCTACGACGTGGTTCAGGGTCACGGGTTCCCAAAATAATATCTTTCCACTGGTTCATACCAGCATTGGTGAACATCAGGGTTGGGTCGTCTTTGATGACCATCGGTGCTGATGGTACGATAGCGTGTGCTTTCGTCTCGAAAAACTTCTTGAACGATTCACGAATCTCATTTGCTGTCATCATATCTGTAACGGATTATTATCTTATGATTTATTTTTTTCAAATTTGGATGCAAAGGTACGAAAAATCTGAGTAAGTGAGAAGAAAACAAGTATATTTGTTTTCTTGAACGTGAAGATTTTATGAAATAAGCGAGCAAAATGCAAAAGGAAAGAGTACTTTTCTTTTGCTTTTTCGAGCGAAAGTACCTTCGGCGAAGCCAAAGGTACAAATTAAATACGGAAAAAACTTGCATTTCAGTTGAAAATGTTGTATCTTTGCGGCAATCAAATCATTACGGACATTATGGCACTGAATACAGACAAGAACCTGAAATTGTATTACTCCATCAAGGAAGTGGCGGAGATCGTGGGTGTGTCGGAGAGTAATCTTCGGTTCTGGGAAAAGGAGATTCCTTTGATCAGACCCAAGACTACAGGTAACAATATCCGTCAGTATACCGACAAGGATGTTGAGAACATCAAGGCTGTGTATAATCTTGTCAAGGTGCGTGGCTTCAAGTTGGCTGCTGCCCGCAAGATGTTACGTGAGAATAAGCAAGGTGTTGAGAATAACACCCGTGTCATGGAGGGCCTGATGAAGGTTCGTGATGACTTGAAAGCCTTGAAGAAACAACTGGATTATCTAACGTAGCCTTTGTACCAATTAGATAATCTGCTGAATCTCCTGTAGTCCGTTCACGGATTTCAGTTCGTCGATGATGACCCTTACATCATCGCGGTCGTGAACGCGGAGTTCGATTTCCCCTTCGAAGATGTCGTCTTCGCAGCTAATCGTGATCTTATGGATGTTCACGTTCAGCTGACGGGAAATAATTTGCGTTACTTCGTTGAGCAGTCCGATGCGGTCGATACCGCGCATCTGGACGGTAGCTGTGAAGTAAAGCTGCTTGTGCATGTCCCATTTCACATCGAGAATACGGTTGCCATAGCTGGATTTCAGTTTGTTGGCAACAGGACAGTTGCGTTTGTGGATCTCAATGCGGTTCTTGCCGTCAATGAATCCCAGAGCATCATCACCAGGAATAGGATGACAGCAGGTGGGGAAGACAAACTGCGTTATATTGTTCTCTGTGATATAGACAGGCTTCTTGCGGTTGAAGTCCTTGGGTACAATGAAATAGTCCTGACTCTGAATAAGCTCTGCTGCTGCTTTGGCCTTGTCTTTCCCGATGAAGGGGATATAGCGTCGCCAGCCTTTTCCTTCATTGGTATTCTTTTTGCCGTGCAGTTCATCGATATCCTTATCGCTCAGGATGATATTCTTTTTCCCGATGGCCATGAGAAGGTTCTCAGGCTTACGGATGTCATGGAACTCACATAACTTGTCGAGGATAGAAGTAGTCACTTCCATGTCGTGACGTTTGAGGAATTCTTCGAGAATCTGCTCACCCTTCTTCTGAACCTCCCGGTTATCCCTACGTAGGATGGCTTGGATCTTGCCTTTTGCTTTTGCTGTACTCACAAAGTTCACCCATGAGGGCTGAACATGTTGTGAGTTACTGGTAAGAATCTCCACCTGGTCACCGCTTTGGAGTTTATGACTAAGCGGTACGAGTTTATGGTTCACCTTTGCACCGATACAATGGCTACCTAAGAAGGTGTGAATCTGGAAAGCGAAGTCGAGTGCCGTACAACCTGCCGGCATGGTCTTAATCTCTCCCTTAGGCGTGAACACAAAAATCTCAGAAGCAAACAGGTTTAGTTTGATGGCATCGAGGAAGTCCATAGCATCTGGCTGCGGGTCGTCGAGAATCTCCTTGATGGTGCGTAGCCAGTCGTTCAGCTCGCCCTCGTCTTCGGTGATTTCCTCCTCTACACCATCTTTGTATTTCCAATGAGCGGCGAATCCTTGCTCTGCGATCTCGTTCATGCGGTCAGAGCGGATCTGTACTTCGATCCAACTTCCCTGTCTGGACATCAAAGTGACATGGAGGGCTTGATAGCCATTTGCCTTCGGATGACTCAGCCAGTCGCGCAAACGGTCGGGATGACTCTTGTATATCTTGCTGATGGCCACATAGATATTGAAGCACTCATTGATTTCCTCCTCTCGTTTGTTGGGAGTGAAGATGATACGAACGGCAAGAATATCGTAGATTTCATCGAAAGTGATGTGCTTGTTCTGCATCTTATTCCAAATGGAATAAGGACTTTTGACGCGGGCTTTTATCTCGTATTTCACGCCCATCCCGTCAAGCGCCTGTCGAATCGGTTCTGTAAACTTCTCAAAGAGTTCGTCACGTGACTCCTGGGTTCTTGTCAGCTTCTGAGTGATGGCATTGTATTCTTCGGGATGTTCAAACTTGAAACTGAGGTTCTCCAGTTCGGTTTTCACCTTGTTCAATCCCAGACGGTTAGCCAACGGGGCGTAGATGTAGAGAGTCTCGCCGGCAATCTTATATTGCTTGTTGGCGGGCTGACTATCCAAGGTGCGCATGTTATGAAGACGGTCGCAGATCTTGATGAGGATCACGCGGATGTCATCACTCATCGTGAGCAGCAGTTTCTTGAAGTTCTCTGCCTGAGCGGAAGCCTGCTCACCGAAAATACCACCACTGATTTTTGTCAGGCCGTCAACAATCTGGGCAATCTTTTTCCCAAAGATATTCTCTATGTCTTCAACAGTATAGTCAGTATCTTCCACCACATCGTGGAGCAGGGCAGAGCAGATACTCGTAGAGCCGAGGCCGATTTCAGAACAAGCGATCTGTGCCACTGCAATAGGATGCATGATATAGGGCTCACCAGAAAGACGGCGGACGCCTTTGTGCGCCTGTCGGGCGAAGTTGAAAGCCTTGGTGATGATATCCACCTTCTTTCGGTGTCGTGATGTTCGGTAACTGTCCAGCAGGTGCTGGAATGCTTCGTCCACCAGTTGTTCTTCCGACAACTCCTTCGCAGTGTCTTTGTTGATGTGCTCTTCCATGTCCCTATATATTAAGGTGTATGATATTACTTCACCTTGAGCTTCTTTCCGGCTTGGATGGTGTTGCCTTTAATGCCGTTTAACCGTTTGAGCTTGTCAACGGTGGTATTGTTCTTTTTGGCAATCTGTGAGAGAGTCTGTCCGGATTTAACCGTTACGCTCTGACTCCTTCCCTTTGAGGATGTTTTCCCGCCCTTACGACCGCGACTTTGTGTAACGGCTCTCGTCCTGCCGCGCGAAGACTGAGTGGTTCTAGGTGCTACCGTTTGACTTCTTGCCACGACTTCTTGTTTGACATCTTCGGCCGTTACTTCCACCACGGCACGTTTAGTGAGTAGGGTCGCTGCCTCATAACTATAGATGGAGTCCTCGTGATCGAGGAATGCGTTAACATATGACTGAGGCAGTCGGATTACTGAAGGTTGGGTACTGCCATTGACAATGTCGCGACGGTACTGCGGGTTCAGAGAACGCAATTCTTCAATCCTGATACCTGTTACTGCGGCAATCTGCTTGAAGTGCACATCCCTGTTGACGACGATGGTGTCTGATTTTGCGGGAATCTGCGTACGCATTGGACAGATATTATGCTCACAGTAGTAGGTCATGATATAGTTAGCAGCAATGAATGCCGGTACATATCCTTGTGTCTCACGAGGCAGATACTTGTAGATAGCCCAGTAGTCCTTGACGCCTCCGGCACGATGAATGGCCTTATTGATATTTTGTGGACCGTAATTATAGGCGGCAATCACCAGATTCCAGTCATCGTAGATCTTGTAGAGATCACGTAAGTAGCGGGCAGCAGCATAGGTTGATTTAATCGGGTCACGACGTTCATCTACCAGTGAGTTCACTTCCAGACCATACTGCTTACCAGTAGCTAGCATGAACTGCCACAAACCAGCAGCACCTACACGAGAGGTGGCCGTTGGACTGAGTGCTGATTCAATGACAGGCAGGTATTTCAACTCCAAGGGAAGGTTGTACATCTCCAGAGCCTCTTCGAAGATCGGCATATAGAAATTGGCTGCGCCGAGCATGTAGCTGACAGAAGCCCGCAGTCGTACTGCATAGCGGTCAATAAACTTCCTCACCACATCATTATATGGCATCTCCATCACCGAAGGTATGCGTTGCAACCGTTCGATGTATGTCTCTACGGGGAAATCAGGATTGTTGTCACTATAGTGGCAGTCATTGTCCTGTAAATACGTCTTGGAATTATAGAGGTTAAGCAGACTGTCAATCTCGAGTAGCATGCCTTCCGGCACTTCAATGACATCCGCTTCTCCGTCTGTTGTTGTCACGGTGATCTCATCTCCTTCGATCTGGGCCATCATGCTACATGGTCCTCCTAAGAACATCGCGGCTATGGTTATAAATACTTTCTTCTTCATTATTGAATGGTTTGGGTTTTAATAGGTTGATAATAGTTAGAAAGTCAAAGAGCAGTGAATACCCAACGATGTGGATTTCACAGGATTGAGCGAATAGCCCTCGTTTCGCATGAGTGTCGGTGACACTCTCATGCTCAGATCTTCAGAGATGTCGAACTCTGACAAAGAGGCATCCACATAGGCGTCAATCACAGAAAGCGCATACACACCGATCAGGATGAAGGCACTCATGTCACGGTATCTGCGGTAATAGTCTTTTCGACGCTTGAACTTATTCGAGTACCTCTGCACATCGGAAGGTTTCGACTCATCAATCTTCATACCCAGATGCATGAACTGGTTATAGCTCTGTGTCTCCAGGTTCCCGTCCATCAGGTCCATATATCCCTGCGAATAATCGCGATACATCATGTTGTTCCAGCGCATGGCATAGTAGCATCCGAGAAATCCTCCGTAGAAGATAGGCAGCTTCCAGTACTTCCTGTTATAGATCTGTCCTGCACCTGGTACGACGATGGCCAACCACATAGCCCGTTTGGGCGATGGATGCCATGCGTTCCAGTCGCGTTTGGCTTTATGCTTGGTGTCCTGCTTGATCAGATCGCTGATAAAAGCGGAATCTTGTTCCAGGACATCTGCTATAGAGTCAACATCCACACTGTCTCTCAGCATTTCTGTCGCAGCACCACATGGAACGCATATGACGATCAGTGAGATCACGACCAGCCATTTTTTGTATATCGTATTGATGATACTCACTCTTTCAACTTGTCAAACATGTTGATGATACGTTCCAACTCCTCTTCATTACTGAAGGGTATGCTGATCTTTCCCTTTCCTTTTGCCGAACAACTCATTTCCACCTTCGTACTGAAGAAGTCGGATAACCGTTTCTGCAAAACGTCGAATTCTTTAGGAAGACTACTTCTCACGGTACTGCCTTTCTTCGTAGAGGGGGTCTCTTCGCTTTCCTTTGTATTCTTCACCAACTCCTCTACCTGACGAACAGAATATCCGTTTTTCTGGATGACCTTGAACAATTTAATTTGCTGGGCAGGACTATCCAGGGAGAGTAAGGCACGAGCGTGCCCCATACTGATCGACTTGTTCTGCAAAGCCATCTGTACCTGAGCGGGAAGTTTCAGCAAACGGAGATAGTTGGTCACTGCGGTGCGACTCTTTCCCACGCGCTTCGACATCTTCTCCTGCGTCATACCGCTGGTTTCCAACAGATGTTCATAAGCCAGGGCGATCTCTATGTCATTCAGATCCTCACGCTGGATGTTCTCAACCAGTGCCATCTCCATCACCTCTTCGTCCTTGATGGTACGGATATAGGCGGGAAGGGAAGTAAGTCCTGCAATCTGGGAAGCACGCCAACGGCGTTCTCCTGCAATGATCTGGTATTTGTGTTCACCGATCTGTCGCAAGGTGATGGGAACGACGATGCCGATCTCACCAATGCTCTGTGCCAGTTCATTCAGTGCCGTTTCCTCAAACTCTCGTCGAGGCTGGTTGGGATTTGCCTCAATCTGATCGATGGGTATTTCGTTGATGGTGGAGGAGCCTTGTGTCTTCACATCTTCTGTAGAGATGAGAGCATCAAGACCGCGTCCCAGTGCATGATATTTCTTTCTTACTGCCATTTTTCTGAGCTATATGATCGTTCTCAAATTACTTATGTCACTCCTTAGTCTTCTTTTTCGCCTTCGGCTTGTTCTTGTTGATAATCTCCTTAGCCAACGATAGGTGGTTCTTCGCTCCTGTAGAATCCGCGTCGTAGAGGATGACGGGTAAACCATGACTCGGACTCTCCGACAGTTTCACGTTACGCTGGATAACAGTCTTGAATACCAGTTCCTGGAAGTGACGTTTCACCTCATCATAGATCTGGTTGGCAAGACGGAGACGACTATCATACATCGTCAGCAGGAATCCTTCAATCTCCAACTTGGGGTTCAGCTTGCTCTTGATGATCTTAATGGTATTCAACAACTTGCTGATACCTTCCAGTGCGAAATACTCACACTGTACAGGAATAATCACAGAATCAGCAGCTGTCAGTGCATTGACGGTAATCAAGCCCAACGACGGTGAACAGTCGATGAGAATGAAGTCGTATTCGTCCTTAATCGGTTCCAACAGATTCTTGATTACCTGTTCCCGATGTTCCACATTCAGCATCTCTATTTCTGCACCAACCAGGTCGATATGACTAGGGATGATGTCAAGTCCTTCGATGTCAGTGGTGTACATGGCATCACGTACATCGGCATGATCGATGATGCATTCGTATAGAGAGCAGTCGATATCTTTGATATTCACGCCAAGACCACTGGAAGCGTTGGCCTGCGGGTCGGCATCGATCACCAGCACATTCTTCTCCAACGTGGCCAGCGATGCGGCCAAGTTGATGGTTGTGGTGGTCTTTCCTACGCCTCCTTTTTGGTTGGCTAAAGCTATAATCTTTCCCATTTCTTCGTGATGTTTACGTCATATGCACCTCAAAGAGGTGGCCAGACAAACAAAATTCTGTGCAAAGTTACATATTTTATGCGAGAATCGGGTATTTTCCAACCTTTTTTAGTATTTTTGCGAATAAATTCGCGAACTTACTCCGTCTCGGCAATAAAAACAAATATTTGTTTTGTATTGCTCTCGACTTTTCGTAACTTTGTGCCCCAAACAAGGATTATTTATGAAAGATAATAGACCGTTAATACTTATTTCGAATGATGACGGCTATCATTCGAAAGGTCTTAATAGCCTTATCGACATGTTGCGCGACATTGCCGACCTGTTGGTATGTGCACCTGAGTCAGCCCGTTCAGGCTATGCCTGTGCCTTCTCTGCGACTACTCCGCTACGTCTGAAACAACGCAGGAAAACGGAAGGCGTAGAAGTATGGTCGTGCAATGGCACACCAGTAGATTGTGTGAAGTTGGCATTGAATCAGTTCTGTCAGGAACGTAAACCCGACATGGTCATCGGTGGTATCAATCATGGTGATAATGGTTCTGTGAATACGCATTACAGTGGTACGATGGGTGTAACCATGGAAGGATGTATGAAATATATCCCCAGCGTGGCATTCTCTCTTTGCGATTATCGTGATGAGGCTGATTTTGAGCCCCTGCGGCCTTTGGTCAGAACCATTACTCAAAAGATATTGAAGGAAGGTCTTCCCCTTGGGGTGTGCCTGAATGTGAACTTCCCGTTGGTTCCCGAGTTCAAAGGAGTGAAGGTGTGTCGTATGGCACATGGCACATGGGGAAACGAGTGCGTGAAGTGTCATCATCCTCGTGGATATGACTATTTCTGGATGGTAGGTTCCTACACCAATGATGAGCCGGAAGCTGAAGATACCGATAACTGGGCACTGAATCATGGTTATGTGGCGATTACTCCCACCCAGATCGATGTGACAGCATACAGCGCTATAGATATGCTGAAAAGTTGGGATCTCTGACAGTCTAATGATCAATTGTCAATTCTATGAAGTACTACTTGATAGTAGGAGAGGCGAGTGGTGACCTCCATGCTTCGCATCTGATGAGGTCGTTGCAGAAAGAGGATCCGGAAGCGGAGTTCCGTTTCTTCGGCGGTGATCTGATGACTGCCGTGGGAGGCACTCGTGTCAAACACTACAAGGAACTGGCCTATATGGGCTTCATCCCTGTATTGCTCCATCTGCGCACCATTTTCAAGAACATGGCGTTGTGCAAGAAGGATATCATGCAGTGGCAGCCCGATGCCGTGATTCTTGTCGACTATCCCGGCTTCAACCTCAAGATCGCCAAGTATCTCCATAAGAACAGAAAGGACCGACCGGCCATCTACTATTATATATCTCCCAAGATATGGGCGTGGAAGGAATACCGCATCAAGAACATCAAGCGCGATGTGGACGAACTGTTCTCCATCCTGCCTTTCGAGGTCCCGTTCTTTGAGCAGAAGCATCATTATCCTATTCATTATGTGGGGAATCCCACGGCGGATGAAGTGAGGAATTATATCGAGGAGTGTGGAGTGAGGAGTGTGGAGCGAGATAACCAACAAGTACAGAAGGCACCCCCGATCATTGCCCTCTTAGCAGGTAGTAGGAAGCAGGAGATCAAGGATAACCTGCCGGCGATGTTGGAGGCGGTGAAGCAGTTCCCCGATTATCATTGTGTGGTGGCGGGGGCTCCAGGCATCGAGGATGCTTACTACGAGACGTTCATCAAGGATACTTCTGTTGAGCTTGTTCACGACGAGACATACAATCTGCTTTCTCGGTCAACTGCCGCTCTTGTTACCAGTGGAACGGCTACCTTGGAGACGGCATTGTTTAATGTACCGCAGGTAGTTTGCTATAAGACCCCCGTTCCCCATCTGATCAGGTTCGCCTTTAACCATATCATCAAATGTAAATACATTTCATTGGTTAACCTAATAGCCGACAGAGAAGTGGTACAGGAGTTGCTGGCCGACCGCTTCTCGGTGAAGAATATCCGTGAGGAGCTGACTAAAATCTTACCAGGAGAGCCTGGGCGGGAGCAGATGCTAAAAGATTATCAACAAATTCGAACAACCTTAGGGGATACCAGTGCCCCAGATAATGCCGCCCGAATCATGGTTAAACTTCTTCAATCCCCTACATCATAAGCGTCAGGGTATAGACATATATCACAGCGGCGGGGAATGCCATTAAGGAGGAGTCGAAACGGTCGAGCATGCCGCCGTGTCCAGGCAGGATATTGCCGCTGTCCTTGATGTTGATGGTGCGTTTGAACAGACTCTCCACGAGGTCACCCCAGGTACCAAAGACCACCACGACCAATCCTAAGCCAATCCATTGAATCAGTGAAAGAACGGGCGGATTCAAAGAAGACTGTGTCGGATCGGCTCCCTGCTGGTCGAACCAGCTGATGATACAAGCGGCGATAATGACAAACACGGCACCACCGATGCTCCCTTCCCAGCTCTTTCCCGGACTGATCCGCGGGAAGAGCTTGTGCTTTCCCAGCAAGGATCCCACGCAGTAGGCACCGGTGTCGTTCACCCAGAGGAAGATGAAGACGCTCAGTGGAAGGATGGAACAGAACCGTATGGTACCGTCGGCACTTCCTTGGAACGCCAGGACATTGATCATCGAGAAGGGTAGGGCGATATACATCTGCGACAGCATCGTATAGGCCCAGTCGTTCACGGGGTTTGCCTGCTTGAGATACAGCTCACTGATAAACAGGTAGATGATGGTGAGCAGATAGGGAATGAAAACACTACTTCCTGATACCAGACCACTACAGAAACCTGCCACGGCCAGGAAGAAATACACACCTGCCACGGTACAGATGAAGCGGTTGGTGGTGGCCGCCGCAATACGGTCGTTGACCAGTCCGCAGAACTCCCAGATGGTGAGTCCTGTGACAATGGCAAAGAGCAGGAACATGGCCTCTGGGCGCATGAAGCTGACTACAATGGCGGCTACAAAAAAGATGCCGGTAATGGTTCTGACAATCAGGTTCTTCATGCTTCGCCTCCTTCTTCCCTTATACTATCCTCTTGCTTCTTGCTTCCTGCTTCTTGCTTCTCTGAGCCATCCTCCTGCTTCTCCTCATTCGCCTGCATGATCTCGAGCGATCTGCTTACCCAAGGACGCTTTCCGAAGATGTTCTCTACATCTTCCGTATAGATGACCTCACGAGAAATCAAGAGTTCTGCCAACTGGTTATGACCCTCTTTGTGCTCTGTCAGGATCTGCTTGGCACGATCGTACTGTTCGTTGATCATCTTCAGCACTTCCTCATCCATCACCTTGGCAGTAGTCTCTGAATACGGCTTCTGGAAGTTATATTCATTATTATTATAGTAGCAGATGTTGGGCAGCTTGTCGCTCATACCGGCGTAGGCTACCATACCGTAGGCACTCTTTGTGGCGCGCTCCAGGTCGTTGATGGCTCCTGTGGATATATGACCGGTAAAGAGCTCCTCGGCAGCACGTCCTCCCAGCAGGGAGCACATCTCGTCGAGCATCTGCTCCTTCGTGGTGATCTGTCGTTCCTCGGGCAGATACCAGGCAGCACCTAAGGCTCTTCCTCGCGGTACGATGGTTACCTTTACTAATGGAGCAGCGTGCTCGCAGAACCAAGAGATGGTGGCATGTCCCGCCTCATGGAGAGCGATGGAACGTTTCTCTTCTGCAGTCATCACCTTGGTCTTCTTTTCCAGTCCACCGATAATACGGTCAACAGCATCCAGGAAATCCTGTTTGCTAACAGCTTTCGCATTACGGCGGGCCGCTATCAGGGCAGCCTCGTTACATACATTGGCGATGTCGGCTCCAGAGAATCCCGGTGTCTGTCGTGAAAGGAAGTCGATATCAACGGTCTCGTCTTTCTTCAGCGGTTTCGTATGTACCTCGAAGATGGCCTTTCTTTCACTGAGGTCAGGCAGGTCAACATTGATCTGACGGTCGAAACGTCCAGCACGCAACAAAGCTGAGTCGAGCATATCTGCACGGTTGGTGGCCGCAAGGATGATAACACCACTGTTGGTACCGAAACCGTCCATCTCCGTAAGCAGGGCATTCAAGGTGTTCTCCCGCTCGTCATTACCACCCATGGCCGGGTTCTTTGAACGGGCACGACCTACAGCATCAATCTCGTCGATGAAGATGATACAAGGTGATTTCTCTTTGGCCTGACGGAACAGGTCGCGCACTCTACTGGCACCCACACCGACGAACATCTCTACGAAATCGCTACCGCTCATCGAGAAGAAGGGAACACCAGCCTCGCCAGCCACAGCTTTAGCCAAAAGCGTCTTACCTGTTCCCGGAGGACCAACCAACAAGGCGCCCTTGGGGATCTTACCACCCAGGTCGGTGTATTTCTGCGGGTTCTTCAGGAACTCCACAATCTCCTGTACCTCCTGCTTGGCTCCTTCCTGTCCGGCCACGTCCTTGAAGGTGATACCCAGATCACCGCCCTTCTCGTACATCTTAGCCTTGCTCTTGCCAACACTGAACACGCCTCCTGAGCCACCGGCTCCTCCTCCCATGCGGCGCATGATAAAGATCCAGGCACCGATGATGATGAGCAGAGGTAGCAGACTCACAAAAAGATTTAGGAATTCGCTGCCTCGTTTATTCTCATAGCTGTACTTCCCAGTGAACCGCTTTGCCTGACGCTGGTCGTCAATGAACTTCTCCAACTGGTCGATACTGCCAAAGTCAACGATGACAAAAGGCTCTTTACCAACCTGTTCAGTCCCCTTACCAAACACTTCACGGATATGTTCCGGTTTCACATACATCCTAAGTTTCTTTTCGTCGGTCATGACGACAATCTTGGAAGCATACTGTTTCTGTACATAAATCTGGAACTGACTGTAGTCGGCTTCACGACTAGCACTGCTATTGGTAGGACCCTCGCCTGAGAACCAGACAAAAGCCAAACCGATCAGCACGAGGATATAGATCCAGTTCATGTTGAACTTTGGCATCTTGGGCGTCGTGTCGTTCTTCTTATTCTGTTGCATCTTGTTCTGTTGCATCTTGTTGTTAGTCTATGTCGGGAACGCGTTCCAGGGGAGCATCTTCCCAAAGGTTTTCCAAATTGTAATACTCACGCATATCAGGAACGAAGATATGAACCATCACGTCTGTATAGTCCATGGCCACCCACACAGCATTCTCCTGACCCACAATGTGAACAGGTTTCTCGCGGGTTTCCTTCCATGTTATTTCCTCCACAGAGTCGGTAATGGCTTGTACCTGCATGGGAGAGTTACCCTGACAGACGATAAAATAGTTACAGATGGCACCATCGATGCCGTTCATGTCGGCAATGGCTATGCCTTGCCCTTTCTTCTCCTGAATTCCTTTTGTAATGGCTTGTACTAATTCTTTTGTTCTTGTCATTGTAAAATATTACATATTATATTTGGCAAAGGTACGATTTAGTGAGCGAAAAACCAAACATACCTATACAATTCTTGTTAATTTGCGTTTTTTTTCAGAAAAGGAATAAAAAAGTTTGGAAAAATGTTGGTAGTTAAAAAAAAAGCAGTACCTTTGCATCCGCAAATCGAATTTTGGGGTATGGTGTAATGGTAACACTACAGATTCTGGTCCTGTCATTCTTGGTTCGAGTCCGAGTACCCCAACAAAAAGAGGGCTTATCAATCGTTTGATAAGCCCTCTTTATTTATTTGTTCTGATTAGTTCTCTTCGGCATTTTCTGCATCGATGGCCTTGATCTTCTGGCGCACCAGTTCACAGTCGTCTTTCAACTTCTGTACCTTGCGGTTCATCTCATCAATAAGACTGTTACCTTTCTTGCTGGAAGCGTTGAGGAAGCCCAGGTTGTTCTCATATGTCTGGATCTCCTGTTTCAGTCCTTCGTAACGGCGCATCAGACGGGCGCGTTCATTATCGAGGACATCACCGCCGCGTTCTGCCATATTCTTGATATTGCTCTTGAAGTTGTCAAGACGGCGACGTGCTGTTGAGATATTCAGATCTTTGTACAGTTTGTCGAGGACCTCATGGTATTCCTTATAGATCTTGTCTTTTTCTTTGAAAGGTACATGACCGATACCCTGGTAGTCGTCAACCAACTGCTGCACTTTCTCCTGTACGTTTTCATCAGCCTCCTCAGCCAGAGCCTTCAGCTGGGCGATAATGTCGCGTTTCTTCTGGAGATTCTCACGTTCTGCTGTGCGTGTTCCTTGGTTAGCCGCATTGCGGGCCTCAAAGAACTTGTTACAAGCACCGAGGAACTCGTTCCACAGCTGGTCGCCTAAGCGCTTGGGTACCATACCGATGGTCTTCCATTCTTTCTGCAGAGCGATGAGTTTGTCGCTAGTTGACTTCCATTCTGTGCTGTCTTGCAGCGCCTTGGCCTGCTCAATCAGTGCCCGTTTCTTATCGGCATTCTCAGCGAACTTCGCCTTCATATCTTTGAAGAACTCAGCCTTTCTGCCGAAGAAATCATCGCAGGCAGCGCGGAAGCGCTCGAAGATCTTCACGTTCATCTTCTGAGGTGCAAAGCCGATGGTCTTCCATTCAGCTTGCAGGTCGATGATCTGCTTGGTATGCTTTTCCCAGTCGCCAGCACCCTTGTTCTCCTCCTTGGCGATGGCTTCTACCTTCTCGCACAACTCGGTCTTGCGGGCCAGGTTCTCCTCCTCCTTGGAACGGAGGGTATCGAAATGCTGCTGGTGTCTCTTGTTGATTACCGTTGAGGCAGCCTTGAAGCGCGTCCAAATCTCTTCGCGCAGATCCTTGGCTACAGGACCCGTTTCGCGATACTCCTGATGGAGTTTCTGTAACTGGTGGAAAGCGCTGATGATATCCGGCTCATCTGCCAGTTTCTCCGCTGCTTCGCAGAGGCGGTTCTTGATTTCCAGGTTCTTCTTGAAATCATATTCACGAGCCTCGCTGTTCAGTTTCAGCAGATCATAGAACTGTTCTACATACAACTGATAGTTGCGCCACAGCTCATTGGCCTTCTCTGCGGGAACAAGGCGGATTTCCTTCCATTCCTGCTGCAGCTTCTTGAATTCCTGGTAGTTCTTATTGGCCTCCTCAGGAGAGGTAGCCATTCCTTTGATCTTCTCAATGATGTCCAGCTTCTTCTTCAGGTTCTCCTGCTTTTCAGCCTCCTGCTCAAGGAACATCTTAGCGCGTTTTTCCTTAACGACACCCATTTCAGCCTTGAACACTTCTTCGTCCTCATCAGGAAGAACTGTGTATTTCTCCGGATCGCCACCTCCATCGAGGTAGGCTTTCAAGTCGGCCTCGCGCTCTGCGAAATGCAGCTTGTAGAACGTGGTCTTCAGCAGATCAACTTCCTCTTTGGTTGGTGACTCATCGCCATGAGCAAGTTCCTTGAGCCGATCGATCACTTCCTTCTTGGTGGCATAGACCTTCTTGGAAGCAGCTTCCTCCTCAGCAGATATTTCCTCAATAGGTTCCTCTGCTATGGGCTCTTCGGCCACAGGTTGCTCCTCTGCTGCAGGTTCTTCTGCTACAGGTTCCGGATTTTCAACAATTTCTTCGTTTTTAACTTCCTCCTCAGCTACTGGTTGCTGGTTGGTTTCTTCTAACTGTGCCTCGTTGTTGAGGACGTTTTCTTGAGAGTCCATCATTTTTGAATGATTAAAGTTTCATATTCGTGCACCTTTTCTCGCTTGGCTCTAGTTGTCTGACTGAACGAGAACGTCGTATTCAAGGTACTATCATTATTACGTAATAGGGTGCAAACTTAACAAAAATTATCGTAAAATCCTAATGATTTTCGAAAAATTTTCACTTTTTGCACTTAAATCAATCGTTTGTACCTTAAAAAGAGCCAAGTGAGTGCACTTCCGCCGATGGAAATCACCAATGCTACAATGAATCCTATTTTGCTATGTTCCATCCCGTTGATGAGGTTCATACCAAAAAGACCTGCCACAAGGGTAGGGAACATCATGATGATGGTCACCACGGTAAGCGTACGCATCACATTGTTCATGTTGTTGTTGATAATGCTCTGGTACGTATCCATGGTAGACTCAAGAATGTTCGAATAGATACTGGTTGTTTCCCGTGCCTGTGTCATCTCGATATTCACGTCCTCAATCAGGTCGGCATCCAACTCATCCACCTGAAGTTTGAACTTCAGTTTGGCGAGCAGCGTCTCGTTTCCTCGGATGGAGGTGTTGAAATACGTGAGCGAGTCCTGCAGTCGTGACAGTCCTATCAGACTCTCATTATCCACATTATGATCGAGATTACGCTTAGCCTTCTCGATGAGAGTGTTGATCTGCTTCAGTCGTTTCAGGTACCACACCGCAGAAGAGAGGAACAGTCGGAAGATCATATCCACATAATCGGTGAATCCTGCGCCTCGTTTCTGATGGAAGCTCACGAAGTCGATCATCATGTTCGTCTCGTAATAGCACACGGTGATGGTGACATCCCGTTTGTGGATGATACCCAACGGCACGGTGGTATAGGGCGTGCGCGACCGTATTTCCTTAACATAGGGGATACGTAGAATGATGAGCATCCAGCCATCGTCATACTCATAACGGGCACGCTCATCAGTATCGCTGATGTCACTAAGGAAATAATCGGGTATTTGGAATTTCTCTTCCAGCATACGCTGGTCGTCTTCTGTTGGACACGTCACCTGTATCCAGCAGTTCGGTTCCCACTCAGGGATTGCCTTCAAACTGTTGTTTGTATTCCAGTATGTTCTCATTGTGCTAATCCTTTCTTTAATGCATAATTCACAATGCAAAATACATAATTAAGCGGCAAAGGGATTAGCAGCCTTGCTCGCTATCCCCCGCCTTTACAAATTGTTTTTATCCGCCGGGTAATCGTCCATATAGTTATTATTTATATTCCCTTTCCTACCTCTTTATAAAGAGTGAAGAATTAGCGGGAATAGGTTATCAGTGTGCAAAGGTAATAAAAAAACGGAAAAATGAAAAGCGAAATGAGAGAAAAATGCATCTAATGTAGCAGATTTCATGTAGAAAAGTGAAAGAGAGCATGTCAAATTACGCATTTTGACACACTCTCTTCTTAGTTTTCTAACCCCTTACTTCACAGGAATGTCAGCAAGAGTCTTCTTCAGCAGCTGCCAGAAAGGTTCTACGGTAGCGATGAGGGCACGCTCGTTTGTGGTGTGCGGTGACTTCATCGAAGGACCGAGACTGACAACGTCCAAGTGCGGATACTTGCCTAAGATAATGGAGCACTCCAGTCCTGCATGATCCACCTGGATGATACCATTGTCGTTGAACAGTTCTTTGTATTCCTTAAGCAGCAGGTGCAGGATCTCACTCTGTGGGTTCGGATCCCATCCGCCATAGCTACCATCGCTCTCCACCTTCATGCCAGCCATGTTGAAGCAGCTTTCGAGCATCTTCAAGATGTAGTCCTTCATATCCTCTCTACTTGAGCGGGCGAGGATCTTCAGCATAGCCTTGCCATCTTCGATGTTGATGATAGCGAGGTTAGAGCTAGTTTCCACCACATCGGGGTAGGAAGGAATCATGCGCACCACGCCGTCATGACAGGCATAGATGGCATTGATAAGGTTGTCCTGAATCTCCACGGGTACCTCTGTCTTCGGTGCTTCCACCTCTTCTGCGAAGAACTCAATACCGCTCTCGATGTTCTTGAACTGATCTTCGAAGTCATCTTTCCAGTCAGCTACCAGTTCCTTCAGGTCGTCCACATTCTCCTTCGGCAGTGTCAGCACAACCTCTGCCTTGAACGGAATGGCATTGCGCATGTTACCACCGTGCCAAGTAGCCAGACGAGCTTCGCACTCCTCGATGGCCTCACGGACGAAGCGTACCATCATCTTATTGGCATTGCCACGACCTTCGTGGATTTCCAGACCGGAATGACCACCACGCAATCCTTTCAGTGTTACCTTCACGGCTACATCCTCGGCATCCGTCTCCACCTCTTTATATTCTAAGGAAGCGGTTATGTTAATACCACCAGCAGAGCCAATCACGAACTTACCCCATGTCTCGGAGTCGAGGTTCATCAGGATGTCACCATTCAGCTCACCTTCGGGTAGCGCATTGGCACCGAACATACCTGTTTCCTCATCAGCGGTGATCAGTGCCTCTACCGGACCGTGTTTCAACGACTTGTCCTCCATAATTGCCATGATGGCAGCCACACCGAGTCCGTTGTCAGCTCCAAGGGTGGTTCCCTTTGCTTTCACCCATTCACCGTCGATCCATGGCTCGATAGGATCAGTCTCAAAGTTATGCTTACTCTCGGGAGTCTTCTGCGGCACCATGTCCATGTGGGCCTGCAGGATAACACCCTTACGATTCTCCATACCGGGAGACGCAGGTTTGCGCATCACGATGTTGTCGGCAGGATCCTTGAAGGCTTCCACGCCAGCATTCTTGGCAAACTCCAGCAGGAACTGCTGTATTTTCTCTAAGTGTCCGCTAGGGCGCGGCACCTGTGTCAGTGCATAGAAGTTCTTCCATATGCACTCAGGGTTCAGATTCTTAATTTCACTCATAGTTGTTATTGATAAGTTTTATCGATTAATGACTTTCTTAGATTCGACATTATTCTCGTTTGCGAGCAAACGACAACGCCACCCATGCATAAATACCGAGGGCCACCACCAGTAACGTCTGGATGGTATGGACGATAAGTACGAAGTACAGGGCCTGCTCGTCAACCACTCCATAGAGAATCAGCATGGTCTTTACGGCGAAGTGCCACGGACCTGCTCCGTTGGGCGTTGGTACGATGACCGCGATGCTGCCCACCACGAAGGTTACCAAGGCACAGGAGAGTCCCAGATGACTGGTGAAATCGAAGCAGAAGAACGTGAGGTAGTAATGCAGGAAATAACTTACCCAGATACCTAACGTGAGAATGATGAACAATGGGATGTTATGCACATCCTTCAGGGAGGCCACACCTTGCCAGATGCCACTGAGTGTTGCCTTTACCTTATTATATATAGATAGACGCTTGAGCAATAGATGTCCTAAGGTAATCACCGCGACGGCACAGATGGCAGTCACCAGATAGCCCGTCAACGAGAACTGTTGCCATATGCTGCTCATGGAGGTACCTGTTTTTTCGAAGAAGGTACCAAACACGCTCATCTGGAACAGCAAGGTACATCCTGTGATGATCAATACGAGCAATGTGTCGATGGCGCGCTCAGTAACCACTGTTCCCAATGCTTTCGAGAAGGATACGTGATCGTATCGCTTCAGGATACCGCAGCGGGCAAACTCACCAATGCGGGGGATCACCAGACTGACGGCGTAGGATACGAAGATGGCATGGACACAAGTGGAGATGCGCGGATGCTCATCAACAGGGGCAAGTGTCTGTCGCCATCGCCATCCTCGACACATCTGTGCCAGGATACCGAAGGGGAACGACAGCAGCATCCACCACCAGTTCATCTCGTGCATCAGCACATGCTGGATCCTACTGAAATCAAACCCTCGGTACATCCACCAAAGGATTGCCCCGCCAAGTATCAGCGGGAATAGGATCTTCACAGCACCACCAATGATTTTCTTCGTTTCCATGTGACAAAGGTACGAAAAATCTGAGTAAGTGAGAAGAAAACAAGTATATTTGTTTTCTCGAACGTGAAGATTTTATGAAATAAGCGAGCAAAATGCAAATTGAAAGTGCACTTTTCTTTTGTATTTTCGAGCGAAAGTACCTTCGGTGCAACCAGACATACCCAAAAACGATGATTAAGCAAAAAGTTTTCTGATTTTTTGGAATCGACCGTTTGTTATATGAAATTATTTACTACTTTTGCAGCCAGAAGCAATGATTATATGATGAAAAAAGCAGTTATCATACTACTCGGAATGGTTCTCATCTGCAGTTGCAGTGAGAAGAAAGAGCAGGGAGTAAAGGCTCCCACGAGAGTGAATACCATGGTTGTCTCCTCATCTACCAGTCATGGGGGACAGTCGTATGTAGGTATTGTTGAAGAACGTGAAGGAACGGCAGTAAGCTTTACCAGCATGGGAATCGTCAAACGTGTACTGGTGAGCGAAGGACAGGCCGTGAGTAGGGGACAGCTGATTGCGGAGATGGACAACACCCAAGCCCGCAATATGCTCAGCAGTGCCGAGGCCTCGATGGCGCAGGCCAATGATGCCCTGAAGCGATATGGCATGTTGCACGACAATGGTTCTCTGCCCGAGGTACAGTGGGTGGAAATCCAGAGTAAGGTGGCCCAGGCGAAATCGCAGCTGGACATGGCTAAGAAGAACCTTGCCGACTGTCGACTGGTGGCACCCGTCAGCGGTATCATCGGTAAGAAGATGGTTGGTGCCGGTGAGACCGCTCTACCTTCCCAGGCCGTTGCCACCATTCTTGATGTCAGTAACGTGAAAGTAAAGGTGGCCATACCTGAAACAGAGATCAGTTCCATTTCTTCCTCCACTCCTTCCAGTATCTATGTGGAAGCAGCACAAAAGACCGTGATGGGCGGGAAGATAGAAAAAGGTATTCAGGCAGATGCCCTTACCCATACCTATGATGTCCGTATCCATGTAAGGAACGCCGACCGCAAGTTGTTACCCGGTATGGTAGCCTCTGTTCAGTTCGCGCCGGCAGCCCCCTATGTGGCCAAGCAGGCCATGCTGCCCGTGACGGCCATACAGAAGTCATCCGACGGCTCGCTGTTCGTCTGGACCGTTGCCAAAGACAGTACAGCCCATCGTACGAAGGTAAGCATCGGCAACACCTCGGGTAACCAGGTAACCGTCTTGGGCGGTCTGGAGATGGGTGAACGTGTGGTGACCGATGGCTTCCAGAAACTGAGTGAGGGAACGAGAGTGGTTTACTAATTGACAATTGACAATGATGAAAAAGATGTCATGGCTGAAATGGCCGTTGGAACACTACTCCATATCGCTCCTTATCATAGGTATCCTGTTCGTGCTGGGTATCTATGGTATGTATGTGATGCCGAAGGATGAGTTCCCCGCCTTCACCATCCGTCAGGGTGTGGTGATCGCAGTATATCCCGGAGCAACAAGCGAAGAGGTGGAAGAGCAGGTGGCCCGACCCCTTGAGCGTTACTTGTTCACCTATGGAGAGATCAATCGTACCAAGACTACCACCACAGCCCAGAACGGGATGTGTATCGTGATGGTACGACTGAACGACGAGGTGAATAATAAAGATGAGGTGTGGAGCAAGATCAAGCACGGACTGACCCTCTTCAAACAGAGTCTGCCCACTGGCGTATTGGCTCTTGTGGCGAACGATGACTTCGGTAATACCTCTGCTCTGCTCATTGCCATTGAGAGTCCTGAGCGCAGTTACCGTGAGCTGCAGGATTATACCGACAGACTTTCCGACCGGCTGCGTCGCATCCCTTCCGTGGCTAACGTCCGTATCTATGGCGAGCAGAAAGAGCAGATATCACTCTATGTTGACCGTCAGCGCCTGCAGGCCTACGGCATCGGACAACAGATGCTGTTCAGTCGTTTACAGTCGCAGGGTATGGTAGCCATGAGCGGTAGTCTGAGTGATGACGACCAGCAGATACCCATCCATGTGGAAGCTACGGAGGGTAGTGAAGAAGAGATAGCCAATCAGATCATCTTCAGTGATCCCGTCACTGGTAAGGTGGCCAGGGTAAGGGATGTGGCCCGCGTGGTTCGCGAATACGACAGTGAAGACAGCTACATCGAACAAGACGGTCATCCTTGTGTACTGGTGTCCTTGGAGATGACACCCGGTAACAACATCGTGGCTTATGGCAAGGAGGTGGATCAGGCACTCAATGATTTCCGAGAGAATGAACTGCCTGATGATGTGACCATTACCCGCATTGCCGACCAGCCCAAGGTGGTGAGTCTGAGTGTGAGTGATTTCCTTCGCGACCTGCTCATCTCCATGCTCATCATTATCCTGGTGATGATGGTGTTGTTCCCTTTGCGGTCTGCCATCGTGGCGGCCATCACGATTCCGCTGAGCACCTTCATCTCGGTGTCGATCATGTATATGATGGGCATCGAACTGAACATCGTGACATTGGCGGCACTCATCGTGGTTCTGGGAATGGTGGTTGACAATGCCATTGTGGTCATTGACGGCTATCTGGAATATTTGGGCAAAGACTATGAACCGAAGAAGGCCGCTATTGCCTCTGCCAAGCAGTATTTCATGCCGATGATGCTGGCCACCCTCTGCATCTGTGTGATTTTCTATCCCTTATTACTGACGATGAAGGGGGCTTTCCATGATGCCCTGAAGGATTTCCCTGTTACCATTACCATAAACCTGATGGTGTCTCTTTTGCTTGCAGTAACAGTGATTCCCTTCCTCGAAGTGCTTATCATTAAGCCTGACTCAAGCTCTTCCGGTCAAAACGCCATCACCCGCTGGGTGCAAAGCACCTACAACCGCGTGCTTGATTTCACCTTCCACCATCCTGGCTTGACCATCTTCGGTGGCATTGGCATCATTCTGTTGTCGTGCTTGCTCGTACCCACGCTGAAGATACGTATGTTCCCCTATGCCGACCGCGACCAGTTTGCTGTTGAGATATTCCTGCCGGAAGGCAAAGGTGTTTCCGAAACCCGTGTGATTGCCGACTCGCTGCGCCACGTGTTGCAACAAGATGAGCAGGTGAAATGCATCACGAGCTTCGTGGGCTGTTCATCTCCCCGCTTCATGACCTGCTATGCGCCGCAGATGGCAGGAAGTAACTATGCGCAGTTCATTGTGAATACCCATTCGCATAAGGCCACGCTCGACCTGCTGGCAAAGTACCAACCGCAGTGGAGCGAGGCGTTCCCCAATGCCTATGTGCGCTTCAAACGACTCGACTACCTGGAGGTGCCGGAACTGGAATACAGGTTCTATGGCGAAGACCTCGACTCGCTGCATGTGGTGGCAGAACGGTTGATGGAACGGATGCGTGAAATGCCAGAGCTGGAATGGGTGCATACCGACTATCTGCAGCCGTCACCTATTATTAATGTAGAGCTCGATCCGGTGGCATCGGCACAGTTAGGTATTACTCGCTCCACGGCAGCTCTCGCTCTGAGTGCCACCACCAACGATCTTCGTGTAGGACAGATATGGGAGGGGAACTATGAACTGCCGATTATTGTGAAGGATGATGCAGACATGACCTTCTCTGATATTGAGAACTTAGGTGTGGCCACCCCGATGGCGATAGTATCGGCAGGAGCAGGCGGCAGTAACACAACAGTACCGCTCCGTCAGATTGCCAAGGTGGAACCCAAGTGGAGCGAGAGTCGTATCATGCACCGTGGAGGCGAACGCTGCATCACCGTTACCGCCCAGTTTGCCAATGGCACCTATGCCGCCCCCGTGGAGAGTAGGATTGCTGATATCATGAAGAACGAGATTCCGTTGCCGCAGGGCGTTCGCGCTGAGGTGGGAGGAGAAATAGAGTATGACGCTGAGGCCCTGCCGCAGATCTTCGGAGGTGTGGCCATTGCCATGGTCATCATCTTCTTCTTCCTGCTTTTCAACTTCAAGAAGTATGGCATCAGTATCGTCTGTATCGCTGCCCTCGGACTGATGTTACCGGGTGTGTTGATCGGCTTAGCTCTGATGAACCGCACCCTCGGTCTTACATCCATCATGGGTGTTATTACCTTGATGGGAATGATTATGCGTAACGAGATCCTGATCTTCGAGCATGCCCTCGACCTCATTAAGAAATATGTGGCGGCACATGGCGACTGGACTGTAGATCGAAAGGCGTATAACGAGGCTGTGAAGCAGGCTGCCTATGAGGCAGGTAAGCGCCGAATGGTTCCTATCTTCCTTACCACAGCCACCACCGCCGTGGGTGTTGTACCGATGATCATTGCACAGTCGTCGTTCTGGATGCCTGTAGGTGTCACCATCTTTGCCGGTGGAATCGGTTCCCTCATCCTGGTGGTTACGATGTTGCCAGTGGTATATTGGAGAGTGAGTACGAAGTGAGAGCCCACCCCCAACCCCTCCCAAGAGGAGGGGAGAAAAAAAGAATGAACTATTAGATTGAATGATATCATGACGAAAAAGCTATTCATACTATTTCTGGCTATATGCTGCCAGTCACTATCAGCACAGGTAATCGGGCCTGGGCAGGGGGCGGGTCCTCTCTCCCTTCACCAGCTCAAGGATTCGGCCCTGCACCATAATATGGCCATTCGCAGTGCCCAGTATCGTATAGATGCAGCGCAAGAGCAGCGCAAGGAGGCATTCACCAAGTATTTCCCTAGCGTGAGCGGAACAGGTTTCGTGTTCAATGCCAACAAAGGAATGGCGGAGACCACCTTGAATCCCTCGGAGATGATTTCACCCGAGTTGGGAATGGCGCTTGCCCAATCGTTCCCTCCCGAGGCATTGGCCGCCCTTGCCAATCCTGTCAGCATCTCGATGATGAAGAATGGTGCACTGGCAGGCATCAATGCCGTGCAGCCTATCTTTGCCGGCGGACAGATCATCAACGGTAATAAACTCGCCAAGGTAGGTGAGGAGGCAGCCCGTCTGCAGCTGCAGCTGTCGGAGAACGAGGTGGAGAACCAAACCGAGCAGTATTACTGGCAGTTGGTTTCCATGCAGGAGAAGCTGAAGACCATCGATGCTGTTGATTCCATGCTCGCCGGTATTCATAAGGATGTTGACGTGGCGGTGCGTGCTGGCGTGGCCATGCGCAACGATCTCTTACAGGTGCAGCTTCGTCAGAACGAGCTGAAGAGTCAGCGACTCAAGCTCAATAACGGCATCGATATCGTCCGTCAGCTGTTGGCTCAGTATTGCGGTTTGAGCACTACTGAGTTTACACTTGCCCAGCCGATCCTTCAAGACGAAGGATTGGCGATGAGTGCCGTTGCTCCGGAATCGGCGCTTCCCAACATCCCTGAATACCAGTTGTTGCAAAAGCAGGTTGAGGTGGCCCAGCTGCAGCGTAAGATGGAGATTGGTAAGAACCTTCCCACGGTGGCAGTTGGAGCAGGGTATAACTACCACAACATGCTCGATGTTGACCGCACTTTCGCCATGGTGTTTGCCACTGTCAGCATCCCCATCTCCGATTGGTGGGGAGGCTCTCATGCGGTGAAACGCAGTAAGCTGGAATATCAGAAAGCCCTTGATGAGCAGCAGGATAAGTCGGAACTCCTGAAGATCCGCATGCGGAACGCCTGGAACAGTGTCGTGGAAGCGCATCAGCAGCTGACCATTGCCCAGCAGAGCATCGAGCAGGCAGCAGAGAACCTCCGTCTGAACCAGAACTTTTACCAGGCCGGAACCAATAAGATGTCCGACCTCCTGGAAGCACAGATGCTCTACCAGCAGTCGCTCGACCGTCGTGTAGATGCTTTCATCAACTACCAGATCAGTCTGCTCAACTACAGTCAGGCTTCAGGTCAATAGCAAATCTTTCGTGCCGTTTCACACTTTTCCTTTGAAACAACACGAAGTTTCGGGAGTAAATTTGTATATTTGCACCCAAATGAAGCAAGTAAGACCCAAGAAGAACCTCGGTCAGCATTTCCTGACCGACCTGAATATCGCCAGTGCCATTGCCGATACTGTGGACGCATGTCCCGATATACCCGTCCTGGAGGTCGGTCCTGGCATGGGTGTGCTCACCCAGTTCCTGATGCAGAAGCCCCGTCCGCTGAGCGTGGTGGAGATTGATCGTGAGAGTGTAGCCTATCTTAAGGAGCATTTTCCTGAGTTCATATCTCCTTCCTCCTTACTCCTTCCTCCTTCCTCGGAGGAGAATTCGAGGATTCTCCTCTACGGTGACTTCCTTCGTATGGATCTCCATCAGCTGTTCGACGGTCAGCCATTTGTGCTCACTGGCAACTACCCCTACGACATCTCCTCGCAGATCTTCTTCAAGATGCTCGATAACAAGGATCTGATTCCTTGTTGCACAGGAATGATCCAGCGTGAGGTAGCCCAGCGTATGGAGGCCAAGCCGGGTACTAAGGCCTACGGTATTTTGAGCGTGTTGATTCAGGCGTGGTATGATGTGGAGTATTTGTTCACGGTGGATGAATACGTCTTCGATCCGCCACCCAAGGTGAAGAGTGCCGTGATCCGCATGACACGCAACAAGGTGCAGGATCTGGGTTGCGACGAGAAACTGTTCCGAAGGGTGGTGAAGACGGTGTTCAACCAACGGCGCAAGATGCTGAGGGTGAGTCTGCGACAGCTGTTCACCAAGGACACCATGCCCGACGCCTCCTTCTTTGAAAAGGATATCATGACCAAGCGTCCGGAACAGCTTACTATTCCGCAGTTCGTGGAATTGACTAATCAGGTGGAAACAATTTCGGTGGCACGGGGGTACGGTGGCAGGGGGTACGAGAATAGTAATAAGTTACAAGCGTGATGAGCATAGTCGACACAGTGAAGGATTTTGACTACCAGGTGCTGGATGCGATAAACTTTCCAGGACCTACGGCGTATGATGCCTTCTGGTTTGCCTATTCCGATAAACTCGTGTGGATACCTTTCGTTTTGGTGATTCTCTACTGTTTGTTCCGCAACACCAACTGGCGCAGTGCTTTGCTACTGTTGATGACCATCGGTCTGCTGTTCTTTCTCAGCGACTATGTTCTGGCTGGTTTCAAGCCCATTATCGGTCGTCTCCGTCCTTCGCATGATGCGAACATCATGGATATCCTGCATTATGTGAACGACTACCATGGCGGTCGCTACGGATTCCCTTCGAACCATGCCAGTAACGGGTTTGCTACCGCTACGATGCTAACGCTACTGTATCGTCGAAAGATTGTTGCCGCCTGTGCCTTCCTGTGGGCGATTGGCTCCTGCTATTCGCGGATGTACCTAGGTGTTCATTTCCCCACTGATATCTTAGTAGGTGCCATCTTGGGTACATGTATTGCCGTGGTGGTGTATCATCTTTATAAGTATGTGTACAAACGACTATCCCCGAAATGGAACCTGCCTCCGTTTGAACAGCAGTTTGCTGGAGGGGAACCGTGGCCCATTGTCGTTGTGTTTGTGCTCACTATAGTAGCATTGGGATGCTTTGCAGTTAGTTGATAGAGTCTAATTCGAGTAAGGAGTAGGGAGTAAGGAGTAAGGAGAATACTTCTATGAAATAGAATTCAAAGGAAACTGTACAGGATACACATACCTGTTGCATATCTCCTTCCTCCTTCCTCCTTCCTCCTTCCTCGAAAAAATAAAGAATATGACTAAGAAAGAAAATTACGAAATGCTGCTCCAGCAGGTGGAGAGTCTGGTAGCAGGAGAAACAAACTGGGTAGGCGTACTGGCTAATGTCACAGCTGCCATTCACGACACGATGCACTTTTTCTGGGTAGGCTTCTATCTGGTACAAGGTAAGGAACTGGTGTTAGGCCCCTTTCAAGGTAGCGTAGCCTGCTTCCGCATTCCCTGTAACAAGGGCGTGTGCGGCACGGCTTGGAGCCGTCGTGAAACCGTCATCGTTGAGGATGTGGATCAGTTCCCTGGACATATTGCGTGCAGTTCGTTGAGCAGATCAGAGATTGTGGTTCCCATCTTTAATCAGAACGGCGAAGTCTGTGCCGTCCTCGATATCGACAGCACTGATCTCGCCACCTTTGATACTACGGATCAGTACTACTTGGAGCGGATGATGCAAACCCTGGCTCATGTTCTTTTTACAACGGAATAAACGGAAAAATCACGAAAAAGTTGGCAGATTCAAAAAAATGCGCTAACTTTGTCAAAAGAAAACTTTAATACCATCAATATGATTGACGTAAAAGCAACATTAGCAGAGAGTGAAGAAAGAATGGAGATGGCGGCCCTCTTCCTTGAAGAGAGTCTGAACCGCATCCGTGCCGGACGTGCCAACGTGGCCATCCTCGACGGCGTGAAGGTGAACTCCTACGGCTCCATGGTTCCCCTGAACCAGGTGGCCAACGTAAACTGTCCTGATGCCCGTACTATTGCTATTCGTCCTTGGGACAAGAAAGCGATTCGCGACATCGAGAAGGCCATCATGGATAGCGATGTAGGTATCACCCCTGAGAATAACGGCGAGATCATCCGTCTCAACATCCCGCAGCCCACAGAGGAGCGTCGTCGCGAACTCACCAAGCAGTGCAACAAGATTGCAGAGAAGGCAAAGGTAGAGGTGCGCAACGTTCGTAGTGATATCAAGGAAAAACTGAAGAAAGCCATCAAGGACGGACTCAGCGAGGACAACGAGAAGGATGCCGAGCTCGAACTCCAGAAGATCCACGATAAGTTCATCAAAAAGATTGATGCGCTCATCGATGCGAAGAACAAGGAAATCATGACAGTTTAATACATTGTCTGGCTTAGTCATAAAGAATACCGGCTCGTGGTACACCGTCCTCTTCGACGATGGTACCACGGCCGATTGTAAAATAAAAGGAAACTTCCGTTTGCGAGGCATACGGAGTACCAATCCTGTGGCCGTGGGTGACCGAGTGGAGGTCTCCGACGGCTTTATTACGGAGATAGCAGACCGCAAAAATTACATCATCCGCAAATCACCTAATCTTAGTAAGCAGAGTCATATCATCGCTGCCAACGTGGATCAAGCCGTCTTGGTAGTAACGATTAATTATCCCCAGACCAGCACTACCTTCATCGATCGCTTCCTTGCTTCTGCAGAAGCATATCGGGTGCCTGTCATCTTGCTCTTTAACAAGACGGATCTGCTCGATGATGACGAACGGCATTATCAGGATTTGATGGTGAACCTCTATGAAACCGTGGGCTATCAATGTCTGCAGGTGTCAGCGGTTACAGGACAGGGTATGGATCAACTGCTCCCACTCCTCGAAGGAAAGATCACCGTGTTCAGCGGAAACAGTGGAGTGGGGAAGTCCACCTTGTTAAATAAAATCATACCTGGTGCCAACCTCCGCACGGCCGAGATCTCCGAGGCTCATAACGCTGGCATGCACACCACCACCTTCTCCGAGATGATCCCTATCTCTCCTTCCTCCAATAGCCAAGAACAGCACTCTTGGCTCATCGACACTCCCGGCATCAAAGGCTTCGGAACTTTCGACATGGAGCCCGAAGAGATCTGTGGCTACTTCAAAGAGATCTTCCATTTCTCCAAAAACTGTCGTTTCCGCAACTGCACCCATACCCATGAGCCTGGCTGTGCTGTGCGCAAAGCACTCGAAGAACACTACATTGCCGAAAGTCGTTACAACAGCTACCTGAGCATGCTTGAGGACAAAGAAGAAGGAAAATATCGCAGTGCTTTGTAGGTTTCCTCAAGACCTAACATTGCAAAATGCTAATCATTTTATTATAAGCGACTTAGAAACAATAATAGCGCTCAAAGACCTAACATAAGACCTAAGATAAACCTAACAAAAAGGTAACATTAGACCTAACATTCAAGCATTGCATTTTTCCCATTGTTGGGACCGATTTGTTCCCATGCTGGGAATGCTTTGTTCCCACATTGGGAACGTTTTGTTTACCGGTTTCTATGCATGCAGTCTTTCTCTTACGACTGGTTCATGTTAACATGTTAGGTCTTTGTTAGGTTTATGGTAGGTCTTATGTTACCTTTTTGTTAGGTCTGAATAATCACAAAACCCTTTGTTTATCGGCATTTCACGCGATTTATGTTAGGTCTTGGGATAAAATGATAAAATGGGAATAAATGAATATAATAAATGCTGCAATTTGGCTCCCCCATAAAACGCGAACCATTGGTACTGCGGACCATCAAAACACCAGTCTCTGCGGGATATTTCAGTTAGGAACCGCCATAAGTTCTATAGAAATGTTAAAATATTAAGATTTTATTAGAAAAAGTTTGCAGGTAACGATTTTGTTGCTATCTTTGCACCAAATATGTGTATACAAGTTAAATCTCAAAAAAACTAAATTTATGAACAAAAATTTCATGAATAGGCTTACGATGCTGGCTGTGACCCTGATGGCGAGCATGGCCTGCTTTGCGCAAGGGAAAGGTGGAGAGGCGACTGGATGGACCGCAGCACAATTCGGTCCTAATTATCAGGAACTCAGTTATAGTGTTACAACGAACACTGAATATCATGAGGCTGTTGTTACTGGTTTCGCTTCTTATGTTGTAGAGACTCCTGCTATTATGGATGATCCTGAAACTTATGCACCTGGTGATGCTAATCTACAGATTGAGAAGAACACAATCTTAATTAATCATTTCATGGAGGGTGGTACTTCACACGATGTGTACATACCAAGTGTTGCAGCTAGTGCTTTTGCCAGCGTTGCTTCAGATCTCGCAGCGAAGATTCAGACAATCAAAATCGATTTCAAAGAAAATGCTGAGAGCGATGACTATACACAGGACATTCCTGTTGTGATTGGTTCAAGTGCTTTTGCAGGCCTTACCTCTGTAGAAAATGTATATAGTTATACTCCAGGTGAGTTTGTTAAAGCAATTCCAACAAATGCGTTTGCGACAAGTGTGTTGCAGAGTGCGAAACTGAATGTTCCTGCAGGATCATTGACAGCTTATGCTAAAACAGCTGGTTGGAAATCGTTTAGGTATATTTTCGATGGAACATCTCTTTTAGGTGATCTTTCAGGTGATAAAAACCTTACAAATGTAGATGCACTAAGAATATTGAAACTTATTAAAGATAATGCAGCGTATAATCCTGTTGCTGATGTGAATGGAGATGGATCCCTAACTAATGTTGACGTATTATTAGTACTCAAAAAAATAAAGAACATTTAAAATATTTTGAAAATGAAAAAAGTATTATTTTTCTTAGTAGCTTTTTTATCTTTATCTACTAACATCTTTGCTGCTGAATCTTATTATATCAAGCTGGATGATGTTACGATAAAGAAAGGAGAAAGTAAGACAGTTTCAGTAAAACTGTTTAACGAAAATCAGTGTACGTCTTTCCAAGGTGATTTGGCTTTACCTTCAAAACTTACAGCATCTTCACTCTCCAATACTGAGAGGACTACAGGATTTACCACTTCGCTAACGGATCATACAGCGGACAATGGTACTTACCAGCTTAATACCATTAATATGGATTTGAATTCAACCACTGGAGAATCTGGTGATGCTATTTTAACTTTTACAATTACTGCAGATGAATCTATAGATGATGGTGAATATACTGCAACGATATCTAACATAGAAATATGCGATGAGAATCTCGACCCATATTATCCTGCTGATTGTACTTTTAAAGTGATTGTTGGTGCTGCTGCTGAAACCGAAAAGATTACCCTTACAAAGGAATACAACACCTATATTCCAGCTAAGGCTCTTGACTTTAGTAGTGTAGATGGCATCAAGGCTTATTATGTAACAGCCGTTACTGCAACTGAGGCTACTATTACCGAGACTACAACCGTTGCTGCTGGTGAAGGAATTATTCTTAAAGGTACTGCTGAAGCAGAATATGAAGTTCCTGTAGCAAGTGGTGAGGTAGCAAAGAACGATGATAATCTGCTCAAGACTGAAGGTATCGCAGTTAACGACTACATCCTTTATGATGGAAAGTTCGTGCTTTGCAGTGATGGCGAACTGGCAGATGGTAAGGCATACCTGCCCGCAAGTGCATTCACTGCTGGTGCTAAGATTATCAATATCGTATTCGGTGGTGAGTCAACTGGCATCAACGAGGTACAGAAGAGCGAGGCTGACGGTGCTATCTATAACCTGAGCGGTATGCGCGTAAGCAAGACCCAGAAGGGTGTGTATATCATGAACGGCCGCAAGGTCATCGTGAAATAATGTGAGCTTAACATGTCTAACAATTAAAAAGAACACAATTATGAAAAAAGATTATATTAAGCCGTTCGTGAAAGTAAAGGTACTGGATACTGATCTTTGTCAGATTACTGTTACAAGCGATCCGACCATGTCTCAGCCTGGTGCAAATGCTGATGCAAAGGAATTCTTTGATATCTTCGAAGACTAATCCATTAACTACATATTTAAAAATGCCGGGTCATCCCCGGCGTTTTTTGTGTCTAACTATACGACCCACTCCTTTAGCATTAAAAACGCAGCGAGGGCGCAAATACTTGCGCCCTCGTACTTTCTTAACCTTACGTGCTTGTTGATTACTTCTTGAATAGCGATGCTACCCAGAGCACAACGATGGCACCTACAAGACCTGTAATGGTCTGGCCAATCCAGCCACCGCCTGCGCTGACGCCCAACAAATCGAACAGCCAGCCACCGACAGCACCGCCAACCAAGCCTAACAACAGGTTCAACACTAGGCCGAAGCCACCACCGCGCATGATCTTGCCAGCCAGGAAGCCGCAGATCAAACCGATAATAATTGCACAAATGATTCCGTTCATAATCAAAAGGTTTTTAGTTAAATACTTTACAAAGATTATTACTTCGCTTCTGCAAAGATATAAAATAATATGATATGATGCAAACGGAAAGGGAAAAAATTATTTTTTCTTCGGCAGTCGTTTCGCTTTGCGCAATGCCTCGGTGATGATCCACTGCAATTGGCCATTGGTGCTGCGGAACTCGTCCGCAGCCCAAGCCTCTATCGCGTCCATCGTATCAGCATCAACGCGCAGAATAAAATTCTTTGTTTTCTTTTCAGACATATATATTATTTACGAGGTATGCTTTTACTTTTCGGTGGTGCGGTGGTACGAGATATGCTTCGTGTACAAGTGGTTTGATAATTTATACTGTATATGAATACAATATCTCTGAGGTATTCTCGTACCCCCGTACCCCCGCGCCCCCGTACCTCCGACACCCCCTTATGGAGGGGGACTTAATGATTAAGCGTACCCGTATTCACCACCGGCTGTGCCGACTCATCACCACAGAGTACTACGAGGAGGTTGCTGACCATAGCAGCCTTCTTGTCATCATCGAGCTCAACAATGTCCTCGTTAGAAAGCTTGTCGAGTGCCATCTTCACCATCGATACTGCACCATCTACGATCTTCTCGCGGGCAGTGATGATGGCAGAAGCCTGCTGACGGCGCAGCATCACGGCTGCAATCTCGGGAGCATAGGCGAGATAGTTGATGCGGGCCTCTACCACTTCGATACCTGCCAGGGCAAGACGCTCATCGAGTTTCTGCTCCAGCTGATCGTTAATCTCCTCAGCACTAGAGCGCAATGTGGGCTCTCCATCTTTCGTGTCCTCGTCATCGTAGGCGTACTGTCCTGCCACTTGGCGCAACGCTGCATCGCTCTGTACACGAACGAAATTCTCCAGAGCGTTCATCAGTCCTTTGGTCTCAGAGCCCGTCGTACCAGGATTGGCAGCCATTGTCTGGGAATCCACTTCGAACAAAGCCTTGTAGGTATCCTTCAGTTTCCAAACGAGTACCAGACCAATCATTACGGGATTACCTGTTTTATCATTCACCTTGATAGGCTCGGCATCAAGGTTACGGGCACGCAGCGATACCTTCTTCGTACCATAGAACGGATTGATCCAGAAGAAACCTGTCTTATCGAACGTTCCACTGTACTTGCCGAACCAGGTAGTAACACGTGCCACATTGGGTTCCAACATGATATGACCGAACCACATAATTAAGTTGATAATCAGCAACAGGATGCTACCGCCCATCAACCAGCCACCTTCTGCTCCGTTGCTGCCGTCGAGCTGAATGATACTATAGATGATACCAACGAATGCCAATACCAAAATGGCAAGGTTTACAAACAACATCAGGAAACCATTCAATGCCGTTCCCTTGAAAGCAAATTCTTTATTCTCCATAATTCTAATCTTTAATCTTTCATCTTTAATCTTATATCTTCAATGATATCATTTTGATATCGCAAAGATATATACTTTTCTTGATATGTTGTATCATTTACGTTGATTATTTAGCAATCATTAACTAAACGTCTTGTCTATTACCAACAAAAGGAATTACCTTTGGCTTCGCCGAAGGTACTCTCGTTCGGAAGTAAAAATAAATCAATTTATTTTGTACTTCTCTCACTTATGTGTACCTTTGCAATATGAATATCAAAGAAGTGGAAGGAAAGCGGATTGCCGTATTGCTGTCGGGCGGTGTGGATTCATCTGTGGTGCTCTATGAATTGGTGCGCCAAGGACTGAAGCCCGATTGCTTCTATATCCATATCGGTCCGGAGGAAGATGAGGACTGGGATTGCTCCAGCGAGGAGGATATTGAGATGGCAACGGCTGTGGCACATAAGTATGGATGCAAGCTCGAGGTAATCGACTGTCATCAGGAATACTGGGATCAGGTAACGGCCTATACTATTAATAAGGTACGCGAGGGATTCACGCCTAATCCTGATGTGATGTGCAACCGACTGATTAAGTTCGGGGCCTTTGATGAGAAGCGGGGACATGACTATGACCTTATCGCTACAGGGCATTATGCCATGACCGAGATAGACGAAGAGGGAAGGAAGTGGTTGTGTACGAGTCCTGACCCTGTAAAGGACCAGACCGACTTCCTGGCACAGATATACGACTGGCAGTTGCGGAAGGCGCTGTTCCCCATCGGTCATTATATGAAGGATGAGGTGCGCACCATTGCCGAACGTGAACATCTGGTGAATGCCAAGCGCAAGGATTCGCAAGGCATCTGCTTCCTAGGGAAGATCAACTACAATGAGTATATCCGTCGTTACTTAGGCGAGAATCCGGGGGATGTCATTGAACTGGAAACGGGAAGGAAGATCGGCGAGCACAAGGGACTTTGGTTCCATACCATTGGACAGCGCAAGGGATTGGGCTTCGGCGAAGGTCCTTGGTTTGTCATCAAGAAGGATGTGCCGAAGAATATCTTATATGTAAGTCATGGCTACGATCCGCAGGATGCGTACAAACAGGATTTCCTGATACACGACTTCCACTCATTAACCCTGCCGTTGCATACCTTATTTAATAATCAGACAAAACGGGAAGTAACGTTCAAGATCCGTCATACACCGGAATATCATCCAGCGTTGCTGGAAATGGTGGATGAAGGGAAATATATGGTGCATTCTTCACAGCCGATCCATGGGGTAGCTCCAGGACAGTTTTGTGTGGTGTATGATGAGAAGCATCATCGCTGCTTTGGATCGGGAGAAATAGCTGGCTAGAAATTCCATTGTTCACAAAGGTCAATCATGGAGGGAACCACGAGGTCAGCTCCTGCCTGCCACAGTTGTTCATCAGGTAACGGTCCTGTATTCACACCGATGGTGAAACACTTGGCGGCCACACCTGCCTGAATGCCAAGAGGTGCATTCTCCACAACGATAGTCTGCCAAGGCTCTGTTCCGCATTTCTTCATGCCTGCCAGATAAGGATCGGGTTCCGGCTTGCCCCGTTGCACATCATACGCTGTAGTGATGCGGTCTTCTGTGATGAATGGAGAGAAATCAGTGGTAAGACGGTTGATTAAAGGGCGCTGACCGCTACCCGTCACCACTGCCATGATTAATCCTTCTTGGTGAAGCTTCTCCATCAGTTCGTAGGCACCGGGCATGATCTCCGCCTTGGGCATCTCACCAAAGAAGCGGGTCTTTACATCATACATTTGTTGCGCCTCTTCCAAAGAGATATCCTTTCCCTGCTGTTGCTTCACCATGTTACGGATGGTATCAATGCCACGGGCACCCTCTGTGGCGTAGGCATCATCGGCAGTCATGCGGATGCCGAAGGTAGCCATGGAGCGTTGCCAAGCCACAGCGTGGTTGGGCATGCTATTGATGAGTACACCATCCATGTCAAAGAGAACGGCTTTGGGGTGGAATGCCCCAAAGCCTGTTCTTGAAAGATATTTTTCCAGATTAATCATTTTCTAGATGCTAGTTGCACTAGTAATACTAGGGTTACTAGTTGGGACTAAGCTTCTTTGGCCAGGCGCTCCTTGATCGCCTTTGATTCGGCTTCATAGCCGGGCTTGTCGAGCAGAGCAAACATATTCTTCTTATAGGCTTCCACACCGGGCTGGTTGAACGGGTTAACGCCAAGCACATTACCGCTGATGCCGCAGGCAATCTCGAAGAAGTAGATGAGCTGTCCGATATAGTATTCGTTCAGCAGAGGCACACTGATACGGATGTTGGGCACGCCACCGTCAACATGTGCCAAGCGTGTTCCTAACTCTGCCATCTTGTTTACCTCATCCACTCGCTTGCCAGCAAGGAAGTTCAAACCATCGAGGTTCTCATCATCATTCGGGAAGAGCAGCTTCTTGTTCGGCTCCTCGATGCTGATGACAGTCTCGAAGATGGTGCGCTCACCTTCCTGAATCCATTGTCCCATGGAGTGGAGGTCGGTGGTGAAGTCGCAAGAAGCAGGGAAGATACCCTTGTTTTCCTTACCCTCGCTCTCTCCGTAGAGCTGTTTCCACCATTCTGCGATGAAGTGGAGTTTCGGCTGGTAGTTCACCATGATCTCGATTTTCTTGCCAGCGCCATACAGACCATTGCGGATGGCAGCATACTGGGCAGCGATATTCTCTTCGAAGGGAACATCAGGAGCACATGACTTCTCCATTACCTGAGCACCCTCCACCAGTTTTACGATGTCGAAGCCGGCACAAGCAATGGGCAGCAATCCTACCGGAGTGAGTACAGAGAAACGTCCGCCTACGTTGTCGGGAATGATGAAACTCTTATAACCTTCCTTATCAGCACAGGTGCGGGCAGCACCTCTCTTTGCATCGGTTACGGCTACGATTACCTTCTTTGCCTCTTCCTTACCGCGCTGATCCTCGCACTGCTTCTTCAGCAGACGGAACGTCAGGGCAGTCTCTGTGGTTGTACCACTTTTGGAAATATTGATTACGCCGAATTTCTTATCCTTCAGATAGTCGGTCAGCTCAGAGAGATAATCCTCTCCGATATTGTTTCCTGCAAACAGGATCGTAGGATTCTTCTTATCAGCTACCAGCCAAGCAAAGCTATTACCAAGGGCTTCAATAACGGCGCGAGCACCTAAATAGCTACCGCCAATACCTGCAACTACCACAGCCTCGCAGTTCTCGCGAAGAATATTGGCACAATCCTGTACCTCTTTCAGGAATTCAGGAGTGATCGATGACGGCAGATGCAGCCATCCCAAGAAATCGTTACCCGGGCAGGTACCGTTCTCCAATGCTTCCTGAGCAGCCTTCACTTGGGGCTCGAAAGCCTTTACCGCACCTTCCTTGAGGAAGCATGCAGCCTTTGTCATGTCTAAAGAAATATTTTTCATCTTACTTAAGTATTTTTGTTAGGATGTGTATATGATCTATCGGAAACTGTCGGTTAGGAGCTTGATCTCGATCTGCGGCGAGATACGTTCGTACAATATATTATATACGGCATCGAGGATAGGCATGTTAACGTGCATATGACGGTTGATCTCCTTCATACACTTCGTGCCGAAGTAGCCCTCGGCAATCATCTCCATCTCTATCTGTGCCGACTTTACACTGTAGCCCTTACCGATCATGGTACCAAAAGTACGGTTACGCGAGAAGTTACTATAGCCCGTTACAAGGAGGTCGCCCATATAAACCGAGTCGTTAATGTTCCGTTCAATGGGATGCACGGTATTCAGGAACCTGTTCATCTCCTGAACGGCATTCGACATCAGCACGCTCTGGAAGTTATCACCGTATTTTAGTCCGCTACAAATACCTGCCGCAATGGCATATACATTCTTCAATACTGATGAATATTCGATACCGATGACATCCGTGGACGTCTTGGTTTTGATATAGTCGCTCGCAATGAGATCAGCAAACGACTGTGCCTTCACCTTGTCATCACAACCGATGGTAAGGTAGGAGAGACGCTCCAACGCCACCTCCTCAGCATGTGAAGGTCCGCCGATGCAGGCCAGGTTCTCATAAGGCACATCATATACCTGATGGAAGTATTCAGAGCAAACCAGGTTCTCATCGGGCACAATACCTTTGATAGCCGTGATAATGAACTTATCGCGGATGCGGGTCTTGAGCTTCTTCAGGTGGTTCTTCAGATAAGGTGAGGGTGTGACGAACACCAGCGTATCGTAGTTCTGTACGATTTTGTTGATATCACTGGAGAACGTAATCTCGTCAACATCGAAATGTACGCTCATCAAGTAGGCGGGGTTGTGCCCCATCCGCTTGAAATCCTCTATGCGGTCGTCGCGGCGCATATACCACCCGATGTGATGGGTGTGGCCCACCACGATCTTGGCAATAGCGGTTGCCCAGCTTCCGCCGCCAATGATGGCTATTCTACCGCAGTCGTACATGACTTAATGCATAATTAAGCTTGTGCCTTCTCAATCCAAGCAGCCACCTCATCTACAGAGGGCTTCTGCATATCGAGCTTGAACTTCTTCACAATGTCGCCGATCTTCTGCTGCAGACCCTGAGCCTTCTCGTCCTTGATATTCTGCACGAGGTTGAAACCGATCTTGCGCAAAACGGGAACCCATTCCTCGGGAACACCAATCTCGGCCCATTCAGCCACGGTGCTCTGCGGCACCTTCTTCTCGGGCTTCATCTGCGGGAAGAACAATACTTCCTGGATGAAGGTCTTACCTGTCATGAGCATCACCAGTCGGTCGATACCGATACCGATACCACTGGTAGGTGGCATACCGTATTGCAGGGCGCGGAGGAAGTCCTGATCGATGATCATGGCCTCGTCGTCACCCTTGTCAGCCAACTTCATCTGCTCTACGAAACGCTCTTCCTGATCGATGGGGTCGTTAAGCTCAGAGTAGGCATTGGCCAACTCCTTACCATTCACCATCAACTCAAAGCGCTCAGTAAGACCAGGCTTTGAACGGTGCATCTTGGTCAGCGGTGACATCTCCACGGGATAGTCGGTAATGAAGGTAGGCTGGATAAAGGTGCCTTCGCAGAACTCGCCAAAGAGCTCATCAATCAGTTTACCCTTACCCATGGTCTCATCTACTTCCATGCCCTTTGACAAACAGAAGGCGCGGATCTCTTCTTCGGTCTTGCCGTTGCAGTCGAAACCTGTTTTCTCCTGGATAGCCTCCAGAATAGGAAGTCTTCTATAAGGAGCCTTGAAGGAAACGATCTGACCGTCGATCTCGCGTTCAGGCTTGCCGTTTACAGCGATACAGATAGTCTCCAGCAGTTTCTCAGTGAACGACATCATCCAGTTGTAATCCTTGTACTGCACATACAGCTCCATACAGGTGAACTCGGGGTTATGGTTACGGTCCATACCCTCGTTGCGGAAGTTCTTACCGATCTCATACACACCTTCGAAGCCACCCACGATGAGGCGCTTCAGGTAGAGTTCTGTAGCGATACGCATATACATGTCCTGATCGAGGGCATTGAAATGCGTAATGAAAGGACGGGCTGAAGCACCACCGGCAATCATCTGCAACGTTGGGGTCTCCACTTCGGTATAACCTGCTTCATCCAGAACCTTTCTTAAAGTACGGATAACCGTTGCTCGCTGCAGGAAGGTATCCTTGACACCCTCGTTCACTACGAGATCCACATAGCGCTGACGATAGCGCAGTTCTGGATCATCAAACTTATCGTATGCCACACCGTCCTTGTATTTCACGATGGGCAGCGGTTTCAGACTCTTGGCCAGCAGGGTGAGCTCCTTGGCATGAACCGAGATCTCGCCTGTCTGGGTACGGAACACAAATCCCTTGATACCGATGAAGTCACCGATATCCATGAGTTTCTTAAATACCGTATTATATAAATCCTTATTTTCTTCAGGACAGATATCGTCGCGGGTAATATACACCTGAATCCTGCCCTTGGAGTCCTGAAGCTCTACAAAAGAGGCTTTACCCATTACGCGGCGACTCATCATTCTTCCGGCAATGCAAACCTGGGGCAGCTCGTTCACGGGTTTCGGCTCTTCACCCTCTGGTACGTCGATGATCCATAGGCCGTTCTCTACATTCTCGCGGATGTCGGTACTGAAGGCATTGGTTGCGTACTCAGCTGCAGGGTAAGGGTTGATACCCATGTTGCGCAGTTCCTGCAGACTCTCGCGTCTGCCTATTTCCTGCTCACTTAATTCTAAAACATTCATATTTTATTGTTGTATATCGATATAACAGTGCTATTTATGGTGCAAAGTTACGAAAAGTCGAGAGCAGAACAAAACAAATTCTTTTGTTTTTTTGCCGAGACGTAGTAACTTCGCCAATTTATTGGCAAAGATACGAAAAATCTAAGTAAGCGAGAAGAAAACAAGCGAGTTTGTTTCTCGAGCGTGAAGATTTTATTCAATAAGCGAGGGGATACTTCCGTTTTTCGTCGAGAAAGGGCCGTTTTGTATCCAATGAAACAAATTCTAAATCTTATGTTACAAAAGATGGAGGTTATTCAAAGAAAAATCATTACCTTTGCAATGATTATTATCAACGATATTACAAACAAATGAAGAATATGAAAAAATTATTGGTATCATTACTACTTCTGAGCACACTCAGCGTGTATGCTCAGAATCCGGTTATCCGTCACCTGTATTCGGCCGACCCGACCGCACGTGTGTTTAACGGAAAGGTGTATCTCTATCCATCGCATGACATCTTCCCTCCTGAGGGACAAAGGCAGGACTGGTTCTGCATGGAGGACTATCATGTGTTCTCTTCAGAGGATCTGATCGACTGGACCGACCATGGTGTGATCGTTACACAGAACAAAGTGCCTTGGGTAAGACCGAATTCTTATTCTATGTGGGCTCCCGACTGTGTTTACAGAAACGGTAAGTACTATTTCTATTTCCCCTCCGCTCCTGCGGCTGGTAGAGGTGGCTTCGCAGTAGGTGTGGCCATAGCAGATAATCCCGAAGGACCGTTTATTCCTGAACCGGAACCCATTGCAGGTATCAACGGTATCGACCCCTGCGTGCTTCAGGCATCTGATGGCAATGCTTACATCTTCTGGGGTAATGGTCGTTGCGCCAAGCTCAAGGAGAATATGAAGGAGCTGGCTGATGATAACCCAAGAGAGGTCGTTAAGTGGGGTAACCGCGAGATGGAGATGGTAGGTGCCAACTGTCTGCAAGGTCTGCCCAACCGTCAGGCTGAAGGTCCGTTCGCCTTTGAGTATAATGGTAACTTTTACCTGACCTATCCTTATGTAAGAGAGAACACCGAGGTACTTGCCTACGCTATGAGTAAGAAACCGATGGGTCCTTATGAGTACAAAGGACTGATCATGGCTGAGCATGCCAACGGTTGCTGGACCAATCACCACAGTATCATCAACTACAAAGGACAGTGGTATCTCTTTTATCATCATAATGACTACTCACCCAATGATGACAAGCGTCGTTCTGTATGTATCGACAAGCTGAGCTTCAATCCCGATGGAACCATTCAGGAGGTGAAGCCGACATTGCGTGGTGTAGGTATCTCAGATGCTACCAAACCGATCCAGATCGACCGCTATAGCGATAAGAGTAATAATGTGGATATTCAGTATCTTGATACCACCAACTACTTCAAGGGCTGGTCGGCCGACTTCCAGAAAGGTAGTTGGCTGCGTTACAATGATGTAGATTTCAGTAAGGCAACAGGTAAGCAGGTGACTCTGATGGTGAAGACTGACGGAAAGGCAACCCTCGCTGTTCGCGTAGGCAGTGCTACGGCTGCCCCGCTTGCCGTTGCCAAGATCAAGAAGCGTATTCCTTGGTGTGAAGTACCTGTCAAGATCAAGAACGTTCCCACGGGTAAGCAGGATATCTTCGTGACTTGCGAGGAAGGCACGGCAAGTGTTGACTGGGTACAGTTCAAATAGAAACGAGGTTTACTTGATATGAGTAAAGACTGTCGGGTCCATCACGTACTCGACAGTCTTTCTTTTTTGCACAAATAAATTGTTTGGTTCTTGTTTTTTTTGTAATTTTGCCATCAAATAGTTATTATTATGGATGTAGAAGCAGTTAAAAAGATCATAGCAAAAGAACCGAACCTGTCAACAGCCTTGGGTATGGAGTTCTATTCAACTCCCGAGGAGGATACCTGTATGGCGGTGATGCAAGTGGATCAACGCAACCGACAGCCTTTCGGCTTCCTGAGTGGCGGTGCTTCATTGGCACTGGCAGAGAACGTGGCGGGTGTAGGCTCTACAGCCCTTTGTCCAGGTAAGATCTGCGTAGGCATCAGCGTGAGCGGTGATCATGTGAAAGCGGTGTCAGAGGGTGATACGGTTACAGCACATGCCAAACTGGTGAGCAAAGGACGCACACTCCATGTGTGGGACGTGAAGATTGTGAATTCATCCAATGAACTGATCTCCAACGTACATGTCACCAATTATATTATCAGTCCGAAAAAGAGTGGGAAATGACGAGCTTCGCCTTGTATCGATTACCGTATCAGACCACGCAGACGCTGATGGTTCAGCATGAAGGACTGCCCAGGGAACTGAAGTCGTTTACCGAACTAAACGGAAAGAACGGCTTTGTGATGGCTCCCTTTGCTGTTTCTCCTGACCGACCGATGTTGCTGATTGAGCCTGATGAAGTTAAAAAAGTGGATAGTGGAAAATTAAGAACTGACAGTTTGCTACCGCAGTGGCAAACTGGTCAGGTGACTGATGCAGGGAAAAACTCTCAACTGTCAACTGTCAACTCTCAACTAACTAACCGTGCTCGTTATCACATCGACTTCTCCAACTTCCATTCTAATCTGTTGAACGGGGAGTTCCAGAAGATTGTGCTGTCACGCTGCGTACAAGAGGTGAGGAGAGAGGAGCAATCACCACTGACCTTATTCAAGAAAGCATGCGATCTGTATCCGCGTATGTTTATCTCACTAGTCTATACCCCACAGAGCGGTATGTGGCTGATGGCAACACCTGAGATCCTTTTGGAGGGTGGCGGGAATGACTGGCATACCATTGCGCTTGCGGGAACGATGAAGCTGGAGGGGGATTCTCTTTCCTTTGATTCACCGCCTTCACAGGGAGAAACAAGGATGACTGACATCACATGGACAACGAAAAATATACAGGAACAACGATATGTGGCTACCTATCTGATGGAGTGTCTGGAGCATTTCTCCAGTCAGATAACTGAGGAAGGACCTTACACGGCACGGGCTGCTAACTTGGTACATCTGCGGAGTGATTTTAATTTCGTTATGGAAGATACGCAACGAATAGGTGAACTGATTCGTTCGCTTCATCCTACACCAGCAGTATGCGGATTGCCTAAGCAGCAGGCCTTCGACTTCATCCGACGGAATGAATCACAGTCGCGCCAGTACTACAGTGGCTTCTCTGGTCCTTTGAACCTTTCTTCTGATTCCCATGAGGATGCTCAGACGCATCTCTTTGTCTCTTTGCGGTGTATGCAGATCCTTGCCGACAGCTATGTTCTCTATGCAGGTGGCGGATTACTCAAGGATAGCGTAGAAGAGCAGGAGTGGGAAGAGACAGAGGCAAAGCTTGAAACAATGAGGAAATTAATAGAAAATTGAATGTATAGTAATAAGGAGAGTGTAAACATACTGACTTCATTGCTGTTGGCTCATGGCATTCACCATGCAGTGGTGTGCCCGGGCAGTCGCAATGCCCCCATCGTGCATAACTTCAATGAGTGTCCCGACATCCATTGTTATCCCATTACCGATGAGCGTTCTGCGGGGTTTTATGCTTTGGGTATGGCACAGGCATTGAAGAAGCCCGTGGCGGTATGTGTCACATCTGGCTCTGCCTTACTTAACCTTGTGCCTGCTGTGGCTGAGGCATACTATCAGCATATACCTTTGGTGGTGATCTCTGCTGATCGTCCTCCGCAATGGATTGATCAGCTGGATGGTCAGACACTCCCGCAACCTGATGCCTTAGGACGGTTTGTGAAGAAGGCGGTATCGTTGCCGGAACCGCATGATGAGGAGACACGCTGGTACTGCAATCGTTTGGTGAATGAGGCATTGATCGTTAATCAGGCACCTGTACATATCAATGTTCCGTTGACAGAACCGCTGTTCGAATTCTCAACACCTGAATTACCAACAGAACGGAAGATCGAATTATTACCTGCGGATATTACCGATATCACGCTCGGTCATGTTCTGCGGATGTTTATGCAGGCCAAACGACCGATGTTGATTGCGGGTCAGCCCATGAATCCGCATCTGGATGAGGCGGTGGCTTTGGTGGAAGAGGATGAGCGATATGTTCCTGATTTCGTCTTGTTTGCCGGTGGCTCGATTGTCAGCAAACGTGTAAAACGCTTCTTGCGGAAGGCCAATGCTTCGTGGGCAGTGAACAGTACGGGTGAAGTGAATGATACCTTCATGAACCTCACACATGTTGTTCAGGGTGATGAGGCTGTGGTGGTTGACCAGATCCGCTTTATGCTCGAACAGCAACCTCATCCCTTTGTGCAGATGTGGGATGAATTGTTAAGTCGTGTACGACTGCAGGCTGAACAGTTTGAACCTGCTTACTCGCAGATGGCTGTGGTGAAAGCATTTGAACGACAGCTACCGAAACTCATCGAGCAGGGTTCGATGTTCCATGTCCATTATGCCAATAGCATGTCAATCCGCTTGGCCAATATCTATGCCCGCCACCATGTCTATTGTAATCGTGGTGTCAACGGTATCGACGGATCACTCTCTACGGCAGCAGGTTTCTCGGTGGTAAATGACGATAAGGTATTCTGTGTCATAGGCGACCTGAGTTTCTTCTACGATAGTAATGCGCTGTGGAACCAGAACCTTCGTGGTAATTTCCGCATCTTGTTACTGAATAATGACGGTGGCGGTATCTTCCAACATCTAAAGGGATTGGATAAAAGTGCAGCCAGAGATCAGTTCGTTTCGGCAGCACACCATACCAATGCAGAAGGTGTCTGTCAGCAGAATGATATTGTCTATCTTCGTGCAGAAAACATGGAAGAAATGCAGAAGGGTCTCGACACCTTATTATATATTATTAGCGAACGTCCTGTTCTGCTTGAAGTGTTTACCCATGCAGAACAAGACGAACAGGTATATCAGGATTATCTCCGCAGTTTGCAGAGATGATATCAATCTTGATATTTGAACGATGATCCACCCAAGAACTCCCGCATGATACTGGTTGGAGGAATCTCCTTGTCGCTGACAGGGATGAAGAACCGGATGAACTTAAGTAGTCGGTGGGCTTCGGCGTATTCATCACTGTTTCGCGGTACTGAAGCAAGGATGAGCTCTGCATGGGTGCGCAATACGGCAAACTCGATGTTCAAAGCCGAGTTGAACATGGCATCGGCCGTTTCCTGGAAGGGGAAGATCCACTGATCCTCTGCCTCACATACGTTCTTCCACTGGGCGATGGTCTGCTGTGCGGTATAAGCCCCTTTATTGTAGTCGCGAATGATGCGGCGTAGCAGTCGGTTGTCGCGGACGGGAATCCAGTTATGATCGTCGAGTGAGATACTGGTCAGTGCAGATATATAGATCTTGTATTTCAGCGAGTCGGGAATCTTCTTTGTCAGCAGGGGATTCAAGGCATGGATTCCTTCAATGATCAGAACGGTGTCGTTCGATAGTTTCAGTTTCTTTCCGTTCCATTCGCGTTTACCTGTTACGAAGTTATACTCAGGAATCTCCACACGTTCCCCTTGCATCAGTCGCAAGAGATGATCTTCGAGCAGGTTATACTCTACCGTCTCGATATTGTCGAAATCATAATCCCCATTGGGCAACTTCGGGGTATCTACGCGGTTCACAAAGTAGTCATCAGTAGAGAATGATAACGGACGTAGTCCGCAGGCAAGCAGCTGCACGCTGAGTCGTTTACAGAACGTGGTCTTACCAGATGAAGAAGGACCCGTGATGAGAACCAGTCGTACCGGGTTCTCCTCATTATGGAAACGTCGTTCAATCTCTTCGGCTATCTGCACGATCTTTTTCTCCTGAAGTGCCTCGCTCACTTGTATCAACTCTGATGCATGCCCCTTCAAGATGGCCTTGTTTACATCACCAGCATTGGATAACCGCATGATGATATCCCACTTCGTCTTCTCGGCAAACATCTCGTAGGTCTTGGGCATATCTACCTTTTCTGCCAGTTGGGTAGGATTGTTCCAGTCGGGCACTCTTAACAGCATACCGTCATGGTAGGTTTCCAGTCCCCATACCTTCAGATATCCTGCAGAAGGAACCAATGGTCCGTAGTAATAATCAGCGGTGTCGCCCAACATATAGTAATCACTGTAGATCTGTCCGCTGCTCTCCAACAGTTTCACTTTGTCTGTCAGTCCTCGTTCTGCAAACACGCGGATGGCTTCCTCGGTGGTAGCCTCATTACGACGGAATGGCATATCGAGGTTGATGATCTCCTGCATCCTTTCGCGGATACGTTCCACATCGCCTTCAACCAACGGTTCGTTGCCCTTCTTCTTGAAGTTGCAATAATAACCGCGTGAGATGGTGTGCTCGATAAAAAGCTTGGAACCTGGGAAGAGATCCTGTGTGGCTTTATAAAGCACAAAGCAGAGTGAGCGCACATAGACGCGGAAGCCAGAGCCCTCTCGTGCATCGAGGAACTCTACATCGCGGTTTTGGTAAAGTCGGAACTTCAGTCCTTGTGAGGCATTATTTACTTTGGCCGAGACCACGGGGTAAGGCAACTTGATGTCGTCGGCGAATTCCTGATATACATCCAATAATGAGGTTCCTTCAGGGAAACTCTTGGTCATGTTGTTGTTCTTGCAGCGGATTTGTAGCATAGTAGAGTAAATACGGATGGTTTACACTGCAAAGATACTACTTTTTTTCAATTTCATGACCAGCATCCCATATTTTATTTGTATATTTGCGGAATCATTTCGTAAAGGAGAAATAAGATATGACAAACAGGGACTGGAAAGAGATCAAGAAGTTCGAGGAGATTCTCTTCGAGGAGTTTAACGGCATAGCAAAGATTACCATCAACCGGCCGCGTTATCGGAATGCATTCACGCCGAAGACCACCTTGGAACTGAGTCAGGCATTTGCCCTATGTAGGGAGATGTCGCACATCCGTGTGGTACTGCTGACTGGTGCGATGTCGCCTGTTCCTGAAGGTATGCGTCCTGAGGACGTGAAGCACGCCTTCTGCTCGGGAGGTGACATGCATGTGAAAGGTCGTGGTGGTTATGTAGATGAAGAGGGTGTGCCCCGTCTGAGCGTGCTCGACGTACAGATGCAGATCCGCAGACTGCCGAAGCCGGTCATTGCCATGGTCAATGGTTATGCTATTGGTGGCGGACATGTGCTGCATGTGGTGTGCGACTTAACCATTGCCTCCGAGAATGCAATCTTCGGACAGACAGGACCGAAGGTGGGCAGCTTTGATGCGGGATTCGGCAGTAGCTATCTGGCCCGTATGGTAGGACAGAAGAAGGCACGTGAGATCTGGTTCCTGTGTAAACAATATACGGCGAAGGAAGCCGAAGAGATGGGTATGGTGAACAAGGTGGTGCCGCTCGACCAGTTGGAGGATACTTGTGTGGAATGGGCTGAGATTATGATGGAACGTTCACCATTAGCCCTGCGTATGATCAAGGCCGGATTGAATGCCGAACTCGATGGTCAGGCGGGCATCCAGCAACTGGCTGGTGATGCCACGATGTTATACTATTATCTTGACGAGGCCCAGGAAGGAGGCAAAGCTTTCTTGGAGAAACGTAAGCCTGATTTTGATCAATATCCTATTTTACCATGACATATCATATAGAGGAGAAGGTGTTGCATTTCAAGCAACCTGCAGGAACATCACGAGGGGTATATACCACTCGTCGTTCTTGGTTTGTTACTTTGGCTGACGAGAACGGACGACAAGGAGTGGGGGAGTGTGCCCCATTGCCTAATCTGTCGTGTGATGACCTTCCCGACTATGGAAAGAAATTGGAAGAGATCCTGAATGAGAGTATCCCCTATTTAGATGATCTCTCATCTCTCACCTCTCACTTCTCACCTCTCACCTCTCACCTCTCACCTCTAAAAGAATACCCTTCCATGCTCTTTGGCATTGAGACAGCCTTGCTCAATTTGAAAACCGGCTCCTCCATGCTCTTCGATACAACCTTTGGTCGGGGCGAGGAAGGTATTCCTATCAACGGATTGGTATGGATGGGTTCCTTCGATGAGATGCAGCAACGTATCGAACAGAAACTGGCACAGGGTTTCCATTGCGTAAAACTGAAGATTGGAGCTATCGACTTCAATGCCGAACTTGAACTGCTAAAGAAGATACGCAGTCGTTACAGTCGTCAGGAAATCGAACTGCGGGTGGATGCCAATGGGGCATTCTCACCAGATGAGGCCTTGCAGAAACTGGAACAACTGTCATTGTATGATATCCACTCCATTGAGCAACCCATCCGACAGCAGCAATGGAGCGATATGGCCATGCTATGCAGGGAATCGCCGATACCTATCGCGCTTGACGAAGAACTCATCGGTGTGAATGATTCTTTCACGAAGACCCAGATGCTCGACATCATCAAACCGGCATATATTATCTTGAAACCATCCCTTCACGGAGGTATATCAGGAACGCAGGAATGGATCAGTCTGGCTCGTAACCGTGGTATCGGCTCATGGATAACCAGTGCTTTGGAGAGTAATGTCGGACTGAATGCCATTGCACACCTCACGGCTTTCATTTATGGTCCGCACATTCAGCAACCACAGGGTCTTGGCACTGGTCAGCTGTTCACGGATAATGTCCCCATGCCGTTGGAGATCCGTGGTGACAAACTGTGGTATAAAGCGTCATCAGATAATAAGGACTAACGCACTATGGAAAGAAAACAGGAGATATATCAAGTGACTCTGGTGGGAGGGGCAGTGAACATCTTGCTGCTGCTCTTTAAGTTTGTCGCAGGTATCGTGGGACATAGTGCCGCCATGCTGGCTGATGCTGTCCACTCCCTGTCAGATCTGCTAACAGATGCCATCGTGCTGGCGTTCATCCACATCAGCGATAAGCCCGAAGATAAATCGCATGATTATGGTCATGGGAAATTTGAGACACTGGCCATGACCATCATCGGTGTGGCTCTGCTGGGAGTGGCAATAGGAATTGCTTATAATGGGATGACGAAGGTCATAGACTGGGCAAACGGAACGGAACTTCGGGCACCAGGTATGTTGGCATTATGGGCCGCCTTGCTGTCGATTGTCCTGAAAGAGGCAGTCTATCGCTATTCCATGGTGAAAGCCCGTAAGTTGAACTCACAAGCCGTGGAAGCCAATGCATGGCACCACCGTAGTGATGCCTTGTCATCGTTTGGTACGGCCCTCGGTATTGGCGGTGCCATCTTTTTAGGACAGCGATGGACGGTACTCGATCCTATAGCATCCATTATCGTGGGTTTGTTTATTATTAAGGTGTCTGTTGACCTTCTTCGCAACGGCATTGGTGATTTGATGGAGCAGTCGTTACCTGATGCGGTGGAAGAGGAGATGTTGCGACTGGTAGGAGAACTGCCGGGCGTGGCAGAGCCGCATGACCTGCGGACACGTCGTATCGGAAACCACTATGCCATAGAACTGCATATTCTGATGGATGGAGATATCTCACTTAAGGAAGCGCACGATAAGGCTTCAGAAGTGGAGGATCTGCTGAGAGAACGCTATGGAGCTGACACCCATGTGGCCGTACATGTGGAACCGAAGGAGGAGGATGATGATTGAGCAGGACGTCAAGCGGTTCCTTGCTGAATGGAACGATGAGAAAGACAGTGTGCTTGTGCATACCAGTGGCTCCACCGGACAGCCGAAGGCGCTGTGGGTGGAGAAACAGCGTATGCTGTCATCCGCACGTATTACTTGTGATTTCCTCGGACTGAAAGAAGGGGATACCGCCTTGCTTTGTCTTTCACCTGATTATATCGCGGGGAAGATGATGGTGGTGAGATCCTTGGAAAGAGGGTTACAATTGATTTGTGTTGAGCCTGATGGTCATCCGTTAAAGCATATCACAGAACATGGCGAGATCACGTTCGCCGCCATGGTTCCCATGCAAGTATATAATTCTTTGCAGGTACTAGAGGAACGGGAACGATTGATGGGTATCAAACATCTGATTATCGGTGGAGGAGCGATTGATGATGATCTGGCTCAAGAACTAAAGGATTTTCCCCATGCGGTGTGGAGTACGTACGGAATGACTGAAACCCTCTCGCATATTGCGTTGCGAAGACTGAGCGGGAATGAAGCCTCTGACCATTATGTTCCCTTTGATGGTGTGGAGGTGTCGGTCAATGCAGATCATTGTTTGGTGATCCATGCCCCCCAAGTGTGTCCGCATCCTCTCGTTACCAACGATCTTGCAGAACTCGCACCCGATGGTCATCGTTTCCGTATCATAGGACGTAAAGACAATGTTATCTGTTCTGGAGGCATCAAGATCCAGATAGAAGAGATGGAGTGGTTGCTAAAACCTTATATTCCAGTACCTTTCATGGTAACTAAAGTAAAGGACGAGAAGTTTGGAGAGGCTGTCGTCTTATTATCTTGTAAGTCATCCGCACCACTCAAGGAAATCTGTCAATCTGTTCTTCCTCCTTTCTGGTGTCCCCGACATTTCCTGACGGTTGATGTTCTGCCGACTACCGAAACGGGAAAACCTGCCCGTCGAAAAGCAGAGGAATTGGCAATGAATATGTTGAGGTAAAAAGGGAATAAAACACGTCATTCTGTTAACCCGACTTTACAAAAGGACAATCTTTCGAAAAAGATGCATGAAAATACATGAAGGACAACCGTAAAACCCAAGCATTTACTTTTTCGTATCGAAGAAAATTCATACCTTTGCATCGGTTTTCAAGTACTAACTTGATTTGTTTACATTATCAATTATAGATCAATCAATAGAACGTCATGTTTAAGAGTTTTCATGGATTCCATCTTGTAGAGGCGTACCATCAGGCACACCATGATCACAAGTATCATCCCAACACCGTTGAGAAAAAATTCGCCAAGGCACTTATCGTTGCCATCGTAACCTTGTTCTTGTGGAACGTGCCGGCATCGTTCTTCGGTATCGACGGATTAACCGTCATTCAACAACGTATCATCGCCATCTTTGCTTTTGCCACTTTGATGTGGATCATGGAGGTGGTTTCATCATGGGCAACCTCATTGGGAATTATCGTACTGATGCTGTTGTTCACTTCCGACAGCGGTATCAATTTTATGATGTCTGGTGACAATATCGGAGAGAAATTGTCATATGTGAAAATCATGGCATCATTTGCCGATCCTACCATCATGCTTTTTATTGGTGGCTTCATTCTGGCGATAGCTGCCGCCAAGACCGGTTTGGACGCTCAGTTGGCTAGGGCTCTGCTGAAACCATTCGGAACAAAGAGCGAGAATGTGCTGTTGGGCTTCATCCTGATCACAGGTCTGTTCTCGATGTTCGTTAGTAACACGGCTACAGCGGCTATGATGCTGGCCTTCCTGACACCTGTATTCAAGCAACTGCCCCCAGAGGGAAAGGGTCGTATAGCTCTTGCGTTGTCTATCCCCGTTGCCGCTAATCTGGGTGGACTGGGAACACCGATTGGTACACCGCCGAACAACATCGCGCTGAAATACTTGAATGATCCCGCAGGTCTGAACCTCGGACTGGGTTTCGGTCAGTGGATGGTATTCATGGTACCTTTGGTAGCAGTTCTGCTGCTGATCAGTTGGATTCTGATCAAGAACATCTACCCCTTCACACAGAAGCGAATTGAGCTGGAGATTGAAGGAACGATGAAGAAAGGTAAGAACACCTGGATCGTCATCGTTACTTTCATCATCACAGTCCTGCTCTGGATGACGGATAAGCTGACAGGTATTAACAGTAATACCGTGGCACTGATTCCTGTCGTGGTGTTTGCCATGACAGGTGTGATTACCAAGTACGACTTGGAAGAAATCAACTGGAGTGTGTTGTGGATGGTAGCTGGTGGTTTTGCCCTTGGCTACGGACTGAACGGTTCTGGACTGGCAGAGAATGCCGTAAAGAGCATACCGTTTGGTGACTTCTCTCCTGTGGTCATTCTGATTATTTCCGGTCTGATCTGTTACCTGCTCTCGAACTTCATCAGTAACTCGGCAACAGCTGCCTTGCTCATGCCGATCCTCGCTGTGGTTTGTACGGCTATGGGCGACAAACTGGGTGCTATCGGAGGAACATCAACCGTACTGATCGGTGTGGCTATAGCCGCATCAAGCGCCATGGTGCTTCCTGTAAGTACTCCGCCGAACGCCTTGGCTTTCTCTACCAATCTGGTGCAGCAGAAAGATATGGTGAAGATCGGAATCATCGTAGGTGTGATCAGTATGGTTCTTGGTTACACGATGATGTACTTCGTCGGAAAATACGGCTTGATTTAATAGCATACGAATGAGTAATCATCCCTTCACGATAACAATATTGCGCTGGTTCTCTGAGAACCGGCGCAATTTGCCTTGGAGGGAAACCAACGATCCCTATGCCATCTGGCTGAGTGAGATTATTCTTCAGCAGACGCGCATCCAGCAGGGAACAGCCTATTGGGAACGTTTCATGCAGAAGTTCCCAACGGTTGAGTCGTTGGCATCTGCCAGTGAGGATGAGGTGTTGCGACAGTGGCAAGGACTGGGTTACTATAGTCGTGCCCGTAACCTGCATGCTGCCGCGAAGCAGATTGTGGAAGCTGGTCATTTCCCAGATACGTTGGAAGGCATCAAACGTCTTAAAGGTGTGGGCGACTACACAGCGGCTGCCATTGGATCCATCGCTTTCGGCATACCGGCAGCGGCTGTAGATGGAAATGTCTATCGGGTGTTGGCGCGTCACTTCGGGATGGATACTCCTATCAATACCACAGAAGGAAAGAATATCTTTACCTCCTTGGCGCAGGAACTGTTACCCCTGGATGAGGCTTCGGCCTTTAATCAGGCCTTGATGGACTTCGGTGCAATGCAGTGTACTCCCTCTTCACCGCGTTGTATGTCTTGTCCGCTGACCGAAACTTGCGAGGCATTGCGGACAGGAAAGGTGGAACAATTACCTGTGAAGAAGCGCACGTTGAAGATACAGACGCGTCATCTTACTTATATTTATATAAGGTGTAAGGGACAAACCGCCATTCATCGTCGTGCGGCAGGTGACATCTGGCAAGGTTTGTGGGAGCCCGTCAATTTGGAGCATACACAACTGTCGGTTCCTGAAGGGGAACTGCGGTTGGTACAACAGAATGTGAAGCATGTGCTCACACACCGTATTCTGTTGGCTGATTGTTATCTGTGGGAGACAACAGAACGTCCATCCCTGCCGGAAGAGTATATATGGGTGGATGAGGAAAGCCTGGACAACTATGCTCTCCCCCGATTAATTGAACGTTTTATCCCTCTCTGTAGAAGTCAAGTGCTTCCTTGATCTCTTCTGTCGTGGCGGTCTGGTTAATGCGTATATCCCCAATGCCACCCAATAATGTGAAGTTGATGATCCCGGATGTATTCTTCTTGTCGTGCGTCATCAACTCAATCAACTGATCATAATCGTCACATGTAATGTCGAAGGTGCCGTAGTGTTCGCGGATGAAATGAACGGTCTGGCGCATCTGATCCACAGGGAACCCCGTCTTGATCACCGAAAGATACAGTTCGCAGATGATACCGTAGGCAACGGCATACCCATGGAGGATAGGCTTACCTGTCTGCATGGCGAACGATTCAAAGGCATGTCCTACGGTATGACCTACATTCAAAGCCTTGCGAATACCTTTCTCAAAAGGATCTTCAGTAACAATGCGCTCCTTTACCTCTACACTCATCTTTACTAAATGTGAAAGGTGAGAGGTAAGAGCACCGAGATTACTATCGTTCCAATCGAAACGAACATGCTCCGCCCACATCTTCTCGTTGGCAATCAGACTATGTTTCAGCATTTCTGCATAGCCAGAGAGGAGGTTCTCACGGTCGAGTGTCTTCAGGAAACAGGTGTCAAGGATGACAAACCTGGACTCATTGAACACACCGATCTCGTTCTTCAAACCATTGAAGTTAATACCTGTCTTACCGCCCACACTGGCATCAACCATGGCCAATAGGGTAGTGGGGATGTTGATGAAGTTAATGCCTCGTTTGAAGGTAGAGGCAGCGAAGCCACCTAAGTCGGTAACCATTCCGCCACCTAAATTGATCATGAGAGAGTGACGTGTGGCTCCTCCCTGTCCTAAGGCTGTCCACACCTGTGCCAGACTGTCGATATCCTTATGGGTATCAGCAGCGGGAATGGTGATGAGCTTAGCTCCCTTCAGACAAAGGAACGGTTGAATCACAGGCCAGCAACATCTTGCTGTGTTCTCGTCGGTTAACACGAAAATCTTATCGTGCTCACATTCGGCAATAGCCATGGCCAACTCTTCCTCTATATTCCGCGATATAATCACTCTCTGTTTCATATACGAATTGTTAACGAAATGGTTATTTCGCTTGCAAAGGTACGATTAAGCGAGAGAAATACCAAACAAAAATCTGTTTTTGTTTGGTTTGCCGAGCGGAAGTACTTTCAACGTTGTTAAAGTTATAATAAAGTGTACAAAAAAACGAATAATTTGCTTTTTTAATGAAAACTTATTAAACCTCCTTGCCCCTTTTTCGTCAAACAAAGCAAAAAAACAATTATACTATTCATGAAAAAAGCGTTTTTATTCTTAATGCTGATGGCGATATCAGCATTTTCTTACGCCCAAGACAGAAAGATATCGGGCGAAATCATCGATCGTGATACGAAAGAGGCCGTCATGCAAGTTACGGTACAGTTGTTGAAAACAGACAGTACCTTCGTGGCCGGTACTCTTACCGCAGAAGATGGTAAATTCAGTATGTCGGCTCCAGAAGACGGCAAGTATATCGTGAAGATCAGTAGCGTTGGCTATAAGACCTACACGAATAACATCGATATCAAGGACGGAAAGGATGTCGCCCTTGGTCAGATTATCTTCAATGCAGATGCTATCATGCTGAAGGGAACAACCGTAACCGGACAGGCTGCCAAGGTGACCGTAAAGAAAGACACCTTTATCTATAATGCAGCCGCTTACCGTACTCCAGAGGGTAGTGTTGCCGAGGAACTTGTAAAGAAGTTGCCGGGTGCACAGGTGGATGATGACGGTAAGATTACCATCAATGGTAAGCAGGTGCGTAAGATTCTCGTTGACGGTAAGGAGTTCATGACCGGCGATACAGAGACAGCATTAAAGAACCTTCCTACGTACATTATCAATAATATCCGTGCCTATGATCAGCAGAGTGACTTGGCACGTATCACTGGTATTCAGGACGGTAATGAAGAGACTGTGCTCGACTTCGGTATCAAACCAGGTATGAACAGAGGTTTCTTTGGAAATGCTGACGTAGGTTTGGGTACTAAGAGTCGTTATTCTAGTCGTATCATGGGTTCTTATCAGAACAGTAACATGCGACTCACAGCGATGTTCAATGCCAACAACACCAATAACATGGGCTTCCCAGGTGGTGGCGGTGGTGGTCGTTTCGGTGGTATGAATGGTCTTACTGCCAACAAGATGACCGGTTTGAACTACAACTATGCCAGCAATGACGAGAGGTTGGAAATGGATGCCAGCGTACGTTGGAACCACAGTGATGGTGACACTTGGTCAAGAAGCTCTACCGAAAAATTCGGTACATCCTTGTTCTCAAATGACCTCAGCCAGAGATTCAGTCGCTCAGATAACTATAACTTCCAGATGCGTTTTGAGTGGAGACCGGATGATGTATGGAATATCTTGCTCCGCCCGACCTTACGTCTGACGAAGAGTGACAACACCAGTACTGGTAGCTCACTGTCTTTCAAGCAAGATCCTTATCTCTATGTAGCTGATCCGTTTGCAACAGCTTCTATAGCACAGCTCGCAGCAGATAACCTCGTAGTGAACCATCAGGAAAGCAGCTCCCTGAGTAATAATGATAATACCAACGCCAGTGCGATGCTCCAAGTGAACCGTCGTCTGAGCGATAACGGTAGGAATATTACAGTGGTGGGTAATGTTAGCTATGGCGACCAGGACAGCAAGAGTTTGTCACTCTCAGAGGTGATCCTCCATCAGTATAAGGTTGCATCAGGTGACTCTACCCGTTATACCAACCGCTATAACCTTACTCCTACCAAGAACTGGAACTATTCAGGTCAGATTACATATAGTGAGCCTATTGCAGACCGTACCTACCTGCAGTTCAGCTATCAGTTTAGATACAGTTACAACAAGAGCGACCGTTCTACCTATGACTATAGCAAGGTTCCTGATTTCTATACCAGTGCTATTAAACCTGTGTATGGTGGATTTGACAACTATTTCTCTCACGTGTCGAACCCCTTCGCACCTGAGTATTACGAGGAAGGTCTGAGTCGTTTCTCAGAGTATAAGAACTATATCCATGAGTTCAACGTGATGTTCCGCAAGATCCGCGACAACTACCAGTTTAATGCTGGTCTGATGTTCCAGCCGCAGCGCTCTAAGTTCGTCCAGAACTACCAGCATGTCTATACGGATACTGCACGCAACGTGTTTAACGTAACTCCGACCATTGACTTCCGTTATCGTCCGAATTACACCACACAGTTGCAGCTGACCTACCGTGGTACAACCCAGCAACCGCAGATGAGCGACCTGCTCGATATCACCGATGACAGCAACCCGATGAACATCACCAAGGGTAATCCCGGCTTGAAGCCGTCGTTTACCAACAACCTGAGCGTGAACTACAATACATTCATGCAGAGTCACATGCGCACCGTGATGCTGTTCGGTAACTTTAGCAATACCCGAAACTCCATCTCGAACATGGTGTCATACGATGACATGTCTGGTGGACAGACCACACGTCCGGAGAATATCAACGGTAACTGGAATGGTAGCTTAGGCTTCATGTTCAATACAGCCATCGACAGTGCTGGTGTTTGGAACGTGAATACCTTCACCATGGTGAACCACAGCAACAACGTGGGTTTCTTTTTCGACAACAAGTTGAAGGAGTCTCTTAAGAATACCACTAAGAATTCAATGATCATGGAGCGTCTGCAGGCCAGCTACCGCAAGGACTGGTTCGAGGTTGCACTTGATGGTTCTGTTAACTATACACATGCAAGAAACAAGTTGCAGAGTGCCAGCGACCTCGATACATGGCAGTTCTCTTATGGTGGTAGCATCAACATCTTCACTCCTTGGGGAACCAGTCTGTCAACCGACTTGCATAACCAGAGCCGTAGAGGTTATAACGACAACTCTATGAACACCAATGAGCTGATCTGGAATGCACAGATTTCACAAGGCTTCCTGAAGGGTAATGCACTTACAGTCTCTCTGCAGTTCTATGATATCCTGCACGAGATGAGCACATACAGTCGTTCAATCACTGCTATGCAGCGCACCGATACCGAGTACAACAGCATCAACAGCTATGCAATGGTACATCTGATCTATCGTATCAACGCCTTCGGCGGTCGTCAGGCTCGTCAGATGATGCGTGGTATGGGCGGAATGATGCCTGGTATGATGCCTGGTGGCATGCCTCCTGGAGGTATGGGTGGTGGAATGCCAGCCGGTGGTGGTCGTCCGATGGGCGGCGGTGGCTTCGGAGGCGGACGTCCGATGGGCGGTGGCTTCGGTGGCTTCGGCGGCGGAAGATAAACAGTATAACAGCTTATATATCAACTATACTTACGGAGTCTATAACAAGCGAACAGGGCGGTAATCATACCGCCCTGTTTTTTTATGTTTGTAAGAAATTCCTGGAAGGCTTCTAACAGGTTCCAACTAGCCTTATAACTAGTCCTAACTAGGCTTCTAACGGGCTCTAACTAGGCTTATAACTAGTTGCAACAAGGCTTATAACTTGCGGATTACTTCCTCGATAACCTTGGGGAAGTATTTCATCTCCAGTTCGTGTTCCTTGGCTGCGATATCGTCTGCCGTGTCATCAGGAGATAGGGGCGTACTGAACTGGGCGATAACCTCACCGCCATCGCAGACATTGCTGACATAGTGAACGGTCATACCCGTCTCTGTTTCTCCCGCTTCCTTGATGGCTTCATGCACATGATGACCCCACATGCCTTTGCCGCCATACTTGGGAAGCAGGGCAGGGTGGAGGTTGATCATACGACGGTCGTATGTCTGAATCAAATAATCGGGAATCATGAGCAGGAAACCTGCCAGTACGATGAACTGGATGTCGTACTGTTGGAGCAGTGGCATCACGACGTCCTCTTGTTGCAACTCCTTCTTGGATATCACAACACTGGGTACGTTCAGATTCTTGGCGCGTACCAATGCATAGGCATCAGCCTTGTTGCTGATGACCAGTGACACATGGATGTCGTTGGAGTTGGCGAAGTACCGGATGATGTTCTCGCAGTTACTACCGCTACCTGATACGAATATGGCGATGTTCATGATTTGTAGAATGTGGAATGTTAAAGGTCGTCGTCATCAAACATATCATCGTCGTCAAAGCCGAAGAGGGCCGGTTCAACAAACGACTCCATGGCACGACGGTCTTTCTTGGTAGGACGACCCGTGCCGCGGGCACGATTGATGAATCCGCTGATGCGACTCATCTCCAGAATCTCATACTGCTTGGGGTCGGTGACGTTCTCGTAAATCTCTGGCAAGAGCTTTGCTCCTACTCGTTGCTCGATGCATTTCAGCACCTTGAAGGAATAGGTGATAGGTGGCTTCTTGACATCAACCACCTCGCCGGCCTTCAATGGTCGTGAGGGCTTGACGTTCACTCCTTTGATGGTAACACGTCCGTTCTTGCACGCATCAGCTGCGATGCTTCGCGTCTTGAAGATACGGGCGGCCCAGAGCCATTTATCAATTCTTGCTTCCATCCCCTCTCTCTGTTTGAGTCTCGCTTTCTTCTTGCTTCTTGTCTATTGCCTCTCGCTTCTTCCTCAACACACCGTTATACTGGTTCATGGTGATGTCGATACCTGCCAGTACAAAGCTTTTGATGATTTCAATGGACGTGTCAATAACCGGCTGGAGGGTTTTCTTGTCCTCCTCGTCGTACTTACCCAGCACCCAGTCGACCTGATGACCGTGAACGAACTCGTTACCGATGCCGATTCGGAGTCGTGGATACTGCTGTCCGATGAGTTGCTGGATATGTCCCAGACCGTTATGACCGCCATTGCTGCCAGCTGCTTTCAACCGGCCGGTACCTAAAGGAAGAGCAATCTCATCTGCGATGACAAGCATGTGCTGTTGGTCGATATTCTCTTTCTGCAACCAATAGCGAACAGCATTGCCGCTGAGGTTCATGTAGGTGGTGGGTTTGAGAAGGATGATCTTCCTTCCTTTCAGCATGGTTTCCGCCACGTAGCCATATCGCTTGTCGTCAAAAACAATATTGGACGCCTTCGCAAAAGCGTCCAATACCATATAGCCCGTATTGTGGCGGGTCTCCGCATAGTCATCACCAGGGTTACCTAAGCCAACAATCAGATACTTGTCCATCGCTTCTGATGTTAATCAGTAAGGAAGATTAAGCCTCTGCGCTCTCCTCTGCCTGAGCAGCAGCGTTAGACTTACGTGTAGCCTTGATGGTGCAAACAACAACCTCCTTGCTAGTTGCCATCTCAAGACCCTCGAAGCTCAGATCACCAACCTTGATGCTCTTGCCGATAGTAAGGTCTGTAACATCGATGTCAAGAGTCTCAGGAATATCCTGATACTTGGCAGTTACATTTACCTTGCGAACGATCAGAGACAGACGACCACCGTCGCGCACACCCTGTGCCAAACCATTCAGCTTCACGGGGATACCGATGGTGATAGGCTTCTGGTCGTTGATCTCATAGAAATCGATGTGAAGAAGGGTGTCCTTTACAGGATGGAACTGCAGTTCCTTGATGATAGCCTTGTGCTCTGCACCGTCAATGTTCAGATTAACGACATAGATGTGCGGGGTGTAGATCACCTTGCGCAGATCTGCCATGGGAACAGCAAATGACAAAGCCTCGGGAAGACCGTTCTCACCTTTTTTCTCACCATAGAGATTACAGGGTACCAGACCCTCTTTTCTCATCAACTTTGAAGCCTTTTTTCCGGTCTCGCTTCTCTTCTGACCACTTACACTAATTTCTTTCATAATGTGTTACTCTAAATTAAGTTAATGAATGGATTTGCTTAATTCACCATCACACTTGTACATGCTTCGTGAAAAGCGGTGCAAAGGTATCAATTTTTCCCCAATCTCGCAATTTTTCTCTTAAAAAAAGTAGAAAAAAGGCCGTTTTTCTTGCAGGTGATGTATATTTTGTATAATTTTGCATCGATAAATCGACGTATATAACGTAACACAATAGAAGATGATTAATAGAGAATTAATCCGAATTAAGATAGTTCAGTTAACCTACGCATACTATCAAAACGGAAACAAGAACATGGACAGTGCCGAGAAGGAGCTGTTGTTCAGTCTTTCAAAGGCTTATCATTTGTATAACTATTTGTTGACGCTCATCGTGGCGGTGACCAAAGAGGCTCGTCGTCATGTAGAGGTTGGTACAACAAGGGCTAAGCGTGAAGGTACTGTACCGCCATCCGACAAGTTTGCCTACAACAAGTTTGCCATGCAGCTCGAGGAGAACCGGATGCTGCAGGAGTTCGTGGAGACTCAGAAGCAGACATGGGATGACGACATCGAGTTCGTCAGAAAGTTGTATGGACAGATTGAGCAGAGCGATATCTACCGCAACTATATGGAAAGCGGTGACGATTCCTATGAGGCCGACCGAGAGGTGTGGCGCCAGCTGTACAAAGCATTGGTGGTGGAAAACGATGACCTGAGCAGTCTGTTGGAGGAGAAGAGTTTGTATTGGAACGATGATAAGGAGGTGGTTGACACCTTTGTGCTGAAGACCATCAAGCGTTTTGATCCGAAGAACAAAAAGAACCAGGAGTTACTGCCGGAGTATAAGGATGAGGAGGACAAGGACTTTGCCCGCCGTCTGTTCCGTGCTACGATCATGAATGCCGACCAGTATCAGCGGTATATGAGCGATGCTTCACGCAACTGGGACTTCTCACGTCTGGCTTATATGGATGTGGTGATCATGCAGATTGCCATTGCCGAGATGCTTACCTTCCCCGCCATACCTATCAGCGTGACCATCAATGAGTTCGTGGATCTGGCCAAGATCTATAGTACACCGAAGAGTGGAAGCTACATCAATGGTATGCTCGATTCTATTGCTCGCTATCTGATCAAAGAAGGTACGCTGCTCAAACCCATGGGAGAGAATCCCCGTAAGGTGAAGATGGAGCAGAAGCGTGCGGAGAGAAGAAAGGCATTCCAAGAGAATGTGGATATGCCGGAACCCCCAACAACAGAATAAACATTATTAATATTATAGTATGACAACAGTATTCTTAGCAGCCCAAGCAACCCAGGGCGGTAATATGAGTTTCCTCATCATGATGCTGGCAGTGTTCGCCATCATGTGGTTTTTCATGGTTCGTCCCCAGCAGAAAAAGCAGAAGGAGATCCGTAATTTCCAGAATTCTCTGGCTGAAGGTGCCCATGTGGTTACAGGTGGTGGCATCTATGGCGTGGTACGTCGTATCGATATCGCCACGAATGTCGTGGAAGTGGAGATTGCGAAAGGTGTGACGATCCGTGTTGATCGGGGCTATGTGTTTGCCGATGCTTCTTCTTCGGCTGCACAACCTCAGGCATAGTAAATGGAAGACCGCCAGTCATCTCGCTCATTCAGCATCTTCAGGAATCTCCTTTTCAGTATGTTCAATAAGGAGTTCCTGATCTTTTTGTTCTTTCTCTTATTGAGTGGAGCATTCTGGCTCGTCATGACATTAAGTGAAACGTATGAACGGGAGGTCAAGATTCCTATTCACCTGGAAAACATCCCCAGTAAGGTGATCGTGACATCCAATGTGGACGACACCTTAAGGGTAACGATACGCGACCGTGGTTATCTTCTCTTTACCTATATGTACGGAAGGAACCGGAAGTCCTTACACATCAACTTCAATACCTATAATAAAGGGAAAGGATACGGAAGTGTGCAGGCTGCCGATCTTCAGAAACTGATTTATCAGCAGCTGTTCAAGTCATCGCGCATCGTGAGCATCAAACCCGACAAGTTTGAGTACCTATATAATTATGGTAATAGCAAACGGTTATCGGTGCGACTGAAAGGGAACATCACGCCGGGAAAGAGTTATTACCTAGCCAATGTGGCGTTCTCTCCGGAAATCGTTACCGTCTATGCCAGTCAGGAGAAACTCGATAGCCTGTCTGCGATCTTCACTGAACAGGTGAACTTGAAGAATGTAACCGACACGGTTATCCAGGAGGTGAATCTCAGCAAGATGGCGGGTGTAAAGTGTATTCCTTCGAAAGTTACCATGTCGGTTTATCCGGATGTGCTGACCGAAGAGAGTGTGGAAGTGCCTGTCACTGCTGTCAACATGCCGGAAGGAAAGGTCCTCAGGACTTTCCCCTCAAGGGTGAAGGTGGTGTTCACTACGGGTGCCAGTCAGTTCAGGACCATCCGTCCTGACCAGTTCCGCGTGGAGGTGGATTATTGGGAGATCGAGTCACATCCCTCCGATAAATGTCCTGTTTCTCTGGTGGCAGCTCCCTATGGTGTTCGCAATGCCCATCCAGAACCCGATCGTGTGGATTATCTTGTTGAGACGCAATGAAAATCGCGATAACAGGAGGTATAGGAAGCGGGAAGAGCTTTGTCTGCAAACGTCTGGAGGCTCGTGGCATTCAGGTATATGACTGCGACCGCGAGGCCAAACGACTCATGCGTGAGTCGGATGAGATACGACAGGGATTGCAGGCGTTAGTCGGCGAGGATGTCTATCAGGGCACCGAACTGAACAAACCGCTGTTGGCGAAATACCTGTTGCAGTCGGAAGAGAACAAACAAGCAGTGAATGCCGTTGTGCACCCTGCTGTAGCCCGTGATTTTGAGCAGTCGGGCATGGACTGGCTGGAAAGTGCCATCCTCTTCGACAGCGGTTTTTACCGCAGGACACACTTCGACTGGATTATTTGTGTGACCGCTCCATTGGAAACGCGTGTCCAACGGGTGATGGAACGTGACGGAATCTCACGCGAGCTCACCATGGAATGGATCAACAAACAGATGTTACAGGAAGAGGTGGTGCGACGAAGTGATGCGGAGATCATCAATGATGGTCATGCCGACATCGATAAACAGATAGATCAAATCATTCAACTAATAAAGAATAATAAGCAATCAAGAAAAATGGAACAGACAATCCTATCAATTGCCGGTAAGCCGGGACTTTACAAACTCGTGTCAAGAGGCAAGATGAACCTTATAGTAGAGGCACTCGATGAGACGCACAAACGTATGCCTGCCTTTGCTACTGACAGAATTACTTCATTGGCAGACATCGCCATGTTCACGGATGCGGAGGATGTGCCGCTGATGACTATCCTGGCATCCATCCGCGATAAGGAAGATAAAAAAGAGGTATCCTTCCCGTTCAAGAAGGCATCAAGCAAGGAACTGCGTGCCTATTTCGCAGAGATTCTGCCTGATTTCGACCGTGACCGCGTGCACGACAGTGATATCCGCAAGCTCCTGACATGGTATAATATCCTTGTCAAGAACGGCATCACCGACTTTGAGGAGGAGATGAAGCCTACGGAAGGCGATAATATCGACGATCGTCAGAGCGAATAATAAACACTACAAAAACATAACAACGGCCGGCCCCTTCACAGGAGTCGGCCGCTTTTTCTCTCAAAAATATATATTGCGTGTTGGGTGGTCATGCAGACAAGCTGCACAAATCACGGGTGCAAAGGTACGCAATAACTATAAAAAAGAATGGACTATACGACCAAATATTGGACTATACGGTTCGAAATGATAGGATAAAATAGGAGAAATCGCGCATTCTTATCTTGTAAGTTGCTGATAATCAGATGGACAATTTGTCCATTTCCTATTTAGAGCGTTTTCTTGCTTGCGATGGCGTAATGTCGTATGTTTTCTTGAACATTCGTGTAAAATAAGAGGGATCATTGAATCCACATTTCAAAGCCACCTCAGTGATGGGGGTTGTTGTATCTTCCAGTAAACGTCTGGCCTTACCCATACGAACCTGCATGACGAAGTCGGAGGTGCTCATACCTGTCAGGTTCAACACTTTCCTTGACAGTTGCGAACGACTAATATACATGGTCTTCGACAGCTTCTCTACAGAGATGTCGCCCGACTGCATGTCTTCGTAGATCTGGTTCACCAATTTATTGATGAAATCGTTCTCCTCCTCACTAAAGCGTGTTTCCTGCTTCTTTCCTTCCTGCATGGCCTTGGAGAACTCTTCACGCAGCATTTTCAGTCGTTTCGACCTTACTCGCCATGAATGGTACAGGATGCCAATAACGGTGACAGCCAGTGCCAACGCCAAAATGATGGCGATGATGGTGAGTCGCAAAGCACCTTGCTCGGCCTGATGGGTGCGCTTGATGGCATCCATCTCGTTCTGGTGCCGCTCGTTGACATAGCGAACACGATAGTTCTGGGTGTGAAGTAAGTCCTCTGGACAAGCCACACTGTCGTTCAACTTATTCCTAAGCTTGAAATAGTAGAGTGCCTGATAGTAGTTTCCCTTTGCCTCCTCAATCTTATAATGGAGCTCGGCTACTTGTGCCTGATGCTCTAGGGAATGAATGTTGGTAGCAATTTCCTGAGCCTGATGGAGATATCGTTGGGCCTCGTTCATGTCACCCTTCGAGATGTTTACGTTGGCCAATGCGATAACAGCCTCCAGCCAATGCCATAGATCGCCCGACTTCTCCATCATCTCATACGCATGATTATACTCAGAGATGGCTTTGTCCCACTGATGGTTTTTCTCGTGGAGCTGTCCGAAGTGGATGTAACACAGACTAACGCCCAGGTCTGACTTACCTTTCCGGTTGTATTCCATCGACTTCTTGTAGTAAACCCATGCAGAGTCGTTCTTACCCTGCTGCTCAAAGATGGCGCCGATATTTGCGTAGTTGATGGCTTGACCTACATCGCTGTCCAAGATCTTTTCATCTTCCAGCGCAAGACGGAACAAGCTATCTGCCGTTACCAGATCTTTCATCGTCAGGTAAACGTTTCCGAGTCCGTTCAGCGAGGTGACGCGGTTTTTGATGGATTCGAATGATGATTTGTCGGAATACTGCTCACAAAGCGTCAATGCCATATAGTGATTAGAGGCTGCATCATCGAGGATGCCCATACGACGGAAGTCGGTAGCGATGTTATTGTTGGCACGGATCATCTCAATGGTATCCTTGAGCATGGTAGCATAGAGCAGTCCTTCCTTATGATGATCCAACGCCTCGATGAAACAACTGTTGTTACGCAGCTGTTTCCCTAATTGTTTCTCTAAGAAGATGAGTGATTGATGGTCATCTTCTTTCTCCAGACTATCCTCCAAATGTCTGAGTTGGTCGATATCCTTGATGGCACCATACACACTGTCGGCATATAGACGGTGCTGTTCCAGCGATTCTGTAGAATGCTGACGGCATGCGCAGAACAAGGTGACGCACAGGATAGTAGGGATAATATGAAGAATGCGAAAGGGTTTCATACGCTAATTTTCAATGCAAAGTTATAAAATAATGTGGAAACCTGCAAGAATTAAACAAAAAAACGTAACTTTGGCTTCGCCGAAGATACTCCGTCTCGGCAAAAAAGAACGTATTTCTTTGTTTTGCACTCAACTTTTCGTATCTTTGGCTACGCCGAACTTACTCACGTTCGGAAAAACCCCAATCAATTTGGACCATTGGTCCTATTTTGCAACATCTCAACAAATGAAATGCAAGCATTTCTTTGTTTTGATGCTTCAAAATTTGGTTTTTCGCTCACTTAATCGTAACTTTGCACCATGATTAGTATTGTTTCTATCATCTTAGGTGCCGTGCTGGTACTCTGGGGAGCTGATCGTCTCACCGATGGTGCAACGGCATTGGCTCATCGAATGAATGTGCCCCAGATCGTGATTGGTCTCACGGTTGTGGCTATGGGAACATCGATGCCTGAGTTCTTCGTGTCGATGATGTCTGCAATAAAAGGAACCTCCGATATGGCTGTGGGTAACATTATCGGTTCGAATGTCTTCAATACTTTGATGATTGTTGGCGTAACCGCTATCGTGGCTCCGATGACCATCAGTAAGAACACCGTGAGGAAAGATATTCCGTTTGCCGTGGGTGCCGCTGTGGCCTTGACGGTGATGTGCTTGGATGGGAGAATCTCGCGCATTGATGCCGCTATACTCTTTATCGGATTCCTACTCTTCATGTACTATACGCTCCGTATGGCAAAGGCTGGTCGTCTTGATCAGCAGGAAGTAGTGAAACTGGAGGACATGAATCCTTGGAAGGCTATTGGATTGGTTATTCTCGGTCTGGTGTGTTTGGTAGGTGGCAGTCATATATTTGTTGAAGGAGCTACTACCGTAGCCCGTACCCTTGGCGTGAGCGATGCAGTGATTGGTCTGACCATCGTTGCCTGCGGGACATCCCTACCAGAGTTGGCTACCAGTGTGGTTGCAGCCAAGAAGGGGCGTTCGGCTATTGCCATTGGCAACGTCATTGGTAGTAATGTTTTTAACATTCTGATGATTCTTGGTGCAACAGGACTGGTGTTGCCCATGCAGCTACACGGCATCACCACCGTTGATCTGAGCGTGATGATGGGAGGTATCATCCTGCTATGGCTGTTCTGTTACACAAAGTTTACAGTAGCTAGATGGGAGGGAATAGTACTTACCCTCATCTTTATAGGCTACATGACATGGTTGATCGTCAATAGTTAATGGAAAAAGATAGACAAAAGGTCAGTGTGCTCTTTATGCTTTTCGGCACGCTGTTTTGTGTATGCCTGATTACGGCAAATGTATTGGAGACAAAGCAATTATCGTTTGGACCAGTCAATCTGACAGCTGGAATCATCGTGTTCCCCGTGAGTTACATCATCAATGATGTTGTGTGTGAGGTGTGGGGTTATCGTCGTACGCGTATGCTTATTTGGATGGGCTTTGCGATGAACTTCTTCTTTGTTATCATGGGAGCCATTGCCGATTGGATACCTGGTGCTGACTATTGGAATGGTGATGAGGGTTTCCACGTTATTTTCGGTCTGGCACCACGTATTGCTTTTGCTTCGTTCATTGCATTTATAGCAGGCTCGTTCACCAATGCCTATGTGATGTCACGCATGAAACTGAGCTCAGAAGGAAAGAATTTCTCGACACGAGCCGTCCTGAGTACGGTGTTTGGTGAAGGAGTGGATAGTATCATCTTTTTCCCGTTGGCACTGGGTGGCGTTATTCCTTGGGAGGAGATGCCTTCACTGATGATCTCACAGGTAACACTGAAAACGCTCTATGAGATTGCCGTGTTACCAGTCACTATTCGCGTGGTGAAGTTCACCAAGGCACACGATCATGAGGATGTCTTTGACCATGATATCAATTATAACATCTTTAATATTTTCAAGATATGAGTAGAGAACAAGATGGCTTGCAAGCTCTCGGTAAGAAGACCGAGTATCGCATGGACTATGCACCCGAAGTGCTGGAGACCTTTCAGAACAAGCATCCTGAAAATGATTATTGGGTGCAGTTCAACTGTCCTGAGTTCACCTCGCTTTGTCCGATTACGGGTCAGCCCGACTTCGCAGAAATCAGGATTCTCTACATACCAGAAGAGCGAATGGTGGAGAGCAAGAGTCTGAAACTCTACCTCTTCAGCTTCCGTAACCATGGGGATTTCCATGAGGACTGTGTGAACATCATCATGAAGGATCTCATCAAGTTGATGGATCCGAAGTATATCGAGGTAACCGGACTGTTCACTCCTCGCGGCGGTATCAGCATCTATCCGTATGCCAACTATGGTAAGCCAGGCACACGTTATGAGCAACTGGCCCAGCAACGTTTTGCTCAATACCAGCCTCGCTAATGAACATTTGATTAAGGTCTTCTATAATAACCGTACTCCCGATCCTTGAAACGGAGACGGAGGGAGTCGCGTGTCATGAAGATAAAGTCGGCTGTGTCGTTAACAATTTCCCCTTTTATGGAATCACTCAACGGTCTGCTTTGTGAGGTCAGCACCAGCTGTCCGTTAATCACATGCCATTGGGTATAGTTTTTGATCTCAGGATAGATTACCGGACTGTCATCATCTTTTTGAGTACTCCTGCGCTGACGGCCCACTGTTTGTGCCTGATAATGGCGTTTCAAGGAGAAGCCCATCTCCACAGGTTTCATCATCGCCTGTATCAGGGAGTCCTGAACCTTCTTCATCTCTTCGTCAATGGCAATCTCTACTGCACGTTCCTTCACTGTGGGGTAGGCCAGTTCTACCCAAGTGCCCTTCAATTGGTCCAGGTCGATGACCATATCTGCCACTGTTGTGTCCTCTCCGTTGAGAATTACAGCCACCCAGTCGCCTACCATTGGATGACCGATAATGCGACGGTTCTTGGTAGCCTCAAGGATGTTATATGTAATAGGATCGCCACCTTTTCCTGGCAAAAAGACCAGAACGGTATCGGTACAGCCATCGCAGGCCAGACCGTAGAGCGTGGAGTCACCTTCAATAGACGTACTTGTACCCACATTTACCTGTTCTTCATCCATTGGTCGTTGCTGACGACAAGCAGCCACCAATCCTATAACTGTACTGATTATTACGATGTTCAATAGTTTTCTCATATTAATGGGTTTTTTATCCGTTGCAAATATACATGATTTTTTCCGCTACCAAGAAAAAAGACAGGAAAAAATGCGGAGGTTTGGGAAAAAAGATATATATTTGCAGAATGAAAGTATATTATGAATCCAAAATATCAACAAATCAATCAACAATATGAAAAAAAGAATCCAGTTTAGTCTTGTTTATCGTGACATGTGGCAGAGTTCCGGTAAGTTCCAGCCGCGTAAAGACCAGTTGGAGCGTATCGCACCAGCCATTATCGACATGGGCGTGTTCGACCGTGTGGAGACCAATGGTGGTGCCTTTGAGCAGGTAAACCTGCTGGCCGGTGAGAACCCCAACGCAGCTGTCCGCGCATTCTGTAAGCCGTTCAATCAGGTGGGCATCAAGACCCACATGCTCGATCGTGGTCTGAATGCGTTGCGTATGTATCCGGTGCCTGATGATGTCCGTGAGTTGCAATACAAGGTGAAGCACGCACAGGGCGTTGATATTCCCCGTATCTTCTGCGGATTGAATGACGTGCGCAACATCATTCCTTCTGTGAAGTGGGCCAAGGCTGCGGGGATGACTCCACAGGCAACCCTATGTATCACTACTTCTCCCGTACATACCGTGGAGTACTACTCAGATATCGCTGATCAGGTGATTGCTGCAGGAGCAGAGGAGATCTGTTTGAAGGATATGGCCGGTATTGGTCAGCCCGCCCTTCTCGGAGCCCTGACGAAGTCGATCAAGACAAAACACCCTGATGTGATCATTCAGTATCACGGTCATTCAGGTCCTGGCTTGTCAATGGCTTCCATTCTGGAGGTCTGCAACAACGGTGCAGACGTGATTGATACCGCCATTGAACCGCTGTCATGGGGTAAGGTGCATCCGGATATCATCTCTGTGCAGTCGATGCTCAAGCACGAGGGCTTCGAAGTGAAGGAGATCAACATGAATGCTTATATGCAGGCTCGTGCCCTGACACAGGAGTTCATTGACGACTGGCTCGGCTACTTCATCAACCCGGGTAATAAACTCATGTCTTCACTTCTTTTGGGTTGCGGACTGCCAGGCGGTATGATGGGATCCATGATGGCCGACCTCGCTGGTATCCACAGTATCATTAACAAGACACTGAAAGCCAAGGGCGAGCCCGAGCTCTCTACCGACGATATGCTCGTGAAGTTGTTCGACGAGGTGGCTTACGTTTGGCCGCGTGTGGGTTATCCACCACTGGTTACCCCATTCAGTCAGTATGTAAAGAATATTGCCTTGATGAACCTGCTCACCATGGCACAGGGCAAGGGACGCTTCGTGATGATGGACGATGCCATGTGGGGCATGATCCTCGGTAAGAGCGGAAAGATTCCTGGAGCTATCGCGCCCGAGATTGTTGAGCTTGCCAAGGAACAAGGTCGTGAGTTCACTGATGCCGATCCGCGTACCCTTATCCCCAATGCGCTTGATGACTTCCGTAAGGAGATGGACGAGAACGGATGGGATTACGGACAGGATGATGAGGAACTCTACGAGTTGGCTATGCACCCAGAGCAGTACCGTCCCTTCAAGAGCGGTATGGCTAAGAAGAACCTCCTGGCTGACATCCAGAAGATCAAGGATTCCAGACTGGGAGCAAAACTCTCGCCCGAGAAGATCGCAGAGTTCAAGCATGCCAAGGCTGACGCTCTCGTGGCACCTGTCAAGGGACAGATTTACTATGAGTTCAATGGCGACGGTGAGTGCGCACCTTGCGTGGAGCCGTTCATCGGACAGAAGTACGAGGAGGGTCAGACCTTCTGTTACATCCAGACACCATGGGGTGAGATCACAGAGATTCCTGCCGCTCTCGGTGGCAAGCTTGTGGAGATCACGGCCAAGCAGGGTGCGAAGGTGAACAAGGGTGATACCATCGCATGGATTGAGAGAGCTGAGAGTTAGTCATTTTATGATGTTTTACGAAACAATCATCAATAAGTATTATCCCGAGGAGAATGCGCTGAAACGCATTCTCCTCATTCATAGCAGGGCAGTGGCCGATAAAGCTCTGCGGATCTGTGATGCTCATCCCGAACTGATGCTCGATCGTCAGTTTATAGAGGAGGCAGCAATGGTACACGATATCGGTATCTTCCGTTGCGACGCGCCAGGCATCCAGTGCTATGGTACCGAACCATATATCTGTCATGGACAGCTCGGTGCTGCCATCATGCGAGCTGAGGGCTATCCCCGTCATGCACGGGTTTGTGAACGTCATACAGGTGCAGGCCTGACTGTTGAAGAAATTGTCTCACAGCAACTACCCATCACAATCCTACCGCCACCAGAAGGTACAGAAATTTCATTCTGGGAGCCTTTCCTCCCGGAAACCCTTGAGGAACAACTCATCTGCTATGCTGACAAGTTCTTCTCTAAAACTCGTTTGGAGACAGAGAAGACAGTGGAACAAGCGGAACGTAGTCTTGCCAAATTCGGCAAGACCGGTGTTCTCCGCTTCCAGCAGTGGCACGCCCTTTTCGCGTGAGCGTTCTGCTTATGATTACTCTGCCTTGACTGTTTTTTTATTGATGCGTTTGGTAATGCCGATGGCACCAGTAGGACAAACTAGGCGACAGAGGTGACAACCTACGCACTTGGTACCGATAATACGAGGCTGACGGGTCTCTGGGTCGAAGTCAATGGCTTGATGACCACCGTCCATGCAGGATACATAGCAGCGTCCGCAACCGATACACTTGTCACGGTCGGTTTTCGGATAGACAATTGTCTCTCGATCTAGATCAGTAGGCGTCACGAAGTTGGGCAGTTCCTCACCCACGATGCTATCGAGCGAATCTATGCCCCGTTCAGTCATATATTGCTGCATGCCAAGTATCAAGTCGTCGATGATACGATAGCCGTACTGCATCACAGCTGTACATATCTGCACATTCCTACAACCCAGCTGAATGAACTCCAGTGCGTCGTTCCATGTCTCAATGCCACCGATACCGCTTATCTCCAGTCCCTTGCCATACATGCCATTCTGAGCTTCGTTAAGCTTCGAAGAAGAACGTGTCATGGGGGTCTGTGCCATCTCCAGAATATATCTGAGGGCAATAGGACGTACTGCTCTTCCTGAGAGACCCGAAATGGTTTTGTGTCCTGAGACTCTGGCTCGGTTACCCATCGTCACACTTTTGATGGTGTTGATGGCTGATATAGCATCAGCACCAGCAAAGTACACGGCCATTGTTGGCTCAGTGATGTGGGTGATATTCGGAGTCATCTTCGGAATGACCGGTATCGAGACATTGCGTTTGACAAAGGTGGTATAGAACAGCACCTGTTCGGGGTTTTGTCCCACATCACTACCCATTCCTGTGAGTCGCATCTGCGGACACGAGAAGTTCAGTTCCACCGCATCAACACCAGCCTCCTCAGCCATCTTAGCCAAGATGATCCACTGTTCCTCGGTCTGTCCCATGATAGAAGCGATGACAACCTTCGAGGGATATTCCTTCTTCAGCCGGCGCAGGATATCGAAGTCCACCTTGTAAGGATTCTCACTCAACTGCTCCATGTTGCGGAAGGCAAAGAAATCCGATGATCCCTCCTGCTGACAGGCATCAAAGCGGGGCGACACCTCACGAATATCCTGCATACAGATGGTCTTGTAGAATACACCTGCCCAGCCTGCTTCGAAGGCCCGTGCCACCATCTCGTAGTTGGTGCAGACAGCCGATGAGGCCAGGAAGAAGGGATTCTCGCATTGGATGCCACAGAAATCGATGGCAAGGGAAGGAGGTGTTCCGTTTGGTGTGGCGCTATCACTACAAGCAGCGCGTACCAGCTCTTTGATACGAATAGGTTTGTCGTAGTGGATACAGGCCTTTTCGGCAGCCTCCAGTTCTTCATCGGAACATGCTGCAACCCAACGACCAATCAGTTGCTCATTATCAAACCGTATGGCACGAATAGCGCGCGCGGGGTCTCCATGCTGACAAACTTTACTACATGGAGCGTCTTTACATAGCAGACATCTTGCTGCTTCTTCCTTAATGTGTATCATGATAGTCTTTTATTGGTTTTCAGTAGGTAGTTATTTGCCCACAAAGATAAACAAAAAATCCTAAGTTCCAATATCTTTTGTAAAAAAAAGTCCTTCATTGTTCTTTCTTCTCTTGTACCCACTCTCTTCTCATGATGTTTCCTTACGAGTGCGAATAATCAATTAAATAAGTTAATTATCGGTTAATGGGCGCGGTATCTCATTTCTTTTTCGTACTTTTGCACCTTGAAATAGACTGATGTAGTCGTTTCTGAAGGTTCATGAGGAATAAGACACTGATATTTCTTCTCCTGTTTGTCATCATTGGAATGATGGCGAACAGGGCTTATGGTTTCCACGGTAACCATAGAGTCTATAGTTTCTCTATTGCTCAGGACAGTGATTCCATCAGTAATATTCCAGACACCCTTGCCATGGATTCCTTGCAACTGGCCATCTACCATCATAATCAGGCAGTGGATGATTCTATCCGTGCCGATAGTCTGAACAAGATGCGGAAGAATGCCATCGAGGCTCCTGTAAAATATACGGCCAAGGACTCTCTGATCTATGATGCTACGTCGAAGACGGCCCATCTTTTCGGTGATGCTCACGTGGAGTATCAGATCATGGATCTCAAGAGCGACAAGATTTATATGAGTCTTGATAGTAACTTGGTGTATGCCACACCATCCTATGCGGATTCCACAATGACGGAACTAGTAGGCAAGCCAGTATTTAAGATGGGACAAGATACCTACGAGAACGATACCATCTCGTTCAATATCAAGACCAAGAAAGGTTTTATCAAGGATGTCTATACGGAACAGGAAGACGGATACCTGTTCAGTAAGCATGCCAAACGCGACTCCACTGGTGTGCTCTATCTGGAAAAGGGACGTTATACGACCTGCGATGCCGACCATCCCGATTTCTATATCGCCTTGTCGCGTGCCAAGGTACGTCCCAACAAGGATGTTGTCTTCGGTCCTGCCTACTTGGTGGTATGCGATGTACCCCTTCCCTTGGCCATTCCCTATGGGTTCTTCCCCTTTACCAAGAGTTATAGCAGTGGCTTCATCATGCCTACCTATGGTGATGAGAGCTCCAGAGGATTCTATCTACGCGATGGTGGATACTACCTTGCCCTGAGTGATAAATGGGACCTGAAACTCTTGGGAGAGATCTATACTAAGGGCTCATGGGGCGTGAGTGCTGCCAGCAACTACCGCAAGCGCTATAGATATTCTGGTAGCTTCTATTTTAGTTATCAGGACACGAAAAATGGTGACAAGGGAATGCCCGACTTCACAGAAAGGGAGAGTTTCAAGGTTCAGTGGAGTCATCGTCAGGATGCCAAGGCAAATCCGTTCCGTACGTTTTCGGCCAGTGTGAACTTCTCCACAACGAGCTACGAGAAGAACAACCTCTCGAGTCTGTATAACCCGCAGTCGATGACGCAGAGTATGCGAACATCATCTGTATCGATGAACACCACGTTCTCCAGTATTGGAATGACACTTATGGGAACGATAAACCTGGACCAGAACATGCGCGACTCGACCATCTCTTTGGCCTTGCCCGACTTGAATATCACGGTATCACAATTCTATCCGTTCAGACGGAAGAAGGCAGCGGGTGACGAGCGGTGGTATGAGAAAATTTCCGTAAGCTACACTGGTGAAATTGAGAACCGCATCAACGCCAAGGAGGACAGAATCTTGCACTCGAGTCTGGTGAAGGATTGGCGTAACGGCATTAACCATAACATTCCCATACAGGCCAATTTCACGTTGTTTGATGCTATTACCCTGAATCCTAGGTTCAACTTCGTTGATCGTATGTACACCAACCGGGTGGAGAAGTCGTGGGACGTAGAAAGACAGAAAGAGGTTTGCGACACCACCTACGGTTTCTATAATGCCTACAACTGGAACATGAGTCTGTCAGCATCTACGAAACTATATGGATTCTACCAACCTTGGAAGAAACTGTTCGGCAGTAAAGTCGGCCTGGTCCGCCATGTGCTCACACCTACGGTAACGTATAACTATACGCCGGATTTCGCTGCTGAACGTTATGGACTTTGGAAGACTTACCAAAAGACCGATGCGAACGGCAATGTGACGCTGGTACAGTATTCTCCATACGAGAACGGAATCTTCGGTCATCCCTCGAAAGGGAAGACGGGAAGCATTGGCTTCTCGTTGCAGAATAACCTTGAGATGAAGATGAAGTCGGACAATGATAAGGACTCAACTGGATACAAGAAGATTTTCTTGATTGACGACCTCACGCTGGATATGTCGTATAATATGGCCGCCAAGGAACGACAGTGGAGTGACTTAGGTATGAAACTGCGTCTGAAGCTCTCCAAGAACTATACCTTCAATATCAACTCCTCGTTCGCCACCTATGCATATGAACTGGACGAAAACGGTAATCCCTATCTGGGAACACGTACGGAATACAGTTACGGTCGCTTCGGACGATTCCAGGGAATGACGCAGAACCTCTCTTTTACCCTTAATCCGCAAACTTTTAGAAAGTGGATGGACAAATTACAGGGTATCAGCCATGACAAAGACAGCGATGACTCACTCGATGATGATGAAGATGAGAATGAGGTGGAGACGAATATCGACAAAGACTTGGAGCGTGGCAAACGGGGTGCGAAGAAGACATCGGGTAAGGCCGAAACGGATGCTGACGGCTATATGACGTTCTCTTTGCCGTGGTCAATCTCCGTGGGCTATGGTGTCACCATGCGTGAGAATACGGGCGGTAAATTCAACACCAAGACCATGCGCTATCCGTATAAGTTCACACAGAACCTGAACTTCAGTGGTAATATCCGTATCAGTGACGGGTGGAACATTACGTTCTCCAGTGGTTACGACTTCGATGTGCATAAGCTGAGTATGACAACGGCCTCGCTGTCACGCGACCTCCATTGCTTCAACATGTCATGCTCGGTGGTGATTGCTCCTTATACCTCTTATAATTTCTCCTTCCGTTGTAATGCCGCCACGCTTACAGATGCTTTGAAATACGATAAGCGCAGCGGATATACCAATACCATACAGTGGTATTAAGAGCGGGTGATGCGTTGAATATCCTCTATCTCTCCTACGATCCATAGGATGTCGCCCTTTTGGAAACGGTAGGTTGACTTTACCTGCGAAAGATTCTCCTTTCCTTCTTCAATACCCACTACCATGCAGTTGTACTGATCACGGATACCGCTTTCCTGTAAGGTTTTACCAATGAAAGGACTGCTTCCGCTGATGATGATACTACGCAACTTCATCTCACGTTTCTCCAGTTCATGATCCTCTTCCATCACCTCTTTTTGAATAGCTTGTTGGAAGGCGGTCAGCTGGTCATCGCTTCCGATTACCTGAAGAATGTCACCAGGGAAGATGAGTGATTCGCCGTCGGGAATGTTCAACCGATGATTAGCCCTGAGGATACTACTTACATGAATACCGTATTTCTGTCCTAGGTTCAGTTGCTTCAAGGTCTTACCCATCCAGAGCGAGCCGGCAGGAATCTCGAAGTCGGCTATATGGATATTACGGTCGAGCAATTTCCCCTCATACAGCGGTCGTTTATGTCCATGTACCTGCGCCTCGATGTCGCGCGAGCGGAGGTTGAGGATGAACAGGCGTTCCAGACCGATGCTCCTTTTCTTGATCCATCGTGAGAAGACCATGAGCATAACAGCGATGAATCCAATGGTGATCATCAAGGCATTGCTGAACCGGGTGAGGTAGTTGCAGATATAGAAAATAAAACCAACAGCAATGATGACACGCACCAGAATGGTGAAGAGCAAGGGGATGCGGTTAATGTTACTCTCTGCCCACAGTGCCTTGAACTCCTCGCTATGGTTCTTCTTCATTACCATGGCACGCAGGAAAGGAGAGATGAAGAGCACGGTAAGGACTCCCGTGATGGCGTTGGCATACCAATGAAGTTCCCATCCCGGTAACAACTTTCGTGTAAAGGGCAGGACGAAGGTGAACATCAGGGTGATGGTAGCTGCAGCTAAGATGCCGTAAACTAATGTAATCCGTCCCAACTGCAGGAGCAACTTCTTCCATTTGTTCTGCTCAGTGGTGTTCGGATGACTCATGGTGAGATGATTCAGCGAGCGCACCCATTTCGATGGCAGTCGTTTCTCCAACTGGTTATAGGCGGGTGTGGCCAACCGGATCATATACGGTGTCAGGAAGGTGGTGATGACACTCACGGCCACAACGACAGGGTAGAGGAACTTGCTAATCACTCCTAATGACAATCCTAAAGAGGCGATGATGAATGAGAACTCACCGATCTGTGCCATGGAGAAACCGCATTTCATGGCTGACTTCATCGTCTCACCTCCTAACATGAAGGCCAAGGAACCGAAGATGGCCTGACCAATGAGGATGGTCAAGACAAGGGTGAGGATTGGTAAAGCATATTCCACCAGGATATGCGGATCAACGAGCATACCTACTGATACGAAGAAGATGGCTCCGAAGAGGTTCTTCACTGGCTCCACCAATCGGATAATCTTATCCGCCTCGATGGTCTCAGCCAAGATGCTACCCATCACAAAAGCTCCGAAAGCACTACTGAATCCTACCTTTGTGGAGAACACGGCCATGGCACAACAGAGTCCTAACGACACGATCAACAGCACCTCGTTGTTCATCTGCCTACGCATCCTGCGCAGGAACAGTGGGATGGCAAAGATGCCTACCACGAACCATAGAATCAGGAAGAAGGTGATCTTGATGACCGATTCGAGCATCTGTCCACCGTTAGGACTGTTCCCGCTGGCAATGGCGCTCAGCATCACCATCATGACGATGGCCAGGATGTCTTCGAGGATGAGTACGCTCATCACTCTACCCGCAAACTGTTGCTGTCGCAGTCCGAGATCATCAAACGCCTTATAGATAATCGTTGTGGAGCTCATGGCGAGCATACCGCCCAGGAAGATGCAGTCCATCTTCCCCCAACCAAAGAGATGACCCGTTATGATGCCGAGCATCATCATACAGAAGATGATGGTGACGGTGGAGATAATTGGTGACGCACCCATCCTCAGAATCTTCTTGAACGAGAAGTCAAGACCTAATGAGAACAATAGGAACATCACACCGATATCAGCCCATGAGTGGATGTCAGCCGTATCAACGACAGAAGCTACGTAGGGCATGTGCGGACTCACCAGGAAACCGGCCACTACATACCCCAGTACCAACGGCTGCTTGAGTCGTTTGAATACCAGCGTAACGATGCCGGCCACCATGAGGATGAGGGCCAAGTCTTTGATCAGTGCGGGTAGCGCATTCATTTTAGCGTATCCAGATAAATTCTCAATTAATCATTATAGTTTGCTGTAAGCTCGCAGATCTTCACGATTACCTGCATGGCTTTCTCCATCACCTGAACGCTGACAAACTCAAACGGTCCGTGGAAGTTCACGCCACCGGCGAAGATGTTAGGGCAGGGGAGTCCTTTGAAAGAGAGCTGTGCACCATCGGTACCCCCTCGGATAGGACGGACACGTGGCGGAACGTCGCAAGCCTGCATGGCTTTCAGCACCACATCTATCACGTGCATATTCGGGTCGATCTTCTCTTTCATGTTATAGTACTGGTCCTTGATATCAGCCGTTACCGTACCTTCCCCGTATTTCTCGTTCATCTTATCAGCGCAGAGCTGCATCATACGTTTGCGGTCCTCGAACTTCTCACGGTCGTGATCACGGATGATAAAGCTCAGCTTGGCACTCTCCGTGCAGCTCTCCATACCCGTGATATGATAGAAGCCCTCATAACCCTCTGTCTCCTCAGGTGTCTCTCCCTCAGGCAGCAAGGCGATGAATTCAGATGCCAGTCGACTTGCATTGATCATCTTTCCCTTGGCATAGCCAGGATGTACGCTCACACCCTTGATCTGGATCTTTGCACTGGCAGCGTTGAAGTTCTCGAACTCCAGTTCGCCCAGGTCACCACCATCGATGGTGTAGGCCCATTCGCAGCCGAACTTCTCCACATCGAAGTGATGTGCGCCCATACCAATCTCCTCGTCGGGGTTGAAGCCCATACGGATATCTCCGTGCAGAATCTCCTTATGGTCGCGCAACCAGCACATGGCCTGCACAATCTCTGCAATACCCGCCTTGTCATCTGCGCCCAACAGGGTTGTTCCGTCTGTCACAATCAGGTCCTCGCCCACATGCTGCAGCAGTTCTGGGAACTTCTGAGGTGATGAGATGATGCCCGGTGACAGCTCGATATCACTGCCGTTATATCCACTTACGATGCTGGGTTTGATATCCGCTCCGCTGCAATCTGGCGATGTGTCATAATGAGAGATGAAGCCGATGGTAGGCACCTCTTTGCGGGTGTTCGACTTCAACGTGGCATAGATATAGCCCATCTCATCCATTTCCACATCGGCAAAGCCTTCACGTTCCAATTCTTCTTTCAGGAACTTGGCAAATACCAGTTGTTTGGATGTACTGGGAACAGTTGTACTCTCTTCGCTCGACTGTGTGTCGAACTTGACGTAGTTTAAAAATCTTTCGGTAATATTCATAGGATTGTTTTTTTATTATTCATGACGTATAGCCTCGATGGGATCCATATTGGCTGCTTTCTGGGCAGGGATGTAGCCGAAGAGCACACCGATGAATACACATACGAGGAAAGAAACATAGATGCTCCATGCAGGAACACTGGATGGCATGCCGAACGATGACATGAAGGTGCTAACGCCTATTCCGACGAGCACACCGATAAGACCGCCCGTCACAGATATGAGCACCGACTCGATGAGGAACTGCAGCGAGATGACTGGTCCGGTGGCACCTACTGCCATGCGCAGACCAATCTCCTTGGTGCGCTCAGTAACACTCACGAGCATGATGTTCATGATGCCGATACCAGCCACCAGCAATGAGAAGGCGGCAGCCACCACAAGAATCAGGGTTACTGTGTCCATGGTGGATGACATCGTTTCCATCATCTCTGCCTGGGAACGGATGGTGAAGTCGTCGTCCGCATCATCTTTCAGCTTATGGTTGTCACGCAGGATTTGCGTGAGTTCCTCAATGGCAGCATCCGAGAGCTCTTCCGTGACTGCCGAGCAGACGATGCTGGAGAAGTGGGTCTGGGCAGCGATACGCTTCATCACCGTGGTATAGGGAGCAATGATCACGTTGTCCTGATCCATACCCCATGAGTTGTAGCCTTTCGCCTTCAGTACACCCACGATACGCATGGGAATGCTCTTGAAACGGATTGTTTTTCCGATGGGGTCGGTGTTTTCTCCAAAGAGCTCCTTAACAACGGTAGCACCTACAACACATACTTTTCCTGCTTTTTTGATATCTTCTTCTGTGAAGCACTCGCCTTCATCGATGGTCCATTGTCGGATTTCAAGGTAATCGATAGACTCACCGTACATGGAGGCGTTGGTATTGTTGTTACCATAGATGGCCTGTCCGCTGGCTGTCACCTCGGGCGATACCTTCGTCACGAACTTCTTCTCTTTCATGATGCGCTCGTAGTCGGCCATCTTCAGTGTCTGCATGCTCGACGGGTCTTGTCTTACACCACCTCGCATGTCGGCTCCCGGACTGATAGTCAGCAGGTTGGTACCCATGGTGGACAGTTCCTTACGGATGCTCTCTTTCGATCCCTGTCCGATGGCCATCATGATGATGACCGCCGCCACGCCGATGATGATACCTAGCATGGAGAGGAACGACCGCATCTTGTTGTTGCCCACGGCCTTCAGGCTCACCTTAAACAAATTCAGTATATTCATTTCTTGAACTCAGTTCTCAATTTTCAATTTTCAATTTCCTTAATCGTCCTGCGGTGCAGGCAACTTAGCCAGTGCCTCGGCAGCCGACTTGATATTCGTATTGATGGTATCCTCGCGGATCTTGCCGTCGCGCAGGTTGATGTTCCTGCTCGAGTACTCGGCAATTTCCGGGTTATGGGTCACGAAGATAATCGTGTTACCCTGTCTGTAGAGTTCCTGGAACAGCACCAGCATCTCGAACGATGTGCGGGTGTCGAGGTTACCCGTTGCCTCGTCGGCAAGGAGCACTGCAGGATCGTTCACCAGGGCACGGGCAATGGCCACACGCTGCATCTGACCGCCCGACATCTGGTTCGACTTATGGTACATACGGTCGCCCAAGCCTACAGCCTGCAGGGCTTTGATGGCCCGTTCCTTACGCTCGGATGCTGAGACCTCCGAGTTATACATCAGGGGCAGTTCCACGTTCTCCAGTGCGGTGGTCTTTGGCAACAGGTTGTAGGTCTGGAACACAAAGCCAATCTTCCTGTTGCGCAGATGGGCACGCTGGGTCTTCGACATGGAACGCACAGAGATGCCGTCGAGGAAATACTCACCGCTTGTCGGGGTGTCGAGACATCCCAGCTGGTTCAGCAGGGTTGACTTTCCCGATCCGGAGGTACCCTGTATGGTGACAAACTCGCCCTCGTAGATCTTGAACGATACGCCGCGCAGCGCCTTGACGGTCTCGCTACCTACTTGGAAGTAGCGTTTCACGTTCTGCAGTTCAATGACGACCTTTCTATTCTCTTCGCTCATATCATTGTGGTTTCTTGGTCTGCTGATTGTTGTTCCTGTTGCTGTTGGGACGTCTTGGCATGAACGGGTTATTACCCTGCTCTGCACCCATCGGTTCGTTTTGTCCGCTGATGGAGAAGTCGGTAAGCACCTCTGTTCCTTCTTTGATACCACTGATGATCTCGGTGGTCACACCATTGGTAGTACCAATCTCCACAGCATGTGCCACGAAGGCTTCACCTTCTTTTGTCCACAGCTTATGGTCGGCATGACAGTCCTTGATCTCCTGTCCTTCCTTCAAGAGAGCTGCATTGGGTGTAAAGCGCAGCGCCTTGGCAGGAACAGTAAGAATATTGTTCTTCTCCATGGTGAAGATGGTGACATTGGCGGTCAGACCTGGCTTCAGCTTGAGGTCGTTGTTCCGTGCAGAGATCACCACCTCGTAGGTCACCACATTACTCTCTGTCGTAGCCTCCTGGCGCACCTGCTGAACGGTTCCGCTGAAAGTGTCATCGGGGAAGGCATCCACGGTGAACGATACGCGCTGTCCTTCCTTCACCCCACCGATATCAGCCTCGTCGATATTGGCAATCACGCGCATGTCGGTGAGGTCCTTGGCGATTACGAACAACTCAGGTGTGTTGAACGATGAAGCCACCGTCTGTCCTTCCTCTACAGATTTAGAGAGAACGACACCGTCGATAGGTGATGTAATAGTAGCATAGCCCAGATTGGTCTGTGCCCTTCTCACGTTCTCGCGAGCCTGCGACACCTGTTGCTGTGCCTGCTGGTAGTTAAGTCGTGCACTCTCAAAATCATCAGCACTCACCAGTCCTTTGTCATACAGGGTCTTGAACCTGTTGAAGTTGGCGAGTTGGTAGTTGAGTGCGCTCTGTGTTGATGACAGGTTTGCCTTGGCGGTATTGAGTTCACTCATCAGGTTCGTCTTGTCGAGTTCAGCAATCACTTGACCCTTCTTCACCACGCTATTGTAGTCAACATAGAGTTTGCTCACGATACCTGACACCTGTGTACCCACCGTGACGGAGGTTACTGGCTCGATGGTTCCTGTGGCGGTAATGCTGGTGTGGATACTCGCCACCTCGGTCTTAGCAGTCTCGAACGACACTTCTTCTTTCTTTTTGTGGCCACCGAAAAGTAGCCAGGCGATGATGGCAGCCAATATTATTGCTCCCACCACGTACCATAGTTTCTTATTCTTCTTCATGCTATATTTTTAATTTTCAATTTCTAATCTTTAATGTCAAATGTTTAACTTTTGGAGCAGCGAGAGCCATCGTGCTTGCACGTTTGGCCGAGTCGTGACAAAAGTCAACGTAGTTAATCTTTAATTTGTCCGTCCTGATAGAATTTCAGCATCTCGATATTCAGGATTGTCATGTACTTGCTCTGCAACTCGTTCTGCTGAGCTTGGAGCAGGTTCTGCTTACCGTTCATCAGTTCGATGATGTTCTTCAGTCCGAGACGGAACTGCTCGCTTAGCAGTTCGTAGCTGGTCTCCTGACTTGCCGTGGCCACCTTAGCGGCCTTGAACTTATTCTGGTTGGTCACTGCCTGTAGCCAGTAGTTCTCGATGGTAGAGTAGAGTGATGTCTGCTTGTCCTGCAGGTCGAGCATATAGTTCATCTTCTGGATGGTAGCCTTGTTCACCGCTGTCTTGGTAGAACGGTTGTCGAGGAGTGGAATGCTGACACTCACACCAGCCCCTAAGTTGAAATTCGTTTTCAGCTGTGTGCCCAGACTGTTATTACCCATAGAAGTGGTGTTGGTTATGGCACTACCGCTCACGCCGATGGTAGGTAGCTTCTGTGCCTTGGCAAGCTTGATGTTCAGGTTGCTTGACTCAATACCGAGCTTCGCATTCTGAATCTCCGGTCGTGTAACAAGTGCCGACGCATACACGGTCTGCATCTGGGGGATGTCCTGTAACGCCATCTCGTCGGTAGTGACGGGAACAACGATGTCGAACTCCTCATCATCCGTGATCTGCAGCAACTGCTTCAGCTGTCGTTTGTAGTTCCTGAGATTGCTCTCTGCTTCCACAATGCTATACTCATCCTGCGCACGCTGCGAGGTGAGCTGCGAGAGGTCAGCCTTACTCATTTTCCCTACATTCACGAACTCCTGTCCGCGCTGTTCGTTCTTCTTACTGGTTTCCAGACTCGACTTATGTACGTTGATGGCCTCTGTTGAATAGAGGATCTGCACATAGAGTTGCGCAATCTGCTCCTGGATGGAGTTAGCTGTGGTGGCAGAGTCGAGTTCCGCCTGCAAGGCCGACAGTTCGTTCAGCTTCACCGTATTCCTGTTGCGGTTGCCGTTCCATACGGTCCAATTGCCGTTCAGGGAGTAGGAACCATTGAAATACAACTTATCCACGCTCGATACGGCATAGCCATTGGCCACAGTGGCTGCACCTGTTTCCGGCCAGGGGCGGAAGGTGGCGTTCTGCGACGTAGATGCAGAGAGTGAGGGAAGGAGGGCGGCCTTGCTTTGCAGGATATCCTCTTGCGCACTCAGCTTATTGAGTCTGTTCTTCTGTAGTGAGATGTTGTTCTGTAAAGCATAGTCGATACATTCTCTTAATGTCCATTGCTTGGCTATGCCAGTCTCAGGGATGAGCAGGAACACTACTCCTGCTATAAATGATTTCAGTATTCTCCTCATGTGATATCTATAAGTTTATATATACATTATAACGTGTAACAGCCGTCCTTTATTGTTTCCCTACGGGAAAAAACGGATATTGTCTTTTGTTTTGTCAATTAATTTTATTACCTTTGGCTTCGCCGATAATACTTTCACTCGCTTAATCGTACTTTGGCTTACGCCGAAACCTTTGGCTACGCCGAAAATACTTTCACTCGCTTAATCGTACTTTGGCTTACGCCGAAGGTACTCCGTCTCGGCAATAAAAATAAATGCATTTATTTTGTATTGCTCTCAACTTTTCGTACCTTTGCAGCCGAAATGGAGAAAAAGCAGATATTACTCATCAACGATTTGGCTGGCTACGGTAAGGTGGCCACCGCGGCAATGCTCCCGATCCTGTCGTATCTGGGACATCCAGTGTATAACCTCCCAACGGCGCTTGTATCCAACACGCTCGACTACGGGAAGTTCAATATCATGGACACGACCGATTATATCCAAGGGGTCTTTCCTGTATGGAAGGAGCTCGGTTTCCGTTTTGATGCCATCGCCACGGGCTTCATTGCCAGTGAGCGTCAGGCGCGGATCGTTTCGGCCTATTGTCGTGAGCAGGCAGCCAATGGTACGGTGATCTTCGTGGATCCCATCATGGGCGACGAGGGTAAGCTGTACAACGGCGTTACCGAGGAGGCTGTGCAGAGTATGCGCGAGATGATTAGCGTGGCTCACCTCATCTTCCCCAACTATACCGAGGCATGTTATCTTACCGACACCCCGTATAACCCGTCGGGCATTACCTGGCAGGAGGCCAAGGTGTTGTTGGATAAGCTCCGTCAGTTGGGCACCCGTTCGGCACTGATTACCAGTCTGCTGGTTGATGGTCAGTGTACGGTGGTAGGGTATAACCATTTCACCGACGAGTATTTCCTGCTTCCTTATACCGAGATCCCTGTACACTTCCCAGGTACAGGCGATATGTTCTCTGCCGTGTTGATCGGTCATCTGCTCAAGGATGAACCCTTGAAGCCCAGTACTCGCAAGGCCATGGATGCACTTTATCGCTTGATAGAGGCCAACAAGGACAATGCCGATAAGAACCGGGGTATCCCTGTAGAGAACTGGCTTTCGCTGCTCGACAACCTTTAATTAGAACGGTGCCGACTCTGTGAAGGTGAGTCGTTCACCCGTCTTGGGATGAATGAACGAGAGAGTCTCTGCATGCAGGTAGAGACGGTCGGCGCGTTGTCCGTAGAGGGCATCACCCCAAATCGGCACACCCAATCCTTGCTGATGGGCGCAGTGTATGCGCAGTTGGTGTGTGCGTCCTGTTTTCGGACGTAGCACCACACGCGGATGCTTATCGCCTAATCCCTCCATGATCTCATATTCCGTCACGGCATCCTTCCCGTTGGTGTTGTCCACCAATTGTCGCGGACGGTCGTAGATGTCCGGTCGTAAGGGTAGGGTGATGGTACCCTTAAGTGGCTTGTCTTTAGGCATGCGCTCCAGCAATGCCACGTAGGTCTTCTGCACCTGATGTTCCAGGAATTGCTTTTGCAGTTCCGTGTATGCCCATTTATTCTTCGCCACCACCATCAGTCCTGAGGTATCCATATCGAGACGGTGCACGATCAGTGGGTTCACCTCGTCGTGCAACCGTTCCCTGATGATACTCTCCACCGATTCTTCACCAGTCTTTCCGGGCACACTCAGCATCCCTGCGGGCTTGTTCAGCACGATGAGATAGTCGTCTTCGTGTAGGATTGATATCTCACTCATCACTCCACACTCCTTACCCGAGAAATCAGTGCCCAGCATCCACGTCAATATCGGAAGACATTTCCCCCGACAAGCGGGGTAGTAGTGCAGGTGATGACGGATCTCCATCTTGGGCGACTCGCCCCACCAGAACTCAGCCATGCACAAGGGCTTGAGGTGATGCTCAAAGGCATATTGCAGTAACTTCGGTGCACAGCAGTCACCAGCACCTGCTGGGGGTAGCTGACCGCTATAGTCGGCAAAGATATCCAGTATGTCTTTCTGTTCCCCTTCCGCATTCCGCATCTTGTATTGCGAGAACAGCCAGCGCTGCAGCTCGTCAGACGACTCCTTGCGGAGGTTTTTCAGTTGTTCAATCTTCTCTCTTAACGACAGCTCCTTCTCCTTCCATGGGCGGGCCATCTCCTCGCAGCGTTTCTTGATGCGGCGCATCTCAGCCTTCATAAACTGACTCTCGCGCACCAGTTCCGCATGTTCCTCAGGCGAGATGTTCTTCTGCAGTCGTTTCATATCGCGCAGCGCCTTGGCGGTCTTCATCTTCCGCTCATGCTCACTGAGCAGGTTTTCCACGGTCTGCTGCATCTTGAGGTAGTCGGCGCTGTTGAGCAAGTTGTTTAACCGTTTCTCCAACGCATCCACCTCACGGTTCATCTTCGTGAGTCTGCTTTCGTTCCTCTTGAAATAACCAAAACGTTTCTGCGCATTATACACAGGTGGCACAAACCACGACCAGCTGTTCTTCCCCGCGAGCAGTCCGCTATAAGCAGCCAGAAACCCCACCGTCTGATCTCTCTTTCGATGAGGTGCCTCCACCACCAGTACACCGAACATCTTCCCTTTGTCTGCATCCTCTTTGATTTCAGCATTCTCTGTGATGTATCGCTGCACCTCCTCTGCCGCCATGACACATAGCGGATGTGGCTCGTAGCAGAACGGGTTGTTGAACTGCTCCGGCTTACCAATCTCTGTTTGGAGAGGGTGGAACGGTTTCATGAAGTCAAAGGTACGGCTTTTACTTCAAAAAACCAAATCTAATAGCACTTTTTTGCGGAAGTTAATCAAGTATCAAATTACCATAAAACGAAATGCGTTCTCGCTTACGGGGGTACACACTGATGTATGAATTACCGTTGGCTGCCACATCAATCAAAAATGTATAGGAGTCCTCCTCATTTTCCACCCCTATTTCTATATGTCGTTTGCCTTTCTTCGTCAGTACCTCTTGGTAACTGCCGATGGGCTCAAAGAGTATCAGGCCCCTCTGACCTAATATATTCATGATCATATTATATCCGTTCCTCGGTAGAAATGAGATCAGCGAGTCGTTTCTCACCTCTAACCTATATGGTTGTGGTAAAAGCTGATTTACTTTTTCTTCGGTTTCGCTCGGGTCGATCATCATCTTCACTGCAATCTTGTAGTGCCTTTCAGCCAATGCAGCCTCCACTCTATCTGCCTGTTCAGTCTTCCTCGCGGCCTTCTCCTTTGATGTCGCACATCCCATGAGCACGATCAAAGTCAATAGTACACACGCCATTGAAATCAGATTCCTCTTCATAATTGAACGATTATAGTGATTAGCGCCGTAAATTTATACATTTTTTTACTGCGAACATGTGGGGAAATCCCTAAATAATGATAGGGGATTCCCTATTAAGTTGCTAATGAACAATAATTACATATATATCACAAACTATATTCAAGTTTTTTTGGTGGTTTGTAGTATTTGTTGTATCTTCGCAAACGATAATTCATTAGCTTGATAACCAATAGACATTTTGATATGACACCTAAGGAAATGAGGAATAAACGACTGGCGGAGCGGATGATCAAGAATCTGAAGCGTCGTCATATAGAGGCTTTCTACTGCGAGACAGCAGCTGAGGCCGTGAACAAAGTATCTGAACTGATTGCCGACGGCAGTAGCGTGACATGGGGCGGCACTATGACCATCCGCGACATGGGCATCCCGCAGGCACTCAAGGAGCGTGGCACGCTAAAGGTGCTTGATCGCGACCTGGTTGAGACTGACGAGGAGAAGCTACAGATGTATGTCCGCGCCTTCACCACCGATGTCTATCTCTCGAGTGCCAACGCCATCTCAGAGGATGGAGTGATTGTAAATATCGATGGCAACGGCAACCGCGTGGCAGCCATCACCTGGGGACCGAAGAAGGTGATCTTCGTCATCGGTCTGAACAAGGTGACACAGAATGTTGAGGCTGCTCTGGCTCGTGCTCGTTCCACGGCTTCGCCCATCAATGCCGCCCGTTTCAATATCGACACACCCTGTCAGGTGGACGGTGTCTGTCATAACTGCAACTCGCCCGAGAGCATCTGCAACTACGTGCACTTCCTGCGCAACTCCCCCAAGGGCAGACATACCGTGGTGCTCGTAGGTGAAGACTTTGGCTACTAACCTTTCCTCCTTTAGATTCTAATTAAAAACTTATATTCAACAATGATGAAAAAGAAAAACCTTTGGATGCTCATTGTCATCCTACTCTTCTGCGGCATGACTGCTCAGGCCCAGAAGGATGTCAAAGATGAGATGAAACCTTATTTGTCAATGAGGAAATTGCCCGACATGATAAAATGGCTTCCTGCTCCTCCTGACACTACGAGTGAAGAATTTGTCCACGACATCATGCGCTACATGTGGGGCAAGAAACAGCGTCTTAATCCTGAACGTGCTGCTATTGCCATCCGTGATGCTGTTTGGAACATCGATTCCACCCTTGCAGAGTATTTCGTGCCATTCGGTTTGGAACTTTCCATGGAGAAGACACCCGAGTTATACACCTTCATGGTAAGAAGTATCAAGACCTGCGATCAGATGGGTACCCGCGCCAAGTGGTTCTATAGAAGGAAGCGTCCTTTCATGCGGATGAATGAGCACATGCTCACCCGTAACGAGGAGGAAGGACTGATCAACAACGGTTCCTATCCCTCTGGTCATACCATTCGTGGATGGAGTGCTGCCCTGTTGCTCGCAGAGCTCAATCCCGCCGCTGCCGATACTATCTTGGCCCGTGGCATGATGTATGGCGACAGTCGTGTGATCGTTGGTGCCCACTGGCAGAGCGATGTCGATGCAGGTCGTCTGGCTGGAAGTGTGGCCGTACTCACCCTCCATACCTGTCCTGAGTTCATGGAAGAACTCGAAAAGGCACGGGCGGAGTTCCAACGACTCACACAAGCAAGGAAGGAAGAATAAGTATTACTCAACTCTCTGTTGTCAAGTGCTTGTCGGTATCAACCATGGCAAGCACTTTTTTACGTGCATAAATATGGAGTTTGTAAGTTAGGTACACGGCACCGCAGAAACAGATGCCGCCAAGTGCCGCATTCACCATGGATGTCATCAGCAGTGCATTATACAATCCATGTGCTAACACAGGTGCTACAAGAACCATTGCGCCCGTTTTGAGAGAACGGTCCACAAAGTGGTATTTGGAGTAATAAAAGCCCATCAAGACGGCAAAGGCGTAATGACCGGGAACGGCCATCAACGAGCGAAGGAATGCCACCGACAACCAATCCTCTGCATTATCAAAGAGGTATAGAACATTCTCCAGTCCTGCAAACCCCAGTCCCACACAAACGGCATAGACGATACCATCGAAGTGTTCGTCGAAATACGGGTTGTTTTTGAGAATCCATCGTAATGCCAGCAGCTTGAATGTCTCTTCCGGGATGGCCGCCACCATGAAAGCTTCAGCCGTTGTGCCTATGATAGTGGAAGGTCCACCGGAATCAAAGAGAATACCGCTGATCATCGATTCCACGAGGGCAACAGGAAAACAGATCAGCACGCCATAGCATGTTGCTTTGACGAGCAGTGGGGTAGGCTCCTTCTTCTTGTCCATTTTCCAGATGTACCCCCACAACAGGAATGCGGGCAATATTCCAGCTGCAATAATAATCAGATACATATCCTTTACGGCTGGCGAAGGTACGAAAAAGTGAGCACAAACCAAAAGAAAAAACAATTTTTCTTTTGGTTTGTCGAACTGATGGAGCAGCGAGAGCCATCGTGCTTGCACGTTTGGCCGAGTCGTGACAGAGGAAAACGTAGTTAACGAAAGTAC
>JBGUJY010000053.1:0-29026 GCA_045114185.1 Prevotella sp. | reverse complement strand
GCGATCTTTGGTATCTCCTTCAGGCGTTCAAGGAATGACTTGTTACGCTTGGCGGAAAGAAGGTTGTATTTCATCTGGAGTGCGAGTAAGGGTTCTGCTTCAATGTCAAGGGCATGACCTATAAGTAATGCCATTTCAGCACTTAGAGCACGCTTGCCATTCAGCAATTCGTTAAGCTGACTGGCAGGAACACCAATCTCTTTAGCCAAACGTCGCTGGCTAATACCACGAAATTCCAATTCGTCTTTAATCACCTCACCTGGATGCGTCAGAAAATACGGCTCCAAGTTATTAGCAATCATGTTGTCGTTGAAACCTTCCAAATGCTCCATATACATACATTATTTATAGTGGTTAGACAATTCTGTTATACTTACTACCTCTGCGAAGACCTTTTCGCCTTGAATGATCTCACGAAACTCTATGCGATACTGGTCATTAACCTTAACGGAGGATATACCCTCTTTATCACCATGCAGATGTTCGTAGTGCAGACCACCGTATCGAGTCAACTCTTGTACATTCGTCTGTTCCATCATCAAGTCAATGACACGCGTATACTTCTTGACTATCTGGGGTTGAAAGCGATGGCTTTTATCGCTTGATTGCCCTTTCTCATAGAGTTCTCTAAGGTATTCCTTTTCAAAGGTGACGATCATACATTTTACGATTTTGGGGCAAAGATACAATATATTCTTTGTATTCACAAATTTGTGAACACTTTTTTTATGTTTGATACTAAAAATTACTTTTTCACAAGGCTTGTGATGCAAAAAACCTTGGTTGCAAAGAGGTAAAAGCCTATCTTTGCAATCAAACTCTTTGTGTATCAAAATGAAAAGAATTGAAGTAACTGAATTATGACCAGCTTGAATGAGATGATGAGCGATAACAGCTATATCGATATGCGGGAGATGCTGAATGACTGTCTTTATGAGTTACAGGAAAAAATAGCAAAAGAGAGTAGGTCGGGAATATCATCCGGATTCCGTCCATTGGATGATTTGACGGACGGCTTTGAGAACGGGAAGGTGTACGTCTTTGGCGGAAGACCCTGCATGGGAAAAGAGGAGTTTATGCTGTCGATGATAGATAATATCATACAGAAGAGCGAACTTTCCGTGTTGCTGTTCTCGACAAAAAAGCTGAAGTCAGAATATTTTTCCAGATTTCTGTCCATCCACTGCGATATTCCCACGCTTGATTTGCATAAAGGTCGTTTGGAGCCGCATATGTGGAAAAAACTTGATAAGGGCATACATACTTTAGACGATGACGCATTGTTTATACATGACAGTTTGGGGCTACCCCTTGAAGAATTGATTGAAACCGCACGAAAATGCATCAAAGAAAAGGACATAAGCATTATTTTCATAGACTGCTTGCAAATGATTGATTTAGGAAATGAAAACGGAAGTCCTTCAGAGAGAACAGCAAACGTGATGCGTTCGCTGAAACAACTGGCCATCCAGGAAAACCTGCCAATTATTGTAGGGACAATGTTGAAAAAATTTACAGGCTATGATGATGATAACGATTTTAGGCAACCTGAACTGACGAATTTGCCAGACTCCAGTTTTATTGAGGAACTTGCAGATGTCGTAATGTTTGCACATCGCCCTGAATATTATCACGTCTGCACAGATGAACATGGTGAAGACCTATATGGAATGATGCAAATCATTGTGAGGAAGAATGGTTTTAAACCATTGGGCGAGTTCAATTTTTACTATAACCAGGAGACGGGCGCTGTAGCTTCGTGAGGCTAGTTGGTTTGCAGCAAAGAAAGCATGGGAATTCTGTGCAGGTTTGGGAAACAGGATTAATTCAAAGGATGATATGATCTACAGGAAATACAAACGAAATACACCAACTGCCACGCTCATCAGGAATTACGTCAATAAGAGGAGTGGCAAGGTGGTAGAGGCAAGGAAGGAGATACAGCACCGGTTCGAGTGTCTGGATTGGTGCCACCAGAAGAAGATCGTTGCTGCCTTTCTTGAGTCAGGGAAGGCCGACAGGGAATGGGTATATCCCAAGATGTTGAATTACTGGGATCCTTCTTTCGCGCCGAAGGTGAAGGAACTATGGGAGCAGTATCATGAGCCTACATGTGACTGGGTAGTGATTCGATACCTCCCTGAGGAGTATCTGCTAGAACAGATGAATAAGGTGGAGCATTTTGCCGATGGGAGGAACTATTACTTCCTGTGCCGAAGACTTGCTAAAACCGATGGCTTTGTCATCGACAGGGAGAGGTTGACGCCAATAGATTATCTCCGGCTGATGTACCATCTGGGATGGACACCTCCTGATGAGGCGGTGTTGGATTGTTTGTTCCGCACGATTCATGAAGCGACATGGGATGAATATGACAGAGACGTCAGATGGATGTATCCAACACTAAAAAAACGTGGAGATACATATCCGGTCAAAGTAATTCCACAGTTCAATCCGCTGTCCTTATACTTGTGGAGGGATCCCCTATGGGGGGATAGTCCCAAAAGTGTTTGTAATTCAACGGAATGCAAACAACGTTTCGATGACTGGTGCGAAAAGGTGGAACAGGCCATTCGCAACAGTGATGAGTTCCGTAGGTTGACTCAAAAGAAGGTTGATGACAGAGCCTATGAGAGAACCAACTACGATCTTTTGATGAAGTATTGCTATTTTGGACTTGATGAGCGATATAGGCGGAATGATGTAATCAAGACTGTTTCCCGCTTTCCTGGTCAAACTCCAGTCATTAATGAAATCCCTGTGAAGAAAGCGATAGAAACCTTCCAAGGGAAGGACTATCAGGAAGCCGAAACGGTTTTCGGGGATTTAATGCAAGAGAATCTTCCCTTTGCAAATCTTGTGCGTGATCTTGATTTAGTGATACATGATTATGAGGATGAAAGACGGTGACTTTCAGATGATTTTGATTGAGATATGAAGATACTTTTCAAATTTACAATGATCGCATTGACGATGACCTTCATGGTTAGTGCATGCCAACAGAAGGATAGTTATAGTATGGGTTCTCATGTACATAGAGTCGTTTGCCATGACACGATATATAGAGACAGTTTCATCGTGGAGAAGTACGTAACAGACACGGTGTTTTATGACAGCAAGTGGCTACGGAATGCCTTTGAAAATGCACAAAGGGAAACATGGAAAGACCATAAAGACAGTATCGTTGTGGAATATCCTGACTTCATGAAAAAGCGCCATGATGGGGAACGCAGTCTTCGCGTAGAGTATAATGGTATTACCATGGTTGCGAATGTCTATGATGAAGAACAGGATGTTTCTGTACGTGAGAAATATGATGCCATCAATTTGTCGGCCGTTACGAAATCAATGGGCAACAGGTATTTCCTCATGGCAGGAGGAGTGGGTGATTACAAGTCGTTCTTCGAGAAAGACATCAAAGTAAAAGAACGTACTTGGATGTATCTACGGGTGGAGTTCCCCAAGGAACTGACGTGGTCTGTTGACCCCTTGCTTCAGTATGTCCTGAACTATGAACTAGAGAGCAAGAATCCCGACGAGCCTATGGTTGTCATTAAACCTACTCATGCACCTCTTTAATTACAAGCCTTGCAAACAAAAAAGATTTGCGCAATTGAGGAAAAATGATTATCTTTGACCTCGACAAAACACTTCTATTAGAAAGGAGGAGAATATGGATTGGACATTAGCAACAACAATAGTCGCAACAACTTGCGCCATAACCTTGTTCACCATGTTTCGTGAGAGGGCAAAGGAGAATAAGAGAAGGGAACAACTACTCAAAGAGAACGAGAATATGGAGAAGGCGAAGACTCAAGAAATAAAGTCAGCAACAAGGAGTCTGGTACAGCAGGTACTGAAGAATATCGGCTGTCAAACGGAAATAACCGAAGAGGGTAGAATCAGGTACGATTATCAGGGCATCACGTTTCTGATAGAGGCGGTGGATGACTGTTTGTTTATCAATCTGATCTATCCCTGGTGTTACAGTTTCTCGAGGTTTGATATTGATGAGTTCGCGAGAGTGCGAGGGGTGGTGAACAACATCAATTCACATTCGAACTGCACGTTATTCTATGCAACGAACACGGATTCGGACGAAATTGCTGTCCATGTCAGAAAGCATCTCATCTTCACTCCCCAGATCAAAGACTTGGAGGGCTATCTAATGGCTACCATGGGTAGTTTCTTTAATACTGTGAGAGAGCTGAACCTTGAAATTGAAAAGGTGAGAATGAAAGAGTGTGAGAAATGATTGTCATCTTTAGTTTCCGCAAGCCTTGCAACAGAAAAATATTTGGGGATAAGAAAAATAATGGGTAACTTTGTGCGCATAAGATACAACATGAAACATTGACAGTGTAAAGCATAGATTTATGACAGAGAAACTTACCCTTCTTGACTTCGGTCCTGTAACGGATCAGATGCAGGGCATCATCAAAGTGATTGGCGTTGGCGGCGGCGGTTGTAACGCTGTACGCAACATGTACAACGAGGGTGTGGAGGGCGTGACCTATGCCGTCTGCAATACTGATAGTCAGTCGCTTTCACGCTCACCTGTTCCCGTAAAGATCATGCTAGGGGAGTCAGGACTGGGTGCCGGAGCAAACCCTGAAGTGGGCAGAGTGGAGGCTGAAACCAATGTGGCTGATATAGAGAAACTGCTGAGCGACGGCACAAAGATGGTGTTCGTGACAGCGGGCATGGGTGGTGGCACCGGTACGGGTGCGGCTCCTGTGGTGGCTGGCATCGCCAAGCGCATGGGACTGCTCACCATCGGTGTGGTGACGATACCTTTCTATTTCGAGAAGAAAAAGAAGATTATCAAGGCGCTCAGGGGTGTTGATGAGCTGCGCAAGAACGTGGATGCCATCCTGATTGTGAACAATGAACGGTTGTGCGATGTATATGCTGATTCGGAGATGTCGGTGAAAGAAGCGTTCCTGCGGGCTGACAATGTGCTGATGGATGCGGTGAAGGGAATATCCGAACTGATAACACTGCCCAGCGACGGAGGTATCAAGAGTGACTTCCGTGACGTGGAGACAACCATGAAGAACGGCGGTAGTGCCATCATGGCCATGGGACGTGCCAGCGGTGACAAACGGGTGGAGAAGGCCATCATCAGTGCGCTCGACTCTCCTCTGCTCTATGGCAACGATATCGGCAAGGCCAAGCGCATCCTGTTTAATATCTATGCTAGCGACGAGCATCCGATCTTTGTCAGGGAACTGCAGGAGATCGATGATTTCTTCGACCAGCTCGACCCGAACATCGAGGTGATATGGGGAACGGCTACTGATGATTCCTTGGGTGAAGATGCAAAGGTGACTATCCTGGCTACCGGTCTGGAGGAGGAGATGAAGAAGGAACGGGAGGAACAGCACTTCGTGAACAACGACGATGGTTACTATGAGGACCTAATTCCAAAACTCTACAAGCCAGCCAACAAACAACTCAAGGCGGGTGAGATAATCTTACAGGAACTGCCCTTTGAGACGGAGATTGAACCTGCTCCAGGGGATGAGGACATCCCCGAAGTCACTCCCGAAGCCACCCCCGACCCCTCCAAAGAGAGGGGAGAAGAGGAAGAGAAAGGTAATGAAACGGCTCTTTATAAACTGAAGAAATGGCTGTGGGATCTTATCAGTGCTGAAGAATCGTAATGCCAATCCAGCAGATCCATATCGATGAGGCTGTTCAAGAACTGAAGCGACTAGTTGTGTCGCTCAGGGCAGCTGGACGCAACGATCTTTTGTTGCAGGCTATCGGTATGCCCCTTATCGAGGAACTGCGAGTGGAAGCTGCCAAGACACGACTGAGCAGGTTGCGCATCACGAAGGATTACCGGATGTTCCTTATCGACTATGACAACCGTGAGGTGGAGATGACGCCTGTACACAAGGCCGTCTATCTGCTTTTCCTCAATCACCCTGAAGGTATCGAGTTCAAGTTTCTTGGTAATTATCGTGAGGAACTTCTAGGGTATTATACGGCAACAACCAAACTGATTGACAAGGAGAAGATCGCTGATGGCGTGAACCACCTTACGGATCCTTTCGACAATGCCATCAACGAGAAATGCTCGCGCATCAAGAAAACGTTCCTCTCGATGATGGATGAATATGTTGCTTCCTATTATTACATCAGCGGTCATACCCGCCGCCACGTCAACGGTTCCGCGCGCATCTGGTACGAACGACTGAAAGTGATCACCCTGCCCAGGGAACTGGTGGTGTGGGAATAAGCGGGGTGCGACTCTTTTATATAGCAGTTGGCACAAATATTGTTTTTATACGTATTAGATTCTTATATAAACATTTCATTGGATTTAAGTGCAACCAATTAGTGCTAATTTGTTTCAACTCATCCCGGTAGAACCCAAAAAGTTGCTTACATATTTGTTTGTGAAATTATTTCTAACTTTGCACCTAAGAATTTCCACTATTCACTAAATGCTCATATTCTTACAAGCTATCGATAACTAACCAAACCATAATAAATTAACGAAAAGAAAGTAAGATTCATTTTTATATTGCTGTGGATGCTACTACCACAAGCGTTGAAGGATCAGGTGAATGCCGTGGCTGTCAATATGACCAACGGCGCGGGGGGACTCCGCTTGTCGGGTCGGACCAAGGACAGACCGTCTAACCTCGGCAGTGACATCGGACTCCGCCTGGCTCTAGATTGTCCTTGAAAAACGAAGCGTGGAAACGTGGATAAAAAGAGGATGGGCAATAGCTCATCCTCTTTTGTTCATGTTATGGTAATACTTCTTTCTTGCCTTGATGGATATATACACCACTTGTGCTGGGACGACCATCAAGTTTTACACCATCGATGGTGTACCAGCTATCTTCATTATCTAACGGGTTGGTGGGAATACTCTCCACGTTTGTAGTAACGCGGGCTTTTTTATCCAGCACAATATTTCCGCCATTAGGGATAGCCTTGAAATATACCTTGCCATCCTTGATCTCTGATTCAATAGTCTTGCTATTCTGTTTTACCGTGGCATCAGACCAGCCACTGGGAAGAGGAACACGGAGAGAGAGGGGATAGTCCCAGTTGCAAAGTGTGTTGGATGTCAAAGCCGTAGGCAGGGTTAACTTATAGGTCACTCTTGATGCATTCTCTGAATATTTCGTGAATTTAGCACTATTCCGTTCCTTGATGTACATGATGGCATCGCGCATGGTGGTTACCCAAAATGTGCTTTTATTTTGTTGCAGCCACAGCAGTACAGACAAGAAGGTTGTATCACTGGTCGGAGAATATGAGAAGCTTTCATAGCCTTGTATTCCATGAATTAAGAACACCACCCAGCCGTTATTGGCTCCTGTGCATTTACTCATGAATTGTGTTTCAGAACTCACACCACTAGTGCCACATATAATGGCATCAATATTTGACAAATCAGCGGGATTCGATGAGTTTACATCTCCACTACATATCCTTCCACCGATATAGTAATCCAACACTTCGCAGTCCGGATGGTTACAGTTCGAATAAGCAATGGTGAGACAGGGCTGACCGATTTTGCTCTCGATGATTTCTTTCGAAGTTTCCAATTCATCCTTACAATCGGCTGGATGGGATACTGTATGACTTCCTATCTCGTGACCGTTCTGTGCAATGGCCTTATAATCATTCCAGAAACCTGAAGTCCAATTGGTAACGAGATAGAATGTTCCCTTGAAACCATACAGATCCATTTGCTCTGCTGCCCACTTGTGGGATTTCGTCAAATTGCCACCGTCATCGAAGGTGAACGTCACTGCTGTTCTGCACCAGTTGTCCCATGTAGCAATCTCTTGTGCTGTAAGGGTCATGAAGGCTGTTAGTAAACAGGCCATCATTATCATTAATCTCTTTTTCATATTCGTTAGTGGTTTGGTTACTATATTATTCCTTGCGAATCAACGTGAGTCCATTGCGGAGCGGAAGGATGACTCGCTCCATGGCACCAACTGACTTGTATCAGAGTATTGCTACGGAAACTCGCTTTCCTAAACCGGCGAAGATGCGAAATAGTGTAGAGAGTTGCACATCTGCATGACCATTCTCCAGTTTGGAGATATAGCTCTTCTTGGTACCGATCTTGTCTGCCAGCTCTTGTTGTGTTAGACCTGCAAGACGGCGTTGTTCCTTCAATGTCTCTGCTAAGCAGAAAGCTTCCGCTTCTGCTTCGAACTTCACACGCTCAGGGTTATCCATTGGACCATATTCTTCATCCAACAATTCCTCAAACGTAGTGCAATTCATGATTGCCTTTTTCTTTTCTTCTTTCATATCTTATTCTCCTTTCTCTTCGGCAAAGTTAACTAATTAATGAACAACTTCCAAATGATTTAAGAAGAATTTGAGTATAACACACAGATTTTTGCTTTTTGTTCTTCATAAGCATACGTTTTAAGTTCAACAATAAGAAATCGATGATGCAAAGGTACGAATTATTATTGAATCTCCAAAGGTTTTCCTTACTTTGTTATATATCGTCTCCGACATTGGTGTGTGACCGGTACCTGGTACCTGCTACATTCCTTGAAGAGCGCGTGGGCTCTTTTTTGCGCTAATTCTTGTGGAATTCAAGAATACTGATTATCTTTGCATGGTGGAATGAAAACCATAGCAAGAATGAACGGAATAAAGATTGTGGTGGGTGACATCACGAAACTGGAGGTGGATGCAATCGTGAACGCGGCAAACCGCTCTCTGCTGGGAGGCGGTGGCGTGGATGGGGCCATCCATCTGGCGGCTGGTCGAGGACTGCTGGAGGAGTGTATGACGCTCGGCGGCTGCGAAACAGGACAGAGCAAGATGACGGATGGCTATAACCTGCCTTGCAAGAAGGTGATCCACACCGTTGGTCCTATATGGTATGGGGGGAATCATCATGAGCGGGAACTGTTGGCTTCTTGCTATGATACGGCCATGAAACTGGCGGAAGAGAATAACCTGCAGAGCATCGCATTCTCGTGTATCAGTACGGGTGTGTATGGCTTCCCTAAAGATGAGGCTGCCCGTATTGCCAAGCGAGTGCTGACGGAACATCTGCAACAGGGGTATCAGGGAGAGGTGATCGTATGCTGTTTTACAGAGGCTGATACCGCGTATTATTTATAACAAGCAATCCTATTTTATTTATTCACATTAATCAAATTATTATCCTTATGAGAAAAAAGATTTTGATGACATTGATGTTTGCGTTCGCGATGAGCGCAAGCACGTATGCACAGAATGCGGAGACCGTACTCGAAGAGGGTGGAACAGGACCGTACAAAGCAGTGGTTTACGAAGCAGAGGGTTTTGCAGAGCACACGATCTTTGCCCCCAAGGACCTGTCGGCATTCAGCAGTAAGAAGCCGTTGCCGGTACTGGTATGGGGTAACGGCGGTTGTGCCAACTCACCCCGCGGTCATGAGAAGTTCCTGAACGAGATTGCCTCTTATGGCTACCTCGTGCTCGCTACTGGTGTGATGCCTAAGGAAGAGGCTCCGCGCCGTATGGGCATGGGAATGGGCATGGGCAGTCAGTCACGCTCTGAGCAGCAGGTTGAGTCGATGGACTGGGCCTTCCAGCAGAATGCCGATAAGAACAGTCCGTTCTATCAGAAGATCGACACCAAGAACATCTGTATCTCGGGTATGTCGTGCGGCGGTCTGCAGGCACTCTTCAACTGCTTCGACGAGCGCGTTACCTCGATCATGATCTGCAACAGCGGATTGTTTGAGCAGCCCGAGGGCGACCAAGGTGGCCCCAATGCCCGTCGTATGCCTGGTATGCCCAGCGTTCCCAAGAAGAAGCTGGCTGAGATTCACTGTCCGATTATCTACATCCTTGGTGGTGAGAGCGATATCGCCTATGCCAACGGTATGGACGACTTCAAGCGTATTGAGCATGTGCCGGCCATCGCAGTGAACCTGCCCGTAGGTCATGGCGGTACTTATAACCAGCCTCATGGTGGTGAGTTTGCCATTGTTGCCCGCGCATGGCTCGACTGGCAGCTGAAGGGTGACAAGGATGCTTCCAAGATGTTCGTGGGTGACAAGCCCGCTATCCTGGATCGTCCAGACTGGACGTTGGAGAAGAACGGGAAGGCGAAGCCTTAATTGAAAATTAACTACGTTGACTTTTGTCACGACTCGGCATAGCTGATACAAGCATCACTCTGCGCTCTCTGCTCCATAAGTTGAGAATTGAGAATTGAAAATTAACTTCGTTGACTTTTGTGACGAACATCAGGGAACGAAGTGACATAAGGAAATGAGAACAGTTTAATCGTGATTATGCGATTAAACTGTTCTTTATATCTTCCAACAAATCTTCCGGGGCCTCAAGACCGATGCTGAGACGTACGGTGGTGTCGGCTACCGACATTTCGGCACATTGTTCAGCGGTGAAGAGACCGAAGATGGTGGAGGCGGGATGGATGGCCAGCGACTTTCGGTCGAAGAGGTTTGTGGCGCGACGGATGATCTGCAACTTGTCGATAAACGTCCACGCTGCTTCTATTGAGGTGAGGTCGATGGTGAAGACCGCCCCTGGCAACGGTCCAAACTGTTGCTTTGACAATTCGTAGAAAGGATTGTCTTCTAACCCTGTATAGTTCACACGTTTGATCTCGGGCAATGCCTGACACTGCTGGGCAAGCCACAGCGTGGTTTCCGACTGACGACGATAGCGGATATCGAGCGTATCGAGACCGAGTGTCTCCATATAGGCTACCTGCGGTGTCATCAGTGCACCGAGGTTGGTCACGAGTTCGGTTTTTACACGAGCAGTAAACGCCAGCTTCTTGCCGACACGTTTCGTACGAGCCTGCAGGACGGGTGAAGGATGTTGTGACCAGTCGAACGTTCCGTAGTCGATGAGCAATCCACCCAGTCCTGTGCCGCCCCCAGAGATGTATTTTGTGCTTGACACTACTTCGATATCTACGCCGAACGTATTCGCATGGAAGACAGAGAACGGTACGATGGTGGTGTCGGCAATCAGGGGCACGCCTTTTCGGTGGGCCACCTCCGACAATTGCTTGATATCGGCAACGAACAGCTGCGGATTGGTGATGATCTCAAAGAACAGCGCGGTGGTCTTATCGTCAATCAACGCCTCCACCTCCTCGGGCTTGGTGAAATCGGCAAACCGCGGTTCTACACCGAGACTGCCTAATGTGTCGCGAATAAGCGATACGCTATTACCGAAGAGATGCTTCGAAGCCACGATGTTCAGTCCTGCACCGCTTACTGCCGTCAGGGCATACGCAATGGCCGCCATGCCCGTATTCAGGGCTGTCACGCTGGTGGCTCCCGTAATCTGTCGCACACGCTCCTCCAGATAGGTTGTCGTGGGGTTGGCAATGCGGGCATACGACGGTTCCATACTGCGTCCGCAGAAGGCATCGTTCATCGCCTTGGCCGAGGGGAACTCGAATGCCGCCGTGTAATACACGGGCATCGAGAGCGCCCCATAGGCATCAGGCTTCTGATATTTAGTAGTCAATACTTGTGTTTCGTATTCCATAACTATCTTATTTGCTGCGCTCTCCCACAATCTTGCGGACGGCAACGACGAGCTTATCCACATCCTCGCGGGTGTTGTAGAGGGCGAAGGTGGGGCGTACGCTCATCTCGTAGCCTAAGGCGCGGAGGGCAGGTTGGGCACAGTGATGACCGGCACGTACGGCGATTCCTTCCTTGTCGAGAAGGGTTCCTGTCTCGGGCACGGGGATGCCATCGAGGACGAAGCTCACTACCGACACGCGGTTCTTGGGATTGCCAATGAGCGTAAGACCCTTGATCTGTGCCAGCTGCTCGCGGGCGTACTCCGTGAGTTTATGCTCGTGGTGCTCGATGTTGCGAATGCCGAGATGACTCACGTAGTCGAGCGCAGCACCCAGTCCGATGGCATCAGCCACATTGGGCGTACCTGCCTCGAAACGAGCAGGAGGAACATTATACTCCGTGCGCTCGATGGTCACGTCTTTGATCATGTTACCACCGCCCTGCCAGGGCTGCATCTTGTCGAGGATGTCCTTGCGACCATACACCACCCCGATACCGTTAGGACCGTAGATCTTGTGTCCTGAGAAGACGAAGAAGTCGGCACCTAACTGTTGTACATCAACGGGGGTATGAGCGATGGATTGTGCGCCATCGATGAGCACGGGGATATTATGGCTATGGGCAATATCGATGATGCGCTTCACGTCGTTGATGGTGCCGAAGGTGTTGTTCACGTGTCCTACACTGACGAAGCGGGTGCGCGGTGTGATAAGTCGCTCGAACTCCGAGAGGATCAGGTCACCGTTCTTGTCGGTGGGGATAGCCTTCAGCGTACAGCCTTTCTCATGGCACACCTGCTGCCAAGGTACGATGTTGGCATGATGATCGAGTTCAGAGACAATCACCTCATCACCTGGCGTCAGGAACTGTCGTCCGTAGGTCTGTGCCACCAGGTTGATACCCTCTGTGGTGCCACGTACGAAGATGATCTCTTCGCTGGAGGAGGCATTGATGAAGCGCTGCACCTTCTCGCGAGCCTCCTCGTAGGCATCCGTGGCCCGAGCGGCCAACGTGTGAGCACCACGGTGGATGTTCGAGTTGTAGTTCTTGTAATAGTCGCTGATCTTGTCGATCACCTGCAGCGGCTTCTGGGTGGTAGCACCGTTGTCGAGCCACACGAGGTCGTGACCGTTCACCCTTTGATTCAGCACGGGGAAGTCCTTCTTGATCTGCTCTGAGTTCAGGGTATCCGCCTCCTCGTAGTGGAGAGATGAAAGGCCTTGATCCAAACTCTCGAGATGAAGCCTACCCCCATCCCCTCCCAAAGGGAGGAGAGTTGCGTTGGGAGACCCCACCCCTGGCCCCTCCCCTGAATGGGAGGGGATTGCGCTTGGTGCCCAAGAAGGGGATTTCAGATCCGCACCTGCGAAAGTTTGGAGAAGGCCTGTCAGCGACGAGAGGTCCAGAGCCTCGTCGGGAATGACCTCTTTCCGTACCTGCTGTAACTCTTCGGGACAGTACTTTTGGGCGACCTCTCGAAGCAACGCAAAGCCAGGGTCTTGAATACCGTAACCGTTAATCAATTCATAATTCATAATTCATAATTCATAATTACTTCTCCACCTTGTTGCGGTGCTGATAATCGTGATAATAACCCACCTCCACATTCTCAAGAACGGCAATGGCATCATCTGTGAGTGCTGCCAGTGAGAAGTATTTCGTGAGCAGGTATGAGGCCACGCCGAACTTGTCGAGACCCATCAGGCGGGCTGAGAGCGACGGAGCAATCTCGCCAGGAATACCGCTCTGGTGCAGACCGATCACACCCTGGTTCTGTTCGCCGGTGCGTACAAGGATGATCTTTGTGGTTCCTACGCCACGACCAGTGAGATACTGGCCTTCTACCTCCACCTTGTCGGAAGGAATCAGGGGCACACCGCGCCACAGGATGACCTTCGTACCGAAGAGGTCGGTGGTTACAGGAGGAACGCCACGCCATGTACACTCACGCTCAAAGGCTGCGATGGCACGCGGATTCGCGATGAAGAAGGCGGGCTCCTTCCATACCAGACTCAGCAGTTCATCGAGGTCGTCGGGTGTAGGTGCGCCATAGCGGGTGGTGATGCGGTATGCGGGGTTGGCAGCGGCCAACAAACCGAACTGTTTGTTGTTGATCAGTTCCCACTCCTGACGCTCCTTGATACTCTCGATCGAGAGGCGCAACTGCTCTTCCAGCTGGTTGTAGGGATTGTTATAGAGATCGGAAACGCGGGTATGCACACGAACAACTGTCTGCAACGTGTTCAGTGAGTATTCCGTTGGGTTCTCCTCGTAGTCGATGTATGTCTCAGGTATGATGTTATCCTCCTCATGACCACTCACCAGGTCGATGTGCTTCTCACCATTGTCATTCACCGAAGCCTTCAGGCGCAGTTGCTTGTCAACCGCCTTGTTGAACGTTTCACGGAAGTCGGGCACTTCTTTGATGAATTTCACCAGTTCCTTCAGTTTCAGTCCGAGGAACACCGTGGGTGTGATGGCACGCACGCTGACCGTCGATTCCTGCTCGTCCAGCAGGTCAGCCTCGCCAAAGTACTCACCGTCACCCAAGAGGGCTATCCGTAGTTCCTCGCCGTGAGGCCCCTTACTGATGACCTCTGCCTGACCGCTGGCTACGATGAAGAAACGCTGCTTGTCCTTGCCTTCCTCCACGAACAGGTTGTCAACATCCACTTCCTTTGCCTCGAATGAGTTCACGAGACGCGTGAGGATCTCGTCGTCAAACTCAGAGAACAATGGTATGGCCTTCAGGTTCTTCGCGGTAAACGAGGGTACGCCATCCACATACTGGATGGGCAGACGATCGTTTTTGCGGAGTTCCACCTTGGTGCGGTTCACACGGAAGGTGCCGCCAGAAACCTGCACCCAGGGCAACAGTTTCAAAAGTAGTCTCGGGGTGATACTGCCCATCTGCGGGGCGGTCTTTGTTGTCGTCGCCAATCTTCTGGCGGTAGCAGTGGTCACACTGCGCTGTAAATTAGAATCTGCCATAATCTTTACTTATTTTTTAATTGTTACTCGATATGTCGTACCTTCCACATGCTCTACTGACAGTACGTTGTAGCCCTGTTCCTTCGCGTTACGCGGAACATTGTCGAGGGGTTCGCCTTCAGCGAGGAGCACTTCAAGGATGTCGCCATCATTGAGTTTCGAAAGCTCAATCTTGGTCTTTACGAAAGTCATTGGGCAATGCTCTTTCGTAATATCAAGGATATGCACTTCAGGCCCACCCCCTTCCCCTCCCGAAGGGATGGGGGATTGGTTACTTTTGTTGTTGAATATTCCCATAGTCATTATTGATGTTTGTTGTTTGTCTGTCTTTCAACATCCCTCCCTTTGGGAGGGCTTGGGTAGGCTAAATGAATAAGGTTTGTCCTCCTTCGGAGAGGTTGAGGAACGAGGCCACGCCAAGAACATCCTTCACCTCGGGGATGAAATCCTCTTTCTTCAGGCCCAGCACATGCATGGCCATTTCGCAAGCATAGAGGTTGATGCCAAGTGCCTTGGCTGCTTCCACCAGTTCCTCGAGTGTGGCCACGTTGTTTTTCTTCATCAAATAGCGGAAGATCTTGGGTCCTGCACCGAGGAAGTTGAAGCGTGAGGTGGGTGTAACCTTCAGTCCGCCCATCATGAATCCGAAGATCTTGGTGAGCCAGTTACCACCCGTGAACGAACGTCCCTGCTTACGCTTGATGGCGTCGAGACCCCAGAACGTAAAGAAGATGTTCACCTCATACCCTACTGCAGCCGCGCCTGTACCTAATGTGAATACAGCCGTAAGCTTGTCGAAATCGCCACTGAAGGCGATGATACTCAGTTTCTTTTCTGCCATAATATTGTCGGTTTAAAATCTGGGTACAAAATTAGGGCGATTCCGTTAATTACGAAATCGCCCTAACATGGCATTCAAGCTACCAAGAGTATGGTATTTTACCGTAAATCGTGGTCAGTCATTGCACAAACACAGGAATCCGACCAAACATTCTCTGCCGTTTCCACCATATCTATGATGGTATAGATGGGCAGGATGATGCCGAGGATGGCGACGGGAGCACCGATGCCCGACATCAGGGAGAGGGTCAGGAAGAAACAGCCCATGGGAACACCCGCATTACCGATGGCGGAAACCACCGAGATGAGAATCCATAACAGGATGGTGCTGAGCGTGAGGGGAGTACCACCGTTCTGCATCACAAAGAGAGAGGTGACGAGGATGAAGGCGGCACAGCCGTTCATGTTGATGGTGGTACAGATGGGCAGTACGAAGCGGGCAATCTCCTTGCGGACACCCAAGCGCTGCTCAGCCGATTCCATGGTGACGGGTAGGGTGGCGGCACTGCTCTTGGTGAAGAGAGCCATCAGTACGGCTGGCATCATTTTTCCTAAAACATGGATGGGATTCAATCCACGGATGATGAGGAACAACGGAAGGATGATAAAGAACTGGATGACATTACCACCTAATACCACCAGCACATACTTACCGATAGAGTCGGCTACGACACCTGCACTGACCTGTGCCGACAGTTGGGCCGAGAAGGCAAGGATACCAAGGGGCAGCGTCCAGATCAGACCGCGAATCAGCAGGAAGAGTAAGTCCTGTAAGCCTAATAATCCTTTTACGACGACAGTCTTATTTTCACTCTCAGGTAGTTTTGACAATCCGATACCAACTGCAAAGGCAATCAGTAACAACGACAACACATTACCTTCGAGGAAAGGTTTGACGATGTTGTTGGGAATGATACTGAGGATGTGGTCGTAGTAGGAGACAGGGACCCCCTCTAACTCCCCCTGTGTAGGGGGAGAACTCGTAGCCTCCCCTAAAGAGGGGAGGTTGGAGGGGTCTATAATTACGTAGAGCAATGCTCCCACGACAGCGGCGGCGAAGGTGGTGAGCAATGTGTAGATCAACGTGCGTCCGAAGATCTTTCCCGAACCTTTCGAACCGAAGGTAGCGAACGTAGTAATCACTGCCAGTACAATGGTGGGCACAGCCAACAACTGGAACAGACGGGTATAGACCGTTGCCACAAAGTTCATCAACTGGTTCAACCAGTCTAATCCTAATACTCCCAATATCGCACCCACCACGAGGGCGCCAATCCATAAAATAGTCTTCTTCATATATCTTATCCTGTTTATGGATGCAAAGATAGGAAGTTTTGAAGGAAACAGAAATACCATGAGTGGGGTATTTTGCTAACTTTTGTTTTGTATTGTTCTCGCTTATTTGTAACTTTGACTTCGTCGAACTTACTTTCGCTAACTGCGTTTTCCTCTCTCGCGACTCAGCCATCCAAGCATGCTTGATGGCATTCGCTGCTCTTTCGGTTCGACAATAAAAACAAAAAGGACTTTTGTTTTGTATTGTTCTCGCTTATTTGTAACTTTGCACCCAAAATAGAACGATGGCAATAGAAAGTGCAATATTTCGCAGGTCGGAACTCCTGTTAGGCGATGAGGCGATGAGGTGTATCGGCGAGAAGCGCGTGATCATCTTCGGTGTAGGAGGTGTTGGCTCGTGGTGTGCCGAGAGTCTGGTGCGCTCTGGCATCAAGCATCTCACCATCGTTGATTCCGATCGTGTTTGCATTACCAATATCAACCGTCAGCTGATGGCTACGTCGAAGACCGTAGGACAGGTGAAGGTGGAGGCTCTGAAGGAACGTCTGCTGAGCATCAATCCTTCTGCCGAGATTACTGCTCTTCAGCAGATCTTCACGACTGAGACCGCCGAAAGTTTCGATATTGGTAACTACGACTATATCATTGATGCCATCGACTCCTTGAAAGATAAGGCGTTGCTCATCTTGATGGCTACGCAGACCAAGGCGAAGTTCTTCTCGTCGATGGGTGCCGCCTTGAAACTCGATCCCACACGCATCAAGACCGCTGAGTTCTGGAAGGTGCAAGGTGATCCGTTGGCACGTGCCCTTCGCAATCGATTCAAGCGCGACAAGGTGTTTCCCAAGCGGAAGTTCCAATGTGTCTATTCCGATGAACTATTGGAGAACAAAGGCCATAACGCGACATGCGGAACGGAGCAGTGTATGTGTCCGAAAGCCAAAAATGGTCCAGGCAATCCTACGCTCCTGAACCATGAATGGTGTTCTTCTAAAGCCCAGATCAACGGCACCCTGGCCCACATCACCGCCATCTTCGGATTTATGTTGGCAGGATTGGTTATTCAGGATGCCGTCAAATCAAATCTAACTAATTAATCTTAACAATATAACAAAAGAGTTCTCTAATAGCCGGGATTCTGTGGTAAGAGATTAGGGTCATTGTCTATAGCTGTTTGTGGGACAGGCCAAAGCAGGTTGTGACCATCATCTGCAATATTCATCGTCTCTGAGGCTTGGGGGCGACTTCCGGCCACTTCGCCTGGCTGGTATTTACGGAAGGCGAGCACAGCTTTCCTACCAGCTTCGCCAGAGTTGAACCAACGACGCAGATCGTACCAGCGATGACCTTCTGCATAGAACTCAACGCGACGTTCAGCCATGATACGGTCAATGAAGTTATCGGCAGTAATATCGGCCCCAGCATCCAAGGCTTTCAGACCACGTACCACACGTAATTGATTCAAACGCTCTACACCGGCAGGGTACCCTTGTGCCTCAGCAGAAATAAGATATAGTTCTGCAATGCGGATGACGGGCCAGGGGTCAGCGGCATTATAACTTGGATATTTCACGCAGTCCCAAGTCTGGACACCATTGGCTAATTGAAGGTGACGAACGGTAGAAGCCTTGCGAAGATCACCTTCTTCAAAGGCACTGAAGGCGGCCAGATCAACTTTATTCTCATAACGACCCTGTTCACCATAGCCTGCCGAACCGGTACCATTCTCTGCCTCGTAGAGGTTTACGATATCTGAACGCATAAACCACCCGTCGGATCCTGAGTCGCCATTGAGGTTTGTCCATTGTAGGATAATCTCATTCGAGCTCTTGGCATGCCAGATATCCGCGAAATTGGTAGCGAGTTCAAATTGCTTACTCTTGATGATCTCTTCAGCCAACTGATGAGCACGGCTCTTATCTTGAATAGCGGCTGGACCGATAAGCAGTGTACGGGCCAACAGCGCCTTTGCTGCCACTTTACTGACGAGACCTCTGTCAGAGAATTCTGGTGCGTTCTGTACAGCATACTCAAAGTCTGTTATCACCTGTTTCCAGATTTCTGCCTCTGGATCGCGAGGTACAAGTTCATCGGTCACTTTAAGGAGTAAAGGAGCATCACCCCAAAGTTGGGCTATGCGACTATAGAGCCATGCACGGATAACGCGGGCCTGCGCCTCTATCTGAACCTGTGCAGGTGTTGGTCTGTCAATCGCTTCTATCAGATTAATCAGGTTGTTAGCCAATTGAACACCTTTATAGTGACTATTCCACAGTGAATTAATGTCGCTGCTGGTTGATGCGGTCTGACCATTGTTGTCGATGTCGGGCCACCAGCCTGGACTCGTCAGGTTGTCGGCAGCAATATCATCAATATTGATTTTTATACTCTGTGCACTGTTGTAAACGCCTGTCAACAGATTCTCATAGTCTGAAGGCGTCAACGACGCATCGGATACAGATGTTGTCGGATAATAATCCAGGTTGCAGGCTGTGAGAGCCAGCGATGTCAATATTATATATATCTTATTTTTCTTCATACTTGTTTCCTCCTTAATGATTAAAATGTCAGATTGATACCAAAAACATACGAACGCAATTGAGGTACTGAACCTGAATCATAGCCGCGATAGGTTGTACGGGTAGGGAACATTGCCACTTCGGGGTCAAAGCCGTCATAACCGGTAAAGGTGTAGAGGTTGTGCACTGTGGCATAGAGTCTCAGGTGGTTGATGCCCAACTGCTTCGTGAGAGATACCGGGAGGGTGTATCCCAGTGAAAGGTTACGAATCTTCAGAAAGTCAGCATTCTCCAGATATCGAGTGGTATAATTTAGAATGTTGTTCTCGTAAGCTGCGCCATAAGCTACGGCACGAGGCTTATCACCTGAAGGATTGCTCTCCGTCCAGCGGTTGTCCCACTCTGAGCGCAGGATACTATAGGCATTGGCATGTCCTCCTTGATTTCCACCACCAGTACCATTGGCCTTCCAGGCAGCATATAGCTTCGCACCGATAGCGTATTGGAGGTCAATGCTGAGATCGAATCCTTTATAGCTGAAATTGTTGGATAATGAACCGAAGAATTTCGGGAAGGGCGAACCACTAATGACACGGTCTTCGGAATTAATCACACCGTCAGCGTTTTTATCGAAGTATTTTACATCACCGGGGCGAATTCCTTTGTCCCAAAGCTTCTGACCACCAGGTTGTGCGAGGATTTCCTCCTTCGACTGATAGATGCCATCGGCCTGGATCATAAAGAAGGCCGCCATAGACTCGCCTACCTGAAGAATATTACAATAGCCAGTGGTGATGTATGGCTCCTCTCCTTCAGCATTCTTCACAAGACCAGTAACCTCATTTTTGGCATAGGTAAAGTTCAGGCGACTATCCCACTTGAACTTTCCTGTCAGGTTATGCGATGTAATGCTGAGTTCAAGACCTGTGTTTGTGATGTCACCAACGTTAGAGGTCGTGCTGCTATAACCACTCAGTGAGTTAATGCTGTGGGTAAGCAACAGGTCGTGGGTATCCTTCTTATACCAGTCGAAGATCAACTCAATACGACGGTTCAGCAATACCGCATCAAAACCTAAATCATATTGGAGCGTCTTTTCCCAGGAAAGATTGGGATTGGGCTTGTAAGTTGGGAAACTATAACCGGAATTTCCATTGTATTTTACACCACTGGCAGAATAGGTCTGATGGTATTCATAGTTGCCTATGCCTTCCTGATTACCGGTATAGCCAATACTGGCGCGAAGTTTCAGGTCGTTAACAGCCTTATTCTCTTTCCAGAATTTCTCCTGTGAAACCTGCCATCCGGCAGAAGCTGCAGGGAAATAACCCACTCGGTTATCGGGAGAGAACTTTGAAGAGGCGTCGCTACGGAACGAAAGTTCAAGGAGATAACGGTCTGCATAACTCAGGTTCGCACGGGCAAAATATGATTGAAGCGCATTCTTCTCAACATACGATCCTCCGTAAGTGATCTCGCCCGCAGAATCGAGGTAGATGAGCGATGGCGATACAAAATTGATACCATCGACATAGGCATTGTCAACCGTTGTTTTCTGGTAGCTATAGCCTGCCAGAGCCTTCAGGTTGAGAGCCCCCCAGGAATGATTGTAATCCAAGGTATGTTCGGCCAGATGTGTGAAGGTAAATGCACGCCCGTCGACGGTCTCACCATTCACGCTGGCACCCTGTAGCGAAGTCGAAGGCCACACTTGCAACTCGTGCAGGATGTTGTAGTCGCCACCCAGATTGATATGATAATGAAGTTCCGGATGAATTTCCAATGAGCCTTTCAGATTAACCAGAGCACGATATTTTTTCGATGACTGCGGCTCCTCTTTGATCAACTGCACAGGATTACGACGGCTGTTGTTCACATTACCATAGTTGCCGTCAGCATCATAGATGGAAAAGTCTGGCGATACAGAGAGTGCATTTATCCAAGGTGAAAAAATGTTGTTGTCACCAGTAGCACGACGCGTGTCAGATGTACTCAGGGCAATATTGGCATCAACGCGAATGCGTTTGTTGACCTGATGGCTGATATTGGTGCGCAGGTTGTAACGTTCATAGCCGGTATTTATGATAGCCCCTTCTTGCTTATAGTAACCACCTGATGCATAGAACAGCGTACGGTCATTACCGCCAGAGATGGTCAACTGATGGTTTGTCTGGAGACCGTTGTGGGTAATTTCATCAAGCCAGTTGGTATCTGCACCAGGAACAGCTGCTGACACATGTTTTTTATAGGTAGCATCACTGGGAGAAAGACCTAAGGAATTGTTGTAGTTGTCGATAGCCTCATTACGTGCTTTGACATATTCTTCTGCATTCAGATAATCAAGTTTCTTCCAAAGATTCTGCACACCGATATAGCTGTCCAGTGTCACTTTCGTGCGACCTGCAGCACCCTTCTTTGTGGTAATCAAGATGACACCGTTCGAGGCACGTGAACCATAGAGGGCAGCAGCCGATGCGTCTTTTAAGACTTCGACGCTGGCAATATCATTGGGGTTGATATCTGCTATACCACTTAGTGAATTTCCCTGATAGCCACCTATATCCGACAAGTCTTTGGAAACAACAGGCAAACCGTCGACCACATACAAAGGTTCGTTGCCGGCAGAGATACTGCTTGTTCCACGTACATTAATGACAACAGCACCACCAGGAGCACCTGTTGCCTGTGTGACCTGGACACCGCTTAGTTTGCCTTCGAGCGACTGCTCCAGACTCGTTATCGGATTCTTCAACAGTTCTTTTCCGTCGACAGAACTGACAGCGCCCGTGAGGTCACGGCGTTTCTGTGAACCATATGCCACGACAACGACACCATCGAGTGAGAAGCGTTCCGTACGGAGAACAATCGTTCCGACATTATCTGTCTCCTCGTAGATATCAAGATCGTAAGGGTCATAACCCACATAGTTGATCTTCACTTGAATGGGATATTTAGCGTCCTTACCAAGATTCAGTCTGAAAATACCATCAACATCGGTCGTCGCACCTGTTTTATTATTTCCTCCTTTAACGACTACACCTATCAATGGCTCTTGGTCTGCATTGACGACCTTTCCTGTGATGACCTGTGCCTTCAGACCTGATGTGAGGGTCAGAAGGGCTGTCACAAATAAAATAAAGTGTTTTCTCATACCTAATTTCGTATTTTGTTAATACCTATTGACTTATGCATTACTTTGTTTGTGCTGTATATACACCTCCTATTTTGGCCAGTTGACTGTCTGCTAATTGTTGCCCTATTTTTAAAAGGCCATAGTCATGAGCCTGTGCCCGTCCATCCGTGAGAACCCATGACAGAAAATCGTCAATCTCCTTACTGATACCTTTGAAAGACACACCGACATTTCCAGTGGGGACCTCCTCAGCAGGCCCCTGTTCCAACAACTGGATTAACGCATCGAGGGTGACCGAATCTTTAAAACCATCTTCAAGCTCCTTTCGTGTGTCGAGGACGGGAAGTGAAAGCCCATTCTTCAGACAACGGCTATCGAGGTCGTAAATGTTGGACAAGGCACTAAATGATACACCAAAGGGATCCTTTACAACGGCTGCCGTTAAGAAGGCATCATCACCGGCAATCCGACGTCCTCGCAGATTTTCTGTTTCTTCATTGTAGAATCCTGCAAAGGGTTCCGATAAAGACACGGGGTTGTTTGCACTATAGACGACAAGTTTCTTCTGACGTTTTTCCTGCTTAGTCAGTTCCTCATCGGAGGTATAGTCCTCGTGTTCAAAGAAAATATAGCGCAGACGTTTATTGGTGAGTTTCTTATCGTTTAAAATCTGTTCTGCTTCCGACCCCTTAGCCGTAAACGGCAGGATGGCATATCTTGCAAAGACAACAACATTGGGGGCATCTTCAACATCCTTATCAAAAGGCAAGATGCAAAGATCCGATTCTTCTATGTTGCCACAACCTTTTTGGATCTGGAAATGTATGTTGGGGGCTACCTTCTTATAGTCTTCCACCCATTTCTCAACCAATGGACGAGTAAATCGTGGTGTACTTATCGTGTAAACCTGTGCTAAAACCACAGTGGTTACAAATAATAAAATGAAAACAATCTTAAATCTCTTCATAATCCTATTCCATTAATGTTTCTGGGTGCAAAGTTACGGCGTTTCGGGCTTCCGTGCAATACCGATTTGGGGGTATTTAGGTCACATACGTATGGTATTCAAACAAAATAAGGGGCGCTCCTGGTAGAAGTCGCCCCTCATCCACAGCAGGAATCTGCTATTGAACTTCTTCTACAGTATAATTAATTTGCTTGAAACTGTCCCTGATCTTTGCGGCATCGGTCTTTTGATCATCGTAGTTGACAGTTACAACCTTTGTCTCCAGATTGACAGCGACATCCTTGACACCATCGACGCTGACCAGCAGGTTCTTGACCTTATTGGCACAGCCGCCACAACTCATCTGCGTGGCCTTGAACTTGACGATAGAGCCGTCAGCGGCGACCAATTCCGGATCAGCTTTCTTGGAGCCACATTTGCAACTGCCACCACAGCCGCCGCCCTTCTCCTCGGCTTGAGGTGCAGCTTCGCTTGCAGAATTGCTGACTGCAACTGTAGCGTCATAATTAATTTTCTTGAAACCAGCAATGATGTTTTCAACATTTGTCTTTTCCGCATCATACTGAATGGTAACGGTTTTTTCTGTGAGGTTCGTCTGGATGTCCTTAATTCCTTTCTCAAACTTAAGGTTCGATTTGATCTTGTTCTCACAACTTGAACAATGCATCTCAGGCGCAGTGTTCACCACAACTGTTTTGATGTCCTTAGCAGAGCAGACTGCTGCTATAGCCAGGCTCAGAAATAAAACTTTTGTTTTCATAATCTACCTTTTTTATGAATGGTTATAACTTGTTCCAATTAAATCTAACACCAATATAGTAGAGGGCGCCATGGACTGGTCCCCACACCATGGTTGAGTCAAAGTTCGAACCCCAGGGATCATCGGCTCCGACAATGGGATTCTTCTGTTTAAAGCCTGTGATGTTCTCACCGCCGGCATAGATGCTCCAGTGACGGAAGAAACGGGTGACTTGTGCGCTCAACTGTTCATAGCTTTTGTAGCGTTCACCCCATGAAGGCAGTCCTGTTTCTGTCGTGTAAGCTGTCGGCATCCTTCCACCGCCATTTAATTGCAAGGTCACATCAAATTGCCACTTTCCAAGACCGGGCGCATAAGATGCCGTCAACAATCCTTTATATTTGTTCGTCAGAGGTTTTTCACGAAGTACACCGTTAAAGGTTGATTTCACATTCGTCCGACGATAAGTAGCCGTCAGGGTAAGCCCCTTAATGAAAGGATAGGAAGCTTCGACCTGATAGGTGTGAGAATAGCTATCTCCGTTGAGATTGGTAAAGTGTACGACATGCGGGTCGGTGTCCAGGTCGACGAGCAGCTGATGCTCGAAACTCGTATAGTAGTACTCCGCATTCAGTTCCAGTGTCTTTTCACCGATGGGAATCTTCAAGGCTGCGCTGATGCCATAGTTCCAGGCTTCCTCCTGATCCAGATTCCGATCTATTACAATCTCACGTCCACTGGCCAGCAGGAAATTGTTTTCTGCCAACACATGATTGGTGCGATAGCCCTTGCCGACGCTGCCGCGCAAGGTCACAATATCATTGGGAGAATATCTCAGATGCATTCTTGGTGTTAAAAAGCCACCGTAGATATTACTGTGATCCCATCGCAAGCCTCCCATTGCAGTGAGCTTTTCTCCCAACTTATACGTATATTGCACATATACACCGGGGGTCGTCTCATCTTCGTAAGTCGTCAATTCCTGCGCCTCAATATCATTGACCAGACGATAACGCTGATCATATAAGTCGTGGTTCAGACTTATACCTGTCGAAATATTATGATGAGCTCCGAAGTCGCTCTCGAACATTAATGAAGCATAGCCGTTGCGCTGATTGGTATTGTAGAGTTTGTACCCATATCCTGCATTTTCATGGTGCAGGGATCCAGAGAGTATGAGCGCTACGTTGGTTGCCCGTTCCTTATCAAAGATATAGGCATTCTTTGTGAAAGCTTCGTACCGCTCATTCGTGATATCAATCAGATAGGGATCCGTATTATGGCACTCTTCGTCACTTTCTATATGGTGACCAATCTGTCCGCCTTCACGATGCTCTTTCAATCCTTTTACCGAGGCCTGAAACACATAATGGTCACCCATCCAGGCCCAGCGGCTCTGAAGTGAGCCCTGACGTATTTTGGGCAGGTCTGCAAAGCCATCGCCATTATCATCATGGGCTTTGTCGAGAATTTCGTAATGTCCTAGCAGCGCTGTTCTCCATCTATTTGAAAGATGTAGGTTTGCTCCTACATTCGCCTCAAGCTTCCCTTTCGTGTTGTAATAGAGATTGGCATCTGCAAAAGGTGTGGCCTGAGGCTTCTTGAATTCCACGTTAATCTGACCCGTAATCGATTCATAGCCATTTTTGACCGACGAGGCTCCTTTCGAAACCTGAATGCTCTGCATCCACGGCCCAGGAATATAACCCAGGGCAAAGGGTGCTGCAGCACCACGGTAGTTCGGGATGTTTTCCGTCAGCATCTGGACGTAAGTACCGCTCAGACCAAGCAATTTGATCTGTTGTGCGCCAGTGGCAGCATCAGCATAGTTCACGTCCACAGAGGGATTCGTCGTGAAGCTCTCCCCCAGATTACAGCAGGCGGCACGAAGCAGTTCCGTGGCATTGATCATATCCGAATTGCCGATGCCTAATCCTTTCGAATGGCCCTTCTTGTGGGCAGACACGATGACATCACGAAGGCTCTTTCCATCAAGCGTCTCCACATCCGTTGTATCTTGTTCTGCCCATCCCTTTCCTGCTGCAGATCTAGCGAATATTATTAATCCTATGATGATATAGTATCTTTTCATATATAGTTGTCGTATGATGTCCTGTTTCTAGGTGCAAAGGTACAAAATTTTACGTTAACAGGCAATCCCGATTATGTGGCATTTCCTATACCATAAAAATGGTAGTGCCGATTCAAACGAATTGCGGACGACCCCGTTGTGGAGTCGCCCGCTTTCTTATTAATTCATTTCAACCGGTTTAATAACCAGGATTCTGTGGCCTGATTCCGAGGTCCTCACCACTCTTGCCCACAGGAATGGGGAAGCGGTAGTACTTTGCCTCACGGTTCTCGTATTTAGCGTGCAGGTGTTTGTAGGTCTTGGCAAAGAAAGCATTCACCTCCTCACCGTTTCGGCCCTTCTGACCAGCTACGGCGTATGAGTCATCGAAATATTCGTTCTGAGCTACTGACTCCAGGTCTTTGACCACATTCTTCCAACGAGCCAGGTTGAACCACTCTTTCTGCTCATAGACGAACTCTAGTCCCCACTCATTCTTCACGTCATCGAGAGTCACTTTAGTCAGGTTGTGACTGGTGTCGCCATAAGCACGCTGACGCAACTGATTGATGGGAGCCAGGGCTTCGTCAGCACGACCCAGCAGTACCAGGGCTTCTGCCTTGTTGAGCAGCACTTCGGCATAACGCAACTCTACGCGGTCGAGGTCGTTCAGCTTATAGCACTCGTTAGGACCTTCTGAACCATGGTCCACAAACTTTCCATAGCGTGGCAAAGTGGCTGGGGCACGGAATAGTACCAGTTCATTGGTCTCAGGATTAACCAATTGGTCGATATAGCTCACGTCGCGACGACTATCGGCCTTGTCCCATGCGGCGAGGAATGAATCCTGTGCGGGAGAGAGGTGGTTCTCACGTTCCACGTTGAAGCCGAAGGTCCATGAGCAGTGTACCTGATGATTACCTGTGCCAACAGCATCGCCATCGTGGACAAAGGTCAGGATCTTCTCGTCTTTCGCGGCCTCGTTGTCTTTACCCCAAATCGTAGAGAAGTCCTTGTTCAACTGGTAACCCTTCACTTTGTCGGCATATTCGACAGCTTTCTGCAGACGTGACGGTGTGTAGCTGGGTGTGGGGTCTTTCTTCTGGTCCTTAATGGCATTGATCTGGTCGTAAGTCAGCGGGTTGGAGCCCCAGTCCAGATAGACGCGTGAGAGCAGACCATAGGCAGCAGCCTTTGTTGGAATAGAAGGCAGCGAACCATTCTCAGGCAGGCCCTCGGCAGCATCCTCCAGGTCCTTCACGATCTGTGTATAGACGTCGTCAATCGAAGCACGAGTTTTGGTATCACCATCTGTCGTGGTGTAGAGGGGCACCTCACCCCACAGGCGCACCAACACGTGATAGCCCAAGGCACGAGCCAGTTTGGCACGGGCAATTGCAATTTTCTTGGTGCTTTCAGAGACACCCGTGGCTGCTGTGATCTTTTCGATGGCCTCATTAGCGTTGGCAATGGCCGAGTTCTTATTATACCAGCGGTTCACGAAATAGACGTTCGTTGGTGTCAGCTCATGTCGGCTGATCAGTGGGCCGTCAGCACTTTCCTCACCCTCGAAGGAATGGGTCTTCGAGGTAAAGGTCTCTACGATGAACGACAGACCGAAAGCCTTGTGATAGTACTCGAACAGGGCATTGTCAGCCAAGGCCAAGGCCTGGTCATCGGTCAGTGCTTCTGCCTCATTGTTAATCACGTTGTTCTCATCATCATTGTCGCTGCTGCATGCTGCGAAGTTGATACTTGCGCTTACTATAAAAAGCGCTACAAGAAGTGTGTTCAAAATCTTTTTCATCTTCTTTTCCTTTCTTTATGTTTAATGAATACTGTTATCTTGAAATATTATAAAGTGATTTCTATACCAAAGGTAAAGTTGCGCGCTGATGGATATTGTCCAAGGTCGATGCCTCCCTGCACCTCTGGATCGTAGCCTTTATAGCCTGTCAGTGTGAACAGGTTTGTAGCAGTAGCCGTAAGGTGAACATCCGTCTTGATAGGCTTGATGTGGGAACGATAACCCAATGAAAGTGTACGCAGCTTCAGGTAGTCGGCATCCTCCACGTAGCGGTTGTCGATATAACTATATGGACGGACATCGCTCACCTTCGGGTAGGTGTTGCTCGGATTCTCCGTTGTCCAACTGTCAAGGATGACCGACGAGACATTATAGCAGTCTGTTGGATGCTCCAACGTACGGCGCAGAGAGTTGTAGACTTGTCCACCTGTAGCTCCCTGAAATTGAAGGAACAGGTCAAACTGTCGCCACGTCAACGTCGAAGACAGACCGAAGGTCAGGTCTGGCTGCTGATGACCCAGTATTACGCGGTCGTTGCCATCCACACTATTGTCGCCATTCACGTTACGGAACTTGGCCTCGCCTACACCTGGCTTGGCGCCGTTCTGTGAGGGTAGCAGACTGGTGTCCTCACCCTTCTGTACCACGCCGTCGAAGATCAAGCCATAGAACGAACCTACGGCTTCATTTTTTCTCAAAATGGTGTAACTGGCCGTCTGCAGTTGTTCATGATTGCCTAATGAGGTCAGCTGATTGCGATTCCAGGCCGCATTGGCAGAGATTGTCCAGCGCAGATCTTTTCCTGAAACAGGGGTCACACCTAGCGAGAGTTCCAGACCGCGGTTTTCCACATTACCTACGTTTTGCAACTGCGACGAAACACCATATTTGGCCACGTCGACGGGCACGACCAGCAACAAATCATTAGTACGCTTCCAATACAGGTCGGCTGTAAAGGTCAGACGGTCATGAAATGCGGAGAAGTCAATACCTACATTGGTTGATACCGTGGTTTCCCATTTCAGGTTGTCGTTAGCCGCATTGGTTTTCGTATAGTGTACCTGTCCACCCGTTGTCGACGTACTGTAAGTCGTGG
>JBGUJY010000052.1:0-10611 GCA_045114185.1 Prevotella sp. | reverse complement strand
TGAATGATATCTGCGACACCTTCGAGTTCAACATGAAAGAGAAGGGACTAACCCTGAACCGCTTCGGCATGGAAGACTCGCTGCTGGCATGGACGGATGGTGACAAGCTGGAGAAGATTGTGTCGAACCTTCTCTCGAACGCCCTCAAATTCACACCTCGTGGCGGCAGGATTGACGTACAGCTCGATGTGGTGGATAATCAGGTGAAAGTGAGCGTGGCTGATACGGGTAAGGGTATTCCTGAGGAACAGAAGGAGAACATCTTCAAGCGCTACTACCAGCTCGACAACCAGACCAAGGCGGTGGTGAACTGGGGCACGGGCATCGGTCTCTACTATTCCCGTCGTCTGGCAGAACTGCACCATGGTAGTCTGACCGCCAGCAATCGGGAGGAGTCACGGATTGGTGAGCCTGGTACAGGAGCCGTCTTCACCTTCATCTATCCCATGACGGAACAGTCTTATACGGAAGAAGAACGCAGACCGTTGGAAGGTGATGGCGTTGCCGACTTCCGTATCATCGACACCCCGCAGCCAGCAGTCGCTCCTCTCACCACATCCACTGCCGAATATACCGAAGATGACCGTCCTACGATACTCATCGTTGATGATGACACAGAGATCATCAATTACATGCGGTTGCTCTTCTCGCAAGACTATCGACTCATCACCTGTCTTGATGCCGATACGGCCCTTGAGGAAATGCGTGCGGAAGAGCCGAATCTCGTACTGAGCGATGTGGCCATGCCCGGCAAGGACGGCTATGAGCTCTGTCAGGAGATCAAACAGGATATCCAGCTCTGTCATATCCCCGTCATCCTCGTCACGGCCAAGATCACGGCCGAGAATCAGGTGGAAGGACTGAATGTCGGTGCGGATGCCTATGTCACCAAACCCTTCGAACCTGCCGTGCTGTCCGCGCTGATCCAGTCGCAACTGAAAAACCGCGAGCGTGTTCATAAGCTGCTGACCAAGGCCACCACGACTGAGGACGAGCAGGTGGAGGATATCCTTTCCGAACAAGACAAGCATTTCATGGAAGAGCTCTACAAGCTCATGGAGGAAGAGCTGTCGAATCCTGAACTGGATGTGACACGTATCACTAAGCTGTTGCTGATCTCGCGCACCAAGCTCTATTATAAGATCAAAGGACTTACCGGCGAGACACCCAGTAACTTCTTCCGTACCTATAAGCTCAACAGGGCGGCTGAACTGCTGAAGAGCGGCAAATACACCGTGGCCGAAATCGCCGTCAAATGCGGATTCAGTACACAGAGTCATTTCTCCGTCGTGTTCAAGAAACAGTTCGGCACCACGCCGACGGAATACAAGGAGCATCTATAATAGCATCTAACAATACTAACAATTAATACTTTTGATTATGAGAAGATTTTTCTTATTCATGGCCATCCTGATGACATGTGTTGTGGCAAAGGGGGCAGACAAGAAGACAGTAATCGACCGGATAGAACCTACCAACTGGTTCGTAGGACTGAAAAACTCCTCCGTGCAGTTAATGGTCTATGGCAAGGGCATTCGCGATGTGGCAGATGTTACTACCGATTATCCCGGTGTAATCATCGACAGTCTGGTACGCCTCGACTCCCCCAACTACCTCCTGGTATACATGAACGTGAGAAACGCTCAGCCTGGAACGATGACTTTACAATTCAAGACACAAAAGAAAAAGTACAAGATCCCTTACCAACTGAAACAGCGGGAGATGAGCGGAGAGAAGCGGATGGGCTTCACCAATGCCGATGTGCTGTACATGCTCATGCCTGATCGTTTTGCGCAGGGAGCGAATCACCCGAAACAGATCAAAGGCATGCGTCAGTATGTCGAAGACCGCAGTCAACCGAGTCTTCGTCACGGTGGCGACCTCAACGGTATCCGTGAGCATCTCGACTATTTCAAGGAGTTAGGCGTCACAGCCCTTTGGTTCACCCCCGTGCTGGAAAACGACTCACCGGATAATGAGAACGGATTCTCCACCTATCATGGTTATGCCACCACCGACTACTATCGTGTGGATCCGCGTTTCGGAAGCAATGAGGATTACCGTCGTCTCTGCGATGAGGCACATGCCAAAGGACTGAAGATCGTGATGGATATGATCTTCAACCACAGTGGTTTCGAACATCCTTGGACACTGGATATGCCCACCAAGGACTGGCTGAACCTGCCCGATTGGCTGAAGGAGTCGAAAGGTAGTAGTGATCCTACAGGCACCCAGTTCCTGCAGACCAGCTATAAGCTTACTCCCGTGAAAGACCCCTACGCATCCAAGATCGACCTGAAGGAAACGGTTGAAGGCTGGTTCGTTCCTACCATGCCCGACCTGAACCAAAAGAATGAGCATGTGATGACCTATCTCATCCAAAACAGCATCTGGTGGATTGAGACCATCGGTATCGACGGCATTCGTATGGATACCTATCCGTATGCGGATGCAAAGGGCATGGCACGCTGGATGAAAACGCTGGATGACGAATACCCCAATTTCAACGTGGTGGGCGAGACATGGGTAACAGAACCTGCCTATACTGCCTCATGGCAAAAGGACAGTCGTCTGAGCAGTGATAACAGCTACCTGAAGACCGTGATGGACTTTGCCTTCTTCGACCGACTTAGTATGGCGAAGAACGAGGATACAGACGACTGGTGGCACGGTATGAACCGCCTCTATAACTCGTTCTGCTACGATTACCTCTATCAGAACCCCTCCAGTGTGATGGCCTTCATCGAGAACCATGACACAGACCGCTTCCTCGGAAACGGAAAGGATACGCTGGCACTGAAACAGGCTTTGGCCCTGTTGCTCACTGTGAAACGCATCCCCCAGCTTTACTATGGTACGGAGGTTCTGATGAACGGAACGAAAGAGGTGACGGATGGAAATGTGCGCAAGGACTTCCCCGGTGGTTTTCCCGGTGATACCCATAACGCCTTCACGGCAGAAGGACGCACACAAGAAGAGAATGCGATGTTCAACTGGCTCTCCCGACTGCTTCACTGGCGCCAGGGTAACGAGGCAATTATCAAAGGTAGCATGACACAGTTCATCCCCTACAAGGGTGTATATGTCATTGCCCGTCAGCATCGCGGACACACTGTGCTGACCATCATCAATGGCAAAAAGCAGTCAGGCACCCTCGAGGTAGCCCGTTATCAAGAAGTAATTGGGAAGAATAAGCAAGCCACGGATGTGATTACTAGTAAGAAGATCAACCTCTCTCAGAACGTGACACTCAGCCCCAGACAAACACTGATCGTGGAACTCAACTAATAAGTTATTTCATCAGCCATTTCCCCTCATGCTTGACCATCGGTACTACCACCTCTTCAATGGTGCTGTCGCCGAAGCAAAGCATGAGGAAGGCATTGGCTGTAGGTTGTACGCTGTCGTTCACACAGTTTACAACCCGCACCTCACGGATGCCGCCATGTTCCTGGTTCTGTTCCCCCACGAACATCCGCACGTTGTCCACCAACTGCTGACGGTAACCGTCGGGAATCTGTTCAGGGGTATTCATTCCATTCACAAACTCATCGTATTTCTCCTTGATCAACAGATCATAGTAGCCTTTCGCCGCATGAGCTGCTGCAAAATCAACCTTCTTGTCGCGCGAACAGGAAATGACCGCTGCAAGAATGAAGCAGGTGGTGATGACGATGAGTTTGCGCATGGATTATTTCTGTCTGATGAAAATATTGATGGGTGAGCCTGTGAGTTCCCAGTTCTCACGGATCTTGTTCTCCAGGAAACGCTTATAAGGCTCTTTGATATACTGTGGCAGATTTGCATAGAACACGAAAGAAGGAATCTGCGTGTCAGGAATCTGCGAACAATACTTGATCTTGATGTACTTGCCCTTGATGGATGGCGGCGGTGTAGCCTCGATAAGAGGTAGCATCACCTCATTGAGCTTTGTCGTTCCGATCTTCACCTTTCTATTCAGATATACCTGCTTAGCCGTTTCCAGCACCTTGAAGATACGCTGTTTGGTTATAGCAGAGGCGAATACGATGGGGAAATCCGTGAACGGGGCCATACGTTTACGAATAGCCTCTTCGAAGAACTTCACGGCTATCTGACTCTTATCTTCCACCAGATCCCACTTGTTCACCACAACCACCAATGATTTATGGTTCTTCTGAATCAGCTGGAAGATGTTCATATCCTGTGTCTCAATACCACGGGTGGCATCAATCATCAGGATACACACATCACTGTTCTCGATGGCACGGATAGAACGCATCACACTGTAGAACTCCAGGTCTTCCGACACCTTGTTCTTCCTGCGGATACCTGCGGTATCTACCAGATAAAAATCAAAGCCGAACTTGTCGTAACGGGTATAGATACTGTCACGAGTGGTTCCTGCGATGTCTGTCACGATATGACGATCCTCACCGATAAAGGCATTGATGATACTGCTCTTACCCACGTTCGGACGACCTACCACGGCAAAGCGGGGGATACCATCTTCAATATCCGTCTCGTCTTTTACACCCTGAAGCTTCTCCAATACCATGTCAAGCAAGTCACCTGTACCGCTTCCCGAAGCAGAACTGATACACTGCGGATCACCCAGTCCTAACTTGTAGAACTCATAGGAATCGTAATACTGGTTGTTGTTGTCAACCTTGTTCACGACCAGGATTACAGGGAGCTTGGAACGGCGCAAGATAGCAGCCACGTCCTCATCCCAGTCGGTCAGACCGTTCTGGGCATCCACAAGGAACAACACCATATCGGCTTCTTCTGTGGCAACCATTACCTGCTTCCGGATCTCCTCCTCAAAGATATCGTCAGAGTTCACAACCCATCCGCCAGTATCCACTACGGAAAACTCCTTACCATTCCACTCGCACTTGCCATACTGACGGTCGCGTGTGGTGCCAGCCTCCTCGCTAACAATAGCGCGGCGACTCTTGGTTAAGCGGTTAAAAAGCGTACTCTTACCCACGTTCGGGCGTCCTACGATTGCTACTAATGCCATAATAATACTTTTTGAGTGTAAACAAAATGCATCAATCAGGATTATATCCGAAATGATTGAGTTCACGCTGCGATGAGCGCCAGTCTTTATCCACCTTTACAAAGGTTTCCAAGAATATCGGTTTACCGAAGAAGCGCTCCAACGCCTTGCGGGATTCAGCACCAACCTTTTTCAGGGCAATGCCTTGATGACCGATGATGATTCCCTTCTGCGAGTCGCGTTCCACATAGATGATGGCACGGATGTGGATGTTCTTCTCGGTTTCCTTGAAGCTCTCCACGCTCACCTCCACAGAATAGGGTATCTCTTTGTCGTAGTACAGCAGGATCTTCTCGCGGATGATCTCCGAGACAAAGAACCGCGCTGGTTTATCCGTGAGCTGGTCTTTATCGAAATAAGCAGGACTCTCAGGCAGCAACTCCTGAATGCGCTTCAGGAGCACATCCACGCCGAACTTGTTCTTGGCCGAAATGGGAAGGATTTCCGCATTGGGCAACAACGAGTGCCACTTCTCCACCAAGCTGTTCAGCAATGCTTGGCTACTAGTAGAACCCGCCTTCTTATTACCCGTTTCGCCAGCCTGGTTGCCCAGCTCATCAATCTTATTGATCAGCAGGATCACGGGAATCTTCATCTTCTGCACCTTCTCCAAGAACTCCATGTTCTTTTCCGGATTCTCCACCACGTCGGTCACGTAGAGCAGCACATCGGCATCAGCCAATGCACTTTCCGAAAAGGCAAGCATCGACTCCTGAAGCTTGTAATTGGGCTTCAGAACACCAGGCGTATCACTGAACACGATCTGCATATCATCGGTATTCACGATACCCATGATACGATGACGAGTCGTTTGCGCCTTAAACGTCGCAATTGAAATACGCTCACCAACCAACTGGTTCATGAGCGTACTTTTACCTACGTTGGGATTGCCAACGATATTGACAAATCCTGCCTTATGCATTATTCTTTACTTTAACGCTTCACTTTTCACTACTGTCGTAAGCCCATTTCAGATAGCTGGCACCATGAACGAAGCCAGCACCGAAGGCTGTTAAGACCAGATTGTCGCCTTTCTTTAGTAAACTTTCATTCTCCCAAAGAGCGAGTGGTATGGATGCAGCACTTGTGTTACCGAAATGCTCAATGTTCACCAGCACCTTGTCCATCGTCAGTTCCAAGCGTTTTGCCACGGCTTCGATAATACGAATGTTGGCTTGATGAGGAACAACGAAACGGATATTGTCCTTATTCAGACCATTGCGTTCAGCTATCAGCGCACAGTCGTCGCTCATGCTTGTCACAGCATAGCGGAAAACCGTCCGACCCTCTTGGTAGAGGTAGTGCAGACGATGATCCACGGTGAAATGACTAGGAGGACAGACACTGCCACCAGCCTTCATGTGCAGGAAGGGAAGACCTTTCCCATCTGCCCGAAGATAGCTGTCCATCACGCCGATGTTCTGCTCTGTCGAAGCTTCCAGCAAGACTGCAGCTGCTCCATCTCCAAAGAGCGGACAAGTCTGCCTATCCATGTAGTCAACCATCGACGACATCTTATCAGCACCGATCAAGATGATTTTCTTGTAACGGCCGCATTGAATCATCGAGGCTGCCACATCGAGGGCAAACAAGAAACCGCAGCAGGCTCCCCAGTAGTCAAACGCAAAAGCATTCTTCAACCCGAGCTTACCCAGCACGATGCTGGCGGTTGAGGGGAACTTGTAGTCTGCCGAGGAAGTAGCAACGATCAGTGCATCAATGGTATCTGGATCCACGCCTGTCTTCTGCAACAGCTGCTTGGCAGCCTTGCGGGCCATATAGCTGGTACCCAGACCTTCTTCGTTAAGAATTCGGCGTTCTTTGATGCCTACACGCGTCATAATCCACTCGTCGTTGGTATCAACCATCCGCGAAAGTTCGTCGTTATTCAGAACGTAATCGGGAACGTATCCACCTACGCCAGTGATTATTGCGTTGATTTTTTCCATTATTCAGCTACTTCATCCATTACAATTGCGATCTTGCCGCGATAGTAGCCACAAGTCGGACATACGGTGTGATAGATATGATAAGCACCGCAGTTAGGACAAATTGCCAATGTGGGAGCTACTGCCTTGTCATGAGTTCTTCTCTTAGCTGTACGAGTCTTTGACTGTCTTCTTTTAGGATGTGCCATAATTCTATAACTTTTTAATTCTTAAATTTTTAAATTCTTTAATTTCTCCCATCGGGGGTCAATAGACTGGTTGGACTCCTCATCACTGCTTCGGTCAGTTGAGTGCTCTTCCAGAGCATGCATCATAGCTGCATTGCACTTGCCAGGTGCATGTACATGCCTGATGGGGATAGCCAATACTATCAACTCATAGACAAGCCATGACAGATCGAGTATTCCTTCGTCCTCATCCACTGTCACGACATCGTCTTCCTCTGAGTTTTCTGCTCCAAACTTTGCTACGAGACGGTGATCCGCCTCGACCGGCTGGTCCATGTCGTCTAAACAAAGATTACAAGGAACAGCTACTGTGCCACGAACATGAAGATGAAGCTCAAAATAGCCAGTAGCCTTGCGTATAGACACTGACACTTGCACGTCTCCACCGTTCACTTCCGCGCTGTCCATCGCCTTAAAAAACTGCTCATCAAGGTTATATTCCAAGACTGTCACGTCCTCTTTCAACCCTTTCAGATCTATCTTAAAAGACTCTAAACTGCACATTTCAAAGCATATTTGGGTTGCAAAGGTACAAAACTTTTTCGATTTAGAATAGAAAGATTTACTTTTTTTATGCTTTTACTTGTAAATCAGCCACAAAGAGAACACGATATTGCACACTCATTCGTGGTAATGTGCAATAACATCCAAAAGAAATCGCATCACAATTATTAATAGTTGGGAGTAAATTGTTATAAGGCTTATAACGATACGTTAGAAGGCTGGTTACGGGGTGAAACTAGGCTAGTTGGGAGGTGTTATAAGGCTGGTTGGAACACGAAAGTAGGCTAGTTACTATAGACCCCACCCCTGTCCCCCTCCTATGATGGGAGGGGAATAAAGCGAGAGATGTGAGGGGGATGAGGGGGTTGAGGGGGCTATTTTTATAACTTTATAGAAAATATAGTCTTTCGTGTGCGAAAATATATAATGTTTATAAAAGTACACCCTCAACCCCCTCATCCCCCTCACTTTATCAGAACGCCGAAGTGTATTCCACAAGCGCCTCGCGTGATCTAATCTCCTGAATTTCAATGCATTGAAAACCCTTTGCATGGTTTTTTGTCTCACCATGTATTCTCTCAACGGGAAGTACAGTTTCTTCACAGCCTTCCCTGTTTTAATAATTGATAACGGTTTTTCTGCGGTTGATCTTTACCTAAACTTACTTCCTGAGCTCTATCCGGAAAGTGGTGCCCTTGCCCACTTCTGAACTCTTCACAAAGATCTTGCCTTTGTGGTATTCTTCAACGATTCGTTTGGCCAAAGAAAGACCTAATCCCCAACCGCGCTTCTTGGTGGTGAACCCTGGCTTGAAGACGTTGGCAATGTCCTTCTTGCGGATTCCCTTACCAGTATCTGATACCTCTATCACTACCTTGTCGGTTTCTTCTTGTACGGTTAAGGTGATCTGTCCTTCTCCTTCCATCGCATCTACCGCATTCTTGCAGAGATTCTCAATAACCCATTCGAATAGGGATGCATTGATGGTGACAATGACATCATGATCTGGGAAGGAACGGATCATACGCACCTTTTGGGAGGTACGACGATCCATATAGTCGATGACGTGCATCATAACCTCATTCAAGCTGGAAGGAACGGGCTCGGGCAAAGAACCGATCTTGGAGAAACGCTCGGCAATCAACTGCAGACGCTTGACATCCTTATCCATCTCCGGCAGTAACGCATCATCGGGATAGGTTTCCTTCAGGATCTCGGTCCAGGCCATCAGACTACTGATTGGTGTGCCCAACTGATGGGCCGTCTCCTTGGAAAGACCCACCCATACCTTGTTCTGTTCTGCTCTCTTGGAGGTAAGCAGAGCAAAGATGGCCACCACCACGAAGATCATCACGATGCCCAACTGTACATAAGGGTACAGGTTCAAGCGCTTGATCATCAGGGATTCGTCGTAACAGACATCGATGTAATCATTGGATTCATTGGCATCATCAAGGGCGATACGAATACTTCTGCCCGAGTTCTTCATCCGTTGCGCCATGGCTAAAGCCTGCTGGATGCTATCCTCGGCATGGGTTCTTTTCAACTTGATGTTACGGAAGGTCTGGACTTGATCCTCTGCGTCAAGGACAACAACAGGAATGGTGTTGTTCCCCTCGATCACCTTCAAGACGAGGTTCAGATCCACATTCTCTTCGGGCTGGCTCAATGTACGCATCGCCTCTGCCCACACCTCCATCTTGTTACGCTCTTCGATGGCTAAGTCACGTACCAGAAAATGCGACACAACCAAACTTGCCACCGCGATAATAACGGCAGCAATGACAAGCAGGATCTTTACCCTGCGAATCTGGTCGGTCCAATGCATGTTATATAAACGCATCTTCTGGCTGGTTATTGCCTAACTATATATTATTCAATAAAAAACCGTATCAGATACAGTTCCTTTCAATAGATCTAAATGATCTTAGGGAAACTGTTTCTGATGCGGTTATAAGGAAGAAATCTTCTATTAGAAGTTTACACCGAAGTTCACGAACAGTGCGTTGCTGTGAGCTGAAAGATCGTCATTCTTGCAGACGTTAGTGATACCAAACTGGTAACCCAATTCCAGATAGATCTTGTTGTACTCTGCACCGCAACCTAACTTGAAGCCCATATTGGCACGCTTCAAACCACCAGTGAAGGCTCTCTTCTCATCAAAGGTACCTACACTCTTTGTTCCGTCAAGTTCAACTTGCTTTGTCTTACCATTGAATGCATATGAGAAATACGGACCGAAGAATGGCAAAACGGCGATTTCATCGGTAGCTTTGATACCATATTTCACCAAGAGGGGAACTTCCAGGTTGTTGTAACCAACACGGAATTTACCATCTTTCGCACCGCGCTCTGTATAATAGAGACCACTCTCAATGAACACAGGGGTACTGTCTGAAGCACGCAGACCAACTACACCAGCGAGTGTCATACCTGTCTTTGCGCCCAGGTCAAGATCACCACCCAGCGTGGCACTTGTCAAACCAAAACGAACACCCCAATACAGGTTCTCTTCGTCGAGCGAGAAACCGCCACTGCTGTACTGTGCAAAACTGCTCACTGAGCAGAACAGTGCAACGATTGCAACTAATACTTTCTTCATATTTTTTCTGAATTAATTAATGAATAAAATCTTTTCCTCTTGCAAAGTAACACTATTTTTTCCAAACGACAAAGTATTTCGTACAAAATCTTTCATTTTAGCACGATTCTAGACCGAAATGAGAGGGAATAATGAAGGATGAGAGATGAAAGAGTTTGCTTGGGGAAGGACATAAAAAAAGGAGAGACTTCCCTGTTCCGGGAAACCTCTCCAGTGAAAGAAGGCGGCTACCTACTCTCCCGCATTGCATTGCAGTACCATCGGCGATGACGGGCTTAACTTCTC
>JBGUJY010000051.1:0-10445 GCA_045114185.1 Prevotella sp. | reverse complement strand
CCTGCAAAGAAGATGACGAGGTCGGCTTGTTGGGCTACTTCCACAGCCTGAGCAAGCAGTTCCTGATCTGCTCCCTGCTGAGGAGTCTGTCGTCTGTCACGACCGCCACGACTGAAACTCTTGTAGCCAGGCGCATAGGTAATCTTCACCTCTTTGCCCAAAACTTCCTGCAGTCCTTCCAACGGAGTGATCTCCTTGCGGGTCTTTACACCTGCACCCACACCGCCCAAGGCCATCTTGGTAACTGCATTCTCACCGATGACAGCAATATGCTTGGTACGTTTGGTATTGATGGGTAATAAGTTCTCGTTCTTCAGCAGCACGATGGAGCGGCGGGCCACCTCTAAAGCTACCTGCATCTCCTCGGCATTGCCTACTGGACGACGGTTTGCCTCTTCCTTGGCGATAGGCTTTACCGTGAATCTTACGCGGAGAATCTCCCTGACACGTTGGTTAATCACCTCCTCGCTCACCTTTTCCGCCATCACGGAATCGAGCAGGGCCTTACCCATGAAACGACTGCCGGGCATTTCTACGTTCATACCCGACGTAACAGCATCCACTGTAGAGTGTACGCCACCCCAATCGCTAATCACCATTCCCGGGAATCCCCACTGCTGACGGAGGATGGTATTGAGCAGTTTCTCGTTCTCTGAACACCACCGTCCGTTCACTTTGTTATAGGCAGCCATCACACCCCAGGCATCCGCCTCGCGAACAGCCATCTCAAAGGGTCGTAGATAGATCTCGTGCATCGCCCTATCAGAGATATGCACATCCACGAAACCGCGGTAATCCTCCTGGTTGTTCAGGGCATAGTGCTTCAAGCACACGGCTGTTCCATCCTCCTGCGAACCTTTTGTATAGGCCACAGCCAAGGCACCGCTGAGCAAGGGATCCTCGCTCAAGTATTCGTAGGTGCGTCCTCCTGTGGGGATACGCTGGATATTGATGGCAGGACCCAGAATCATATCCTTTCCACGCATACGGGCCTCACGACTCATCCCTCGTCCGTAGGCATAAGCACAGTCGGTGCTCCATGTGGCAGCCAAGGCCGAGCCCGTGGGGAAGAAGGTGGCAGAGTCGGTGGTCAGGTGGGCGGAGTTCCATGAGTGAGGCTCCATTTCCTCGCGAATACCGAAAGGACCGTCGGCATATTCCACATCCGCAATGCCTAATCGCGGGATGCCTGCCGAGGAGAACATGTTCTTGCCGTGAAGCATCTCGATCTTCTCTTCGAGGGTCATGCTCTTGATGATGGACTCAATCTGCTGCTCATTACCCAACAAGCGCGTAGGATATTTCCCCGCAGTAATAGGTTGGGCTACCACCTGTATCGTAGCGACGAGAGCGACCGCTACCGTGAACAGGATTCTTTGATGATTCTTGTTTGTCATAAGTTATGGTTGTATCTGTTATTTGCGTTTTTTTAAGTACTCCGACGGTGTACTGCCATACATCATCTTGAAATAATGGGCGAACATCTTGGCAGAGAAGCCCACCATGTCTGCCACCTCAGAGATATTGGTCTTACCTTGGTCGAGCAGACTCTTACCGCGTTTCATCTTGATGATTCGGATGAACTCCACAGGCGACTTACCCGTGATGGCCATGAGTTTCTTGTACAGATGACCGCGTGTCATGCCCACCGCTGCACTCAACTGGGAAACCGAGTATTCTGTATCCTGTATGTTCGCTTCAATCTGGGAAATGATATTACTGATCAGCTCCTCGTCTAATGAGCTCACGGTAATCTCGCTAGGCTTGATCTCTATTCCTGTGGCCACCTGGCTGTGTACGTTTTGTGTCCACTCCAGGATCTTGCGGATACGTAACCGAAGCACCGCCAAACTGAAAGGTTTGGTGATATAATCCGCCACACCCTCTTCCAGTCCTGCAACGATATTCTCCTCATTGCTCTTGGCTGTCAGCAACACTACGGGGATGTGTGAATAACGGATGTCGCTCTTCACTTTACGGAAGAACGTGATACCATCCATCACAGGCATCATCACGTCGCAGATCACGATACTCACATCATCTGTCTTGGCCAGCTGGTCGAGTGCCTCTTTACCGTTTGCGGCTACGAGCACATGGTACTCATCATCCAGACTGCGTTGCAGGAACAACCGCGCATCCTCATTGTCATCAACCACCAGCACGATGGGTTTAGAAGAGGCCTTCTCGATGGCAACAGTCTCCGTCAGGAATGATGTATCAGCGTCGGTAATGTCCTCTATCATCGTCTCGGCAGATTCTGTAATCGGCAATGTTACCGTGAAGATGGTTCCTCGCGGTTTGTTGTCTGTCACATCGATGCTGCCACCCATCATATCCACATATTGCTTCACGATATGCAGACCCAGTCCGCTACCCTCTTGCTCCTGTCCGTGTGTCTCCTGGATGAAGCGGTCGAAGATATGTTGTTTATCGTTTACACCAATACCCGTATCGGCCACACTGAGAACCAATGAAGGAGTGGTATCAGAGGTAGTGGTGAGGGTAACGGTTACAGAACCGTTGTCAATATTATATTTGTAGGCATTCGACAGGAGGTTGGTGATGATGCGTCGCATCTTGTTCTCGTCGAAATCAATCTCCACCGACTCTTGCGGCAACTGCATCTGCAACTTGATCTGCTTGCGCATTACGTAATAAGCAAAGCCCTGAACGGTCTGTCTGACGAATCCCACGATGTCACCATGCTTGAGGTTCAGCTTCTCCATCCCCACATCCAGTCGACGGAAGTCCAACAGTTCCAACACCAGATCATAGAGCTGACGGGCATTTCGCCAGGCCACATCCAGCTCAGTGCGGATCGGTGCCGGCAGACTGGCTTCGCGTATCTTCTCCAACGGGGCAACCACCAACGTCAATGGTGTCTTGAGGTCATGACTGATATTGGTAAAGAACCGAATCTTCTGTTCCTCCATATCATACTTCTTCAGGTTAATCTCCATCTGCTTCATGGCAATCTCTCGTCGTTGTCTGTACGACAAGGCCCTATATACCAGATAGACGGCGCCCAGCAGAAGCAACAGGTAGAAGAGCAGGGCGGGTTTCGACTGCCACAGGGGCGGCAACACCTTAATAGGCAGCTCGGCAATCTCACTTTCTGTCATATCAGGTAGCACCGCCTTTACCTGCAGTACATGATTTCCAGGTCTTAGCGACGCAAAGTAGAGCGTACTTCCCGGTGCTCTTGCCCATTCCTCTTCGTCCTCGAAACGATAGAGATACTTGATCTTCTGATTAAGTGCCGGAACCATAGCCGACACGGAGATGCTGAACGGGTCGTTGTAATGAACAGTGAAGTTGGTTTGCGACAGCGGGACCTCTTTCCTGTTCACCCTGCACTCCGTAAACTGCGTCATCAGTCTGGGATAGTGGATGGTTATGCCCTCCTGTGGAACGCTGAGATAACCTGTGAAACAGCCCAGCAAGACCGTTCCGTCGGCGGTGGTCAGAGCGGCATTATTGGAGAACACCACGTTTTGCAGTCCGTCGGAATCCAGGAATGGATAACACTTATAGGTAGCCTTCCTATTTTCATCAAGGTGGATGGTGATGCATGTCAGACCGTTATCCGTACTAACCCATACACAACTTCCTCCATCGACTCCGGTAATCTTGTCGGTAGCCATCGTCATGGCCCTGACGGCATTGTGCGACATACCGTTTTCGGTGGTCAGGTGATACAATGCACCGCTTCGGGTATATACCCGAAGACCGTCTCTGCAGCCGATCCATAAGACACTGCGATGGTCAACCATCAGCGATGACACATAAGAACCTTTCAGATCAGCTAACTGCTCCGGTTGGATGAACTGCTCTTTGTTGCAGTCATATACCGACACACCCATCGATGTTCCTATATACATCATGCCTTGCAACGAGTCGCAGGCCAGACAGAGTGTTCCGTTCGACAACAGGGATGAGTTCTCGGTAGTGAAGTTCACTATCTTTCCCTGCGGAGTGATTCGCACCACGCCCCTGTCAACGGTTGCTACCCAAAGATTCTCACGGGTATCAACTGCCATCGCCTTGACATATTTCAGATTGGGATTATCCGTATAAATAGGTGTGAAGGCCGATCCGTTGTACTTGGCAATACCTCCTCCGTAGGTACCTGCAAGCAACGAGCCGTCGGGACGAAGAAGAAGGGAGGTGATGATGTCCGAGGGCAACTGTCCCCGCAAGGCTGAGTAATGCGTTTCCCCGCCAGCGGCTGTCTTGGTCACGATACCTTCTCCGTCGAAGCCAATCCATAGATTCCCCTTGCGGTCTTGCACCAAAGCGCTCACATCTTCATGATCGCCTGTGGAAACAAGATTAAAGGTGGGGTTGCTCATGTCAGCAAAGGCCGCACCTAACTTGGCCGAGCCTACCCACATGGTATTGTTGTCATCAAGATAGAAGCAGAACACATGACTGCTTCGTGACTTGAACGCTTTCATGCTCATCACCTTATTCAGGCCAAATGTCTTGTCCTGATAGGCAAAAACATGAATACCTGCATTATCTGTTCCCACCCATAGATTTCCTTCGTTGTCCTCAGCAATGGCATTCACAAATGCACTACCCAACTGCGCCAGTTCCGACAAATGCTGCCACTGTCGGGTTTTCAACGAGTAAAGCTCTTGCGTGCCTGCCAACGAATGCGAGTCGTAAAACCATAGGTTCATCCTACTGTCAAGGAACACACGACTGTCACGACTGTATGTCAATGTGGGAGCCTGGGTGATAAAGGTAAGACGATTCCCGTTCTCTGCCACCTCGTAGATTTTATTGTCGGCTGTAACCACCACCGTGGTGCCGTTTTTCGAGACGATATGGGAAACTGGTGACTTACTGTAATTAACCACGTCATAGAGCTTCTTTATGGAATAGTCGTAATGGAATAACCCAGCATCGGTGGCCACCCACAGGTTATGTTTTTCGTCCACATAGAATACCTTCATCGTTCCTTTCATTCCGAGGGCAGCCAGCTGGTCGTTACCGTCTTTCTTCCAGGAATCCTCAGCTCGTACGTACGTATATAATTCACCTGAACAAGCCATCCAAAGGGTCTTGTCGGCTGTCTCTCTCACCATGGTCACATCGTTGTTACGACCGCCAAACTCTTGTGGCATATAATTATTGAAGCGGTAACCGTCGTAACGACTCAGTCCGTTGATGCTAGAAAACCAGACATAGCCGTAGCTATCACGCACAATATCCCTCACAAAGTTGTCTGCCAGACCGTTTTTGACATCAACGGTACGGAAGAAATATCCAGAAACTGAACAAGAAAGAAATGGTGTCAATATCACCCAGATCAGTATCGCACGTAATTTACTCATAATATATCTTTGGTTTTCCTTACAAAGGTAATGAAAAAAGTGAGTACACATTTTGTCATTGCTTTTTATTTGATACCCATATAATTATTTTTAACTTTTACTATCCGCAATGTATCAAATATCATCCGAATTGTATTTACACCTCCCAAAACGCTATATCATTTCTAAGGATTGTATGGTTTTAGGATGCCTATGGAGCAGTTTCGTAAATGTTCCCACGTTGGGAATGATTTGTTCCCACGCTGGGAATAATGTGTTCCCACGTTGGGAACAATACGTTACTTCTATTATGCATCCACAAATCATGCTCTAAAAAATGCAGCAAATAACAGAAATCGGCCATCCTTTTTATTCTTTCTTTTAGTGCTCAAAGGGGTTAATTGTGAAGAAAATGCAACCGTTTGCATCATTAACGCAAAGAAAAATAGTGACAAGGCATACAACCCATGCAAAAAATGTTTATCTTTGCAAAAAGAAAACCTATAACAATTATTATCTTCATGAAAAAACTATTGTACTTTTTTGGCATCATTGCTATTCTTGTGGCGTGTAAGCCTTCAACTGATTCGAAGCAGGAATCTTTCAAGATGCCGGCAGTAAGCGATGTGGCTATGTATCAGGTGAATCCTCGCGTGTTTGCTCCGGAGAACTCACTGAATGCTGTGGCCGACCGTATTGACTCCATCCGCAATCTGGGTGTGAACGTCATGTGGGTGATGCCCATCTACCCCATCGGTATAGAGAAAGGCAAGAACTCCCCCTATTGCATCAGCGATTATAAAGCCGTTGCTCCTGAATTCGGCACCATTGACGACTTCAAGCACCTTGCACAAGTTTGTCATGAGCATGGTATGGGTATCATTCTCGACTGGGTAGCTAACCACACAGCATGGGATCATCCGTGGGTAAAAGAACATCCAGACTGGTACACCCATGATGAGAAAGCCGATACGATTATCCATCCGCGTCCTTGGGACTGGTATGACGTGGCCGACCTGAACTATGACAATCAGGATATGCGGGCTGCAATGATTGATGCCATGAAGTTCTGGATTACAGAGGTAGGCATTGACGGTTTCCGTTGCGATGTGGCTGACGGTGTTCCAGCCGACTTCTGGAAAGATGCCATCGACCAGTTGCGTTCTGCTGCAGAGGGGCGTGACATCCTCATGCTCGCAGAAGGAAAGCGTAGCGATAACTTCACGGCTGGGTTCGACATGAACTACGGTTGGGATTTCAAAGACTCGCTCGTACAGGTGTTCTGCAAGGAGAAACCTGCATCCATGCTCTTTGAGGCCGACAAGAAGGAATATGACAGTATTCCTGACGGCAAACGGAAAATGCGCTTTACCACCAACCACGACCATAGCACAGAGGTGACACCACCCGTACAGTTCACTAACCTGCGGGGATCCATGGCTGCTTATGTGGCTACGGTCTTCCTCCATGGCTGTCCTTTGATTTACGGCTCTCAGGAAGTGGGTTATCCTGAGCCTATCAACTTCTTCAAATATGTGGCTGTTGACTGGAACGCGAATCCCGAGCTCTATCAGGAATATGCTACGCTTATCAAGGTCATCAACGATCAGGAGGTTATCCGCAACGGAAATATTGTTCCCTTCCCCGATGATGACATCCTGCTCTTTGAGCGTAATAACGATAAGGAACGTATCCTCGTAGCAGTAAACGTACGAAACGCTGAGAAGAAGATGACCACCCCTGCCGATTGGAACGGATATAAGGGTATGAGTTTGACCAACGGAATGAGTCTCGTTCTTGACAAGGAAATCATTCTTAAACCTTTTGAATATATTATCTTAAAATAATAAACGATGAAAACGAAGATCAGATACGCACTCGCCTTATTGGCGATTTGGCTGGGTACGAACAGTGCCTTCGCCCAGGGATGGCCACAGAACTACGGTGGCGTGATGTTGCAAGGGTTCTACTGGGACTCGTTCGATGATACGCAGTGGGCACTGCTGGAGAGGCAGGCTGATGAGCTGGCCAGCACGTTCAGTCTGATATGGATTCCGCAGAGCGCTAAAGCAGCCAATTCCACCTCGATGGGTTATGATCCCCTTTACTGGTTTTCCAACTACAATTCTTCTTTTGGAACGAAGGAACAACTCGTTTCGATGATAAAGACTTTCAAAGGTAAAGGATTGGGAACCATTGCAGATATCGTCATCAACCATCGTAGTAATGTCAGCAACTGGGTGGACTTCCCCAGAGAAACCTATAATGGAGTGACCTACGAGCTGAAATCTACCGACATCGTGGCTGACGATGATGACGGGAAGACGAAAGAGTGGGCCGACAAGAATGGTTATAGCCTTAGTTCCAACACCGAAGGAATTAGTGAGGTGTATGGCGGTAAGTGTGAGGGCTGGGGTGGCATGCGTGACCTTGACCATGCCAGCGAGAACGTACAGAACAACGTCAAAGCTTACCTTGGTATGCTTCTCAGTGATGAGTTCGGCTATGCAGGTTTCCGTTACGATGTGGCAAAAGGCTTCCCCGCTAAGTATTTCGGCATATACAACAACGCCAGTAACCCCACCTACTCTGTGGGAGAGTTCTGGGATGGTAATGCCACCAACTGCAAGAAATGGGTAGATGCCACTAAATACGACGGTAAGATACAGAGTGCGGTCTTCGACTTCCCCTTCCGCTATACCGTGCGTGATGCCATCAATGGCAACGATTGGAGGAAACTGGCGAATACCAGTGTCATGGCTGATGCTTCCTATCGCCAGTATGCCGTGACCTTCATCGAGAACCACGATACGGAGAAACGTTCAAATGCCGAACAGGATCCTATCAAGAGGGATACCCTGGCCGGTAATGCTTTCCTGCTGGCTATGCCAGGTACGCCCTGTGTGTTCATGACGCACTGGAAGAGCTACAAGCAGGAGATCAAGGCAATGATTGAAGCGCGTAAGGTGGCAGGCATCACCAATACGAGCACCTACTCAAATATGCGTAGCGCAAAGGAGTATTTTGCCAACCTGATCAAGACGAACGATGAGAACCGACTGATCGTGGTGGTGGGAAGCAATACTGATGGCTACCAACCCAACACTCAGTGGCAGGAGATCCTCTCGGGCTATCATTACAAATACTACCTTACCAAGAAGGCAGAGATCGCTTGGACGGATAAGGTTTCAGGCACCTATAAGGAACCTTTCAACGTGCGACTCATCGCAGTTTCTGAGAACGACAACGCACAACTGGTCTATACGCTCGACGGCTCAGAGCCAACGGCAGCAAGTACAAAGGTGGACAGCGGAACATCACTTTCTTTCTCTGAGGAAGGTGACTATATCCTGAAGGTAGGATTACTGGTGAACAATAGCGTAACAAGCGTGATTAGTCGTAACTATACGCTGAGAGGGGATCATCCTGAGGATTTCGTCATCCCTGCTTTCTGTACCATAAGCGAGGGTGAGGTGTGTGCCTTCTTCGAGGCTCCTGTTAATTGGACCAATACCATTGCCTGCTGGGCATGGTCTGATACACCGTCAGATAACTTCACTTTCTCACAACGACAGAACTGGCCGGGCGTGGACTGCGTGAAGATCGGAACAGCCGACAATGGCAACGACGTGTGGAAATGGACATGGGACGGCACGAAGGAAAAGAACTCATCAGCTACCCAACCTGCCAAGATCATCTTCAGTAGTGCGGGATCACCACAGACGGCCGACCTCCCCTTCCAGAATGGTGGCTACTATGACAAGGACGGTTTGAAGGGTGTAGTGACTACGGGTATTGAGAATGTCAACATCAACCGCAACTCATCTGCACCTATCTACACTATCCAAGGCGTACGTCTGCCGAAGGGCGTTTCACTCAAGAACCTGCCGAAGGGCGTTTATATCGTGAATGGCAAGAAGGTGGTCAATTAGTACGGACAGAATGGATATAAAGAAACTGATTACTACGATAGCAGCCATGTTGTTCTCCATGCTAAGCATGGCACAGGGCTGCTGGCCTGAGAACTATGGCGGTGTCATGCTGCAAGGGTTTTACTGGGACTCTTTTTCTGACACGAAATGGACCAAGCTTGAACAGCAGGCAGATGAGCTGGCACAGATATTCGACCTAATCTGGGTGCCCAATTCAGGTAACTGCGGATCAGGTAAAGGAATGGGTTACATGCCTATCTGGTGGTTTGACCACAACGGTACATTTGGAACCGAGGCCGAACTGCGTAGCATGATCAACACGTTCAAGAGTAAGAATGTGGGCATCATCGAGGATGTGGTTATCAATCACAAAGCAGGTGTTGAAAGTTGGTGCGATTTCGCTGTGGAAACATGGGATGGGCATACGCTCACCTGGTCGATGGCAGACATCTGTAGTAACGACGAGGCTAAATACAACGGCTATACGCCCACAGGTAACGAAGATACGGGAGATAACTTCGACGGTACCCGCGATCTGGATCATACCAGTGAGAATGTTCAGCAGAACGTGAAATGGTATCTCAACTTCCTGCTCAAAGACCTAGGCTATGCCGGATTCCGCTACGACATGGTGAAAGGGTACGATGGCTACTATACAGGACTGTACAACGCTACGGCCAAGCCAACGTTCTCTGTGGGCGAGTTTTGGGATGGCTACGATAACACAAGTGCGTGGATCAACAAGACAGCAGAATACGACTATGGTAATGGTAAATCGGCTGCCTTCGATTTCCCTCTGAAATTCATCATCAACGATGTGTTCGGCAATGGCAATTGGGACGGACTGGCCTACAAAGGACTCGTTGGCGAGGGAAAATATCGTCGCTGGTCGGTGACGTTCGTTGACAACCATGACACCTATCGTGATCACAACCGCCTCAGCAGTAATGTACTGGCGGCCAATGCGCTCATTCTGGGCTTACCAGGCACTCCCTGCATCTTCCTTACCCACTGGAAGCACTACAAGCCCCAACTGAAGAAAATGATTCTGGCCCGCAAGGCTGCCGGCATCACCAACCAGAGTAAGACTTGGGATTGGGAAAATGTGAATGGTGGACGCGTCATCGAGACTGAAGGCACCAACGGAAATCGCGTCCTCGTTATCTGTGGATACGTGGTTGGCAATGAGTAT
>JBGUJY010000050.1:0-9049 GCA_045114185.1 Prevotella sp. | reverse complement strand
CAGAAATCACTCAATGCCTCCACGGCAGCATACAGACGGGCGTCTTCACCTTCCTGAGAACGACAGGGCCACATCCAGTTAGCACTCAGCGAGATGCTCTCCAATCCCTCGTCCAGGGGAGCCCACACGATGTTCGTCAGCGCCTCGGCTACGGAAAGCACACTACCTGCCTCAGGCGAAGCCAGTCCTACCTGCGGGGCATGACCTAATGCCGTGGCAATACCTTTCTCTCCACGGTAGTCGAGGGCCACCACACCACAGTCAGACAATGGCAACTGGATCTCACCCTGACACTGCTGACGGGCAATCTTTCCCGTCACAGAGCGGTCAACCTTATTGGTGAGCCAGTCCTTGCAGGCCACGGCCTCCAGTTGAAGCACTCGCTCAACGTATTGATCCAGTTTTTCTTGAGCGTATTCCACATCATTGTATTTGCGCTCTACGGTCTTGTCAACCATCACCGTCTTGGGCGAATGTCCGAACATCTGTGCCACATCCAGGTCGAAAGGCTTCACGCCATCGCCCTGAACGAACGAGAAATGAGCATCTCCGGTAGTCTCACCCACCACATACAGCGGAGCACGTTCACGCTCAGCGATGCGTCGTACATGATCGATATGCTGTTCGTCGATGAGCAGTCCCATACGCTCCTGACTCTCATTGGCGATAATCTCTTTGGCTGAAAGGGTCTTGTCACCGATGGGCAGTTTTGTCATATCGATACGTCCACCACACTCTTCCACGAGCTCTGAGAGACAGTTCAGATGACCGGCGCTACCATGGTCGTGGATACTCACCACGGGGTTGTTATCCTCTTCCACCAAGGCACGCACCAGGTTATAGGCACGTTTCTGCATCTCGGGGTTCGCACGCTGCACAGCATTCAGCTCAATACCGTTGCTGTAACGACCCGTATCTACTGATGACACACTACCGCCACCCAGTCCGATGCGATAGTTATCACCACCTACCACCACAACCTTATTACCTTTCTGCGGTTCCTTCTTCAGACAGTCGCGTTTGGTACCGTAACCCACACCACCGGCAAGCATGATCACCTTGTCGTAAGCATATTTGGTGGGAGCGGGAGAATCCGTTGAGGGAGTTTCCTGATGTTCAAAGGTAAGCACTGATCCGCAGATCAGCGGCTGACCGAACTTATTACCGAAGTCGGAAGCACCGTTCGAAGCCTTGATAAGAATCTGCTCGGGGGTCTGATACAGCCACTCGCGAACAGGCAAGATATCTTCCCAATCACGTTTAATATTTAATGTTTCATTTTTAATTTCCGAGTCGTCAAGACGCGGATAAGCGGTCATATAAACAGCTGTTCCAGCAATCGGCCATGATCCTACACCGCCACCCATACGGTCGCGGATCTCACCGCCCGTTCCGGTAGAAGCACCGTTGAACGGCTCTACAGTGGTGGGGAAGTTATGGGTCTCGGCTTTCAGGGAGATCACACTCTCGATTTCCTTGATGCGGAACCAGTCGGCTGTACTCTGATCGGCTGGAGCAAACTGCTCCACAACCGGACCCTCAGAGAAAGCCACATTATCCTTGTAGGCAGATAAGATCTTGTGCGGATTCTCTGCTGTGGTCTTCTTGATCATGGCGAAGAGGCTCGATTCCTTCTCAACGCCGTCGATGATGAAGGTACCGCCGAAGATCTTATGACGGCAGTGCTCAGAGTTGATCTGGGCGAAGCCGAAGATCTCACTGTCGGTAAGCGGTCGCTTCAGTTCCTTTTCAATCTTATGCAGGTATTCAATCTCTTCCGGACTTAAGGCCAGACCTTCCGTCTCGTTGTATTCTTCCAGGTTCTCAACATGCTTGATCGGTTGCGGTTCGATGTTCACAGTGAAGATGCGCTGGTTCAATCCTTCATACATGCGCTGCAGCATCGGATCATGGTCGGCATCCTTGCTCTCCACAGGGAAATACTCCTCGATACGCGAGATCCCTTTCAGGTTCATGTTCTGTGTAATCTCCACGGCATTGGTACTCCACGGGGTGATCATTTCACGACGCGGTCCCACAAAGAAACCCTGCAGTTCACTGCCATCGAGCAGTTTTGCATCTCCATAAAGCCAACATAACTCATTGATTTCCTGTTGATCCAGCTGATGATCAACCTCGGTTGCTATCACACTCTCTGACGGAGTCTTAAAGAAAAGAATCATTGTAATACCTTATTATTATAATTTAGGTGCAAAGGTACGATTAAGCGAGCACAAAACCAAAGGAAAACTTGTTTTTCTTTGTTTTGTCGAGCGAAAGTACTTTCGGCGCAGCCAAAGTACGGATAAGTGAGCACATTTTTTTCTTTTCCGAACGTAAGTAAGTTCGGCGAAGCCAAAGGTTTTTGATTTTATTCCCAACGTGGGAACAATTCATTCCCAACGTGGGAACTATATATTCCCAAGCTGGGAATACTTACGTTGCTTTACGTTAATATACAATAAGTACCCACAAGTGGTGGTTAAATTTCCATAAACATATGCAACAATATTCGCGTTTATGCCGTTTTATTCGTGATTTTGCACTATAATTGCAGTGCGAAACAGTTTTTTAATGTAGAATTTATTGTAAAAGAAAGGAAATAAGAAATGAAGAAAAGTATTGTTTGGATGACAGCTACGGCGCTGGTATTCCTAGCCAGCAGCTGTGCTAGTAAGAAGGATTTGGAGAATTGTCGACTGGACAACCTGAACCTGCAGAACGAGAACAAGGAGCTGAACACGAGTTATCAGGTGGCTAAGGAGCAGTTGGCAGCCGCCAATGCCCGCGTAACCTCTTTGGAGGAGCAGTTGGCCCAGCAGAAGAAGGCCTATGTGGCCTTGCAGAGATCACTGGATAAGAGTCTGACGAATGCGAATCAGAACAACGTCTCTATCGAGAAACTGGTGGATCAGATCAACGAGAGTAATCAGTATATCCGTCATCTCACCGAGTTGAAGTCGAAGAGCGACTCGCTGAACATGGTGCTGACCAATAACCTCACCCGCTCTCTCTCGAAGGAAGAGCTGAAGGAGGTGGATGTACAGGTGCTGAAGGGCGTTGTTTATATCTCTTTGGCTGATAACATGCTCTATAAGAGTGGCTCGTATGAGATTAACGACCGTGCCGCAGAGACCCTCTCGAAGATTGCCAAGATTATCATGGACTATAAGGACTATGACGTACTGGTGGAGGGTAACACCGACAATGTGCCCATCTCACGTGAGAATATCCGTAACAACTGGGACCTCTCTTGTCTGCGTGCCTCTAGCGTGGTACAGTATCTGCAGAACAACTACGGTGTAGATCCGAAACGTTTGACAGCAGGTGGACGTGGTGAGTATAACCCGCTGGCCAGCAATAACACCGATGTGGGCAAGCAGCGTAACCGTCGCACCCAGATCATCATCACGCCGAAACTCGACCAGTTCATGGATCTGATCGATCAGGCTCCGGAGGAATAAAAGAGAATTATCTTATACAGCTTCGTTCCAAGAATTCGTCGAAGCGGTCGCGGTAGCCGTTGAAGATATTGATGTCAACTTCACCGTGAATACCATTTACATGGCCATCTGGGCTCAACTGCCAGATGGCCAGTTTTACATCTGGCTTATACTCCCCATAACGGGCAATCCATACCTGATACTCCTCTTTGATGTCATCGGCATCGGCCAGGTATTTGTTGATGAAGTTCTGACTGACATACAAGATCGGCTTCACGCCCAGATGGTTTTCCACTGCTTTCATCCATACACGGATACGGTTCAGCAGCACCTCTGTTCCTCCCATCTCCTTGATGAGGGCAGCTGAGGGCTCCACATCTAGCACAGGGGGAAGGTCGCCCGGATGGAAGAGGGTGTTCTTGATGAAATAGTTGGCCTGTTGCGTACCGCTGGTACGGGTAGAAAAGAAATGATAGGCTCCACAACGGATACCATGGTTCCTGGCATTGTTGTAGTCGTTGACGAAGTATTTATTCGTAATCGTAGTACCTTCCGTGCTCTTGATATAACAGAAGGATACGGGGTAGTCAACGGTTCCCGTGATACGTTTATTGCTTTTCGATCCTAAATGTGAGATGCGTATCTTACTCCAGTCGATACTGTATTGCTTCTTTCCGATGTCATGCTGGTAGCGCGAGATATCAATGCCGTAGATATGCTGGGTGGTGTAGATGGGGCGCTCGCCTTGATAGATATTGTCTTTCCACTCACCGATGCGTACCATGCCGTCGGCATCTAACAGGATACCGAAGCCGTTGCGCTTCCCTTCGTGCCACATACCATCGTAGGTCCTGCCTTCAATATCTTTCAGAATACCATGACCTTCAGGAATCCATTGGCGGTTGGTTTCGCCATGATAGGTACTGTCGTTCATAGCCAGGAACACATTCACCGTATCGGTATTCTGATGTAACAAGGAATCGGCAGTCAGGCGGAAAGCCTCCGACTGTCCATTGTCATACACAGCACGTGCCCCTCGTGTCCTTCTATGCTTACGGGTCTGCACTACACACGTCTTCCGTTCCACATCCATCTCCAGGATATGACAGGCCGAGCGCCTTCTGCTGATGATGGAATCGTTGGTCAACAGGAAATACTCCTGTATGAAACGCACCCGCATCTTGTCCAGCTGACCGGTATCAGAGAGGATGGTCAGCACCTTCTGCGTCTGCTCCAAGTCGGCCTTGGCGGATGATTCATAATCGGCAATGTCGTTGTAACCCTCGTCCTTGACATTATGTACCCGCAGGAAGTACTGCAACTCCTCAATTCTTTTCTGGAGGACAGAGATGCGGCGCTCGATGACAGGGCGTTGCTGTTCCATCGTCTCACGGATCTTCGCATTCTCTGTCTGCTCCCACTGTTTGGGATTGGTGCCTTCGGTTAAGAGTCTTCCGCGACAAAGAGGAGTGAAGGTGCGACGGATCCAGGTGCCGTGAACAACCTTGCTGTTCTTGGGGATGTCAGTGGCATCGGTAGAGAGGCGGGAGGTGGTCCAGTTATCATAGTCGCTCATATAGAAAGCGGGCTGACCATCGATGCTCACCTCATAATAGGTATCATACTCCAAGCGGGCGATACTTCCCTGTAGTTGTTCCTCGGAGGATGGGACCAAAGGGAGGAGTACAATGACGAACAAAGCCGCCAATGTTAAAAACAGCAGCGAGAGTAAGATTCTCACTGCTGTTTTGCTTCTGTATTTTTCCAGTTTCTTAATCGATTTCTTCATCTGGCTCGTAACCGCCCATCTCGCGGATGGCATTCTTCAGCATGGTGTATTGCTGATAGAGGTGGTTGACGGCTTCCTCACCCTGGGTGTAGTCGTGCATCGGACTCTTCAGGAAGAAGCTCAGGAAGCGCTGAGTACCATAACGACCGGCACGTGCTGCGAGGTCGCTCAGCAGACAGAGGTCTAAACAGAGCGGAGCAGCAAGGATACTGTCGCGACAGAGGAAGTTGATCTTGATCTGCATGGGATAGCCCATCCATCCGAAGATGTCGATGTTGTCCCAACCTTCCTTATTGTCGTTACGCGGCGGGTAGTAGTTGATACGTACCTTATGATAGTACTGTGTATCCTCATCGTTGCCATGACCATAGAGGTCGGGCTGTACATCTGGCTTCAGGATGGTCTCGAGTGTAGAGAGCTTCGATACTTCCTTTGTACGGAAGTTGGCGGGCTCGTCGAGTACCAGGCCGTCGCGGTTTCCTAAGATATTGGTGGAGAACCAGCCGCTCAGACCCAGACAACGGGTACCGATAATCGGAGCGAAACCGCTCTTTACCAGTGTCTGACCTGTCTTGAAGTCCTTACCGGCAATAGGCATCTTTGTCTTCTCTGCCAACTCCCACATAGCGGGGAAGTCAACCGTGGTGTTAGGAGCACCCATGATGAAAGGAGCACCCTCAACCAGTGCAGCATAAGCATAGCACATAGACGGAGCGATATGCTCACGGTCGTCAGCCTTCATGGCTGCCTCGAGGTCGGCGAGCTTGTAGTGAACCTTCTCGTCAACGGGTACATAGATCTCAGTTGATGCTGCCCACAGTACAACGATACGGGAACAACCGTTCTTCTCCTTGAAGGAACGGATGTCTTCGCGAACCTGTTCCATCATGTCCCAGCGGTTCTTGCACTGTTTTACGTTCTCTCCGTCTAGTCGCTTGGCATAGTTCTTGTCAAAAGCAGCTTTCATGGGGACAATCTTCTCCAGCTCGTCACGAACGGGCTCGATATCCTTCTCCTTGAGGACCTCAGCGTACATGGCTGCCTGATAAGCATTCTGGGGATAAACATCCCAGCAACCGAATACGATGTCGTCGAGCTTGGCGAGAGACACGATCTCGTTGTAAGGCACATATTTCTTATCGTTGCCTTTGCCGATGCGGATCTTGTCATACTGTGTCATGGAACCGACAGGCTTCGTCAAACCTTTGCGAGTCATCAGAACACCTGTCATGAATGTTGTGGATACTGCTCCACAGCCCACTACGAGGATTCCAAGCTTTCCCTCAGCAGGCTTCACATTTGCTTTACCCATTTTTATAATTTCTTTTGATTTTTGTTTCTTAATTTGATGCAAAAGTATAAAAACTATTTCAAAGTTAATCAGTTTTCACATTTTTTGTGCTTATAATTTCGTTGTTTATGCGAAAAAAGAGCGGAATGCCGTGTCCTTGTTCTCGTTTTTCTCGTTTTTCTTTTGTATCTTTGTACCCGAAACATAACATGGATACGACTGAAAAAAATGAAGAGATTGATAAAAGATCAACAATTTGGTGGTGAACGTCCGTTGTTCGCCATTCATGATACGCGGTTGGAGAATGTGACCATCACGGAAGGGGAGTCGGGCATCAAGTGCTGCTCCCACCTAGAAGTTGATCACTGTCACTTCATCGGGAAGTATCCGTTGTGGCATGTTGACCACTCGCTCATCACCAATTGTTATTTCGAAGTGGGTTCCCGTTCCGCCATCTGGTATAGTAATGATATGACCATGCGGGATTCCATCATCGAAGCACCGAAATTCTTCCGGGAGATGAGGAACCTGGAACTGGAGAATGTCACCCTCAATGATGCCGATGAGACCTTCTGGCGCGTTCAAGGACTGAAGATTCGAAACGTCAGACTTCATGAGGGCACCTATCCGTTTATGTCCTGCAAGGATGTGTATGTTGACGGATTGGAGAGTGATTCCAGATATGTGTTCCAGTATTGCGAGAACGTAGAGATACATCATGCGCAGATCACAACGAAGGATTCGTTCTGGGAATGCAAGAACGTGGTGATCTATGATAGTGTTATCGACGGGGAGTATCTGGGATGGCATTCGCAGAACCTGCGGTTGGTGCGCTGTCATATCGCTGGTGAACAGCCGCTTTGCTATGTGAAAGGACTTGTTATGGAGGACTGTACCTTCGATGCTGCGTGCGATCGGATGTTCGAGGATTCTGACGTGCAGGCATCCATCATCGGACCGATTACGAATATCAAGAACCCGCGTACAGGACATGTTATAGCGGATGCCATCGGTAGCATCACCATCGATGAGAACATCCTGCCACCAGCCGATTGCCTAATAGAAACTAGAGCTAGCGCTACTAGTATTACTAGTACTACTAGTACAACTAGTTCTAGCCCTAGCCCTTCCACCTTTGATGTTGTTATCCCCCGCCGCCACACCAACAGCGTGAAATGGGATGAGGCTGAACAGGAGGACATCATCCCGCTCTGGGTGGCCGATATGGATTTCCGCGTGCTTCCACAGATTACGGAGGTGTTGCAGAAACGGGTTGACCACGGGGTGTTCGGCTATACCCATGTGCCTGACAGCTATTACGAAACAGTGATCAAATGGTTCAGAGAGCGTCATGGATTACAAGGCGTGGAACCGTCGGATATCATTTATACCACGGGTGTGGTTCCTGCCATATCTGCCATCATCCGGGCACTGACACAACCTGGTGATAAGGTACTTATCATGACTCCTGTCTATAACTGCTTCTTCTCCAGTATCCGCAACCAGGGGTGTGAGGTAGAGGAGAGTCATCTGGTGTATGCCGATAGGACATACACGGTTGATTGGGAGGATTTCGAGCGCAGGTGTGCTGACAGTCGTGTACGCATCTTCCTGCTTTGTAATCCGCATAATCCGGCAGGAAGGGTGTGGACGAAAGAGGAATTGCAACGCATGGGAGAGATCTGCCGCCGTCATGATGTATTCGTCATCGCTGACGAGATTCATTGTGAATTGGTGATGCCGGGCTATGAATATACTCCTTTTGCCTCGCTCAGCGATACCTTCTTATGGCATTCTGCTACCTGTGTGGCACCCACCAAGGCGTTCAATATCGCAGGACTGCAGATTGCGAACATCATCGCGAAGGATCCGCAGATTCACGAACGGATCGATCGTGCCATCAATATCCATGAGGTATGCGACGTGAATCCTTTTGGAGTGGTGGCTACAGAGGCGGCCTATACGGATGAAGGGGCGGAGTGGCTGCGACAGTTGAATGAGTATCTCTTTGCGAATTACCAGTTCCTGTGTGATTTCTTCCGCGAGAACTTACCGTCTTTGCCAGTTGTCAAACTGGAGGGAACTTACTTGGTGTGGGTGGATTGCTCTGCTCTGGGCAGATCTTCTAAGGAACTTGTTGACGATCTCTATCAACATCATGGCGTGTGGCTGAATGATGGGGGCATGTATGGAGAGACCAAAGGCTCATTCGTACGGATTAACATCGCTTGTCCACGTAAGACCCTTGAGGAAGGACTGCGTCGTATGGCACGGGCAATCTGTGGTTAAAAACAAGTCCGAAAGAGGACAATACGTTCCTGCGTATATATATAATAAGGTAAGGACATCTTTCTTTTCTCGTTATTTGTCCTCTTTTTCGAAAATCTTCGTTGTTGATGAAAAAAAGTTGCATAATATTTTGCAGGTTCGCAGAAAATGTGTACCTTTGCATCCGCTTTCGCACTTTTAGAACGTGCGGGGGCGTTTAAGATAGCTCTTTGAAATGCTTACATAGACAGAGAAGTA
>JBGUJY010000049.1:0-18641 GCA_045114185.1 Prevotella sp. | reverse complement strand
TCTCCTCTACCACAGGCTGCATCTGATTTACCTTGATGGGATAGACCACATAGTTCTCGCCTTTGTAGTCATACTCCTTAGAGGCCTTCTTGAAGCAGCTCCACGTCTTCTCGATACGGTTGTCGAGGATATCGGGGAATCGCAGTAAGACAGGTGACTGCACGTCACGCAGAGATAATTCGTCCATCACTTCCCTGAGGTCGATCTGCACCTCATTCTTACAGGGAGTCACAAACACGTTTCCTTCTTCGTTGACTCCGAAATAGGAAGTACCCCATCCATTGATGTTGTACAGTTCCTTGGAATCCTCAATCGTCCATTTCTTCATGGGGCTCGTTGTCTTATAGGTTTAATAGTTCGCGCAGTTTGGCTACGCTGATTTTGATCTTCTCGTAGTTGTCCATCAGGTTCACATCCAGCACATGCTTAGCCTGCAGGTAATACTGTTCACGCTTATCGAGCTGCTCGCGGATATACTGTTGCATCTCCTCAGGCGTTTTGTTCTTCAGCAGCGGTCGTTCGGTCTTGCCGATCTTCAGATGACCGTACAGTACCTCGGGTGAGGCTTTCAGATAAACAGTATCGCCCTGGGCGTTCATGTATTCCATGTTATCATAGAAACAAGGGGTGCCACCACCGCAACTGATGATGACATCTTCGAACTCCGCCACTTCGTGGAGCATGTTGTGTTCGATCTTGCGGAATCCCTCTTCACCGCGTTCGGCGAAGATTTGCGGAACGGTTTTACGCATTCGACTCTCGATGTACCAGTCAAGGTCGTAGAAAGGGATATTCAGTTCCTTTGAAAGAGCCTTGCCGACCGTGGTCTTACCGGCACCCATGTAGCCTATGATGATGATTCGCCTCATTTCTTCTTTGCGTTCTGCGCCTCAATCACATGCAGACACTCTTCCAGTGTCAGGTCAGCAACCTTGGCGTGCATGGCCTTCGGCAGACGGTAGTTCTTGCCGTCGTATGACAGGTAAGGACCGTACCTTCCGTTGAGCACTTCCAGTTTCGGCTCCTCCTCGAAGGTCTTCAGGTGGCGCTGTGTTTCCTGCTTGCGCTTGTCTTCAATCAGCTTGATGCATTCTTCCATGGTGATGGTCATGGGGTCGGCTTCCTTCGGAAGGGATACATATTTCTTGTTATGTAACACATAGGGTCCGAAACGACCAGTACCGATAACCACATCACTGTTCTCGTAAGATCCCACCAGACGGGGAAGACTGAACAGTTCCAGGGCCTCGTCGAGCGTGATGGTCTCCATGCTCTTTCCTACAGGCAGCTGAGCGAAGCGAGGCTTCTCCTTATCCTCTGCAGTTCCGATCTGAATAACAGGTCCGAAACGACCGATCTTCACGAATACGGGCTTGCCTGTTTCAGGATCTGTACCCAGTTCACGTTCACCAGCCTTATGTTCCTCGCGGGCATTCATGGTCTTCTCCACAGTAGGCTCGAAGTCCTTGTAGAACTTCTTGATCATATTGGTCCACTGCTTTCTGCCTTCAGCAATATCGTCGAATTCCTTCTCCACCTTGGCAGTGAAATGGTAATCCAGGATCTGCGGGAAGTATTTCATCAGGAAATCGTTGACCACCATACCGATGTCTGTGGGGAGCAGTTTTCCCTTATCGCTGCCGGCCATCTCCTTACGACTTCTGGTGGTAACCTTGATGCCTTGCAGGATGTCGATGGTGTACTTGCGCTCCTCGCCTTTCTTATCACCCTTCTGAACATACTCACGCTGTTGGATGGTAGAGATGGTGGGGGCGTAAGTGGAAGGACGACCGATACCCAGTTCCTCCAGCTTGTGAACAAGAGAGGCTTCTGTATATCTGAGCGGTCCTTGGGTGAATCGTTCTGTGGCGCTGATTTCTCTACGCTGCAGAATATCACCTTTCTTCATCGGTGGCAGTACATGTGAGAAATCATCCTGGTTCTCATCCTCTTCGAGCGATTCACGGTAAACCTTCAGGAAACCGTCGAACTTCACTACTTCACCCTGGGCGATGAAAGCGTACGGCTGTTTGTTACCACCGTTGTTGATGCTGATCTCCACAGTGGTCTTCTCAATCTGTGCATCTGCCATCTGAGAGGCGATGGTACGCTTCCAGATCAGGTCGTACAAACGACGCTCCTGTGCTGTACCTTCAATGGTAGCCTTGCTCATATAGGTAGGACGGATGGCCTCATGTGCCTCCTGTGCACCTTTGGAGTGCGTGTGGAACTGTCGTGTATGACTGTATTCCTTGCCCCACAGGTTTGTGATTTCTTCCTTGCTCGTTCCTAAACAGAGAGAGGAGAGGTTCACAGAGTCGGTACGCATATAGGTGATGTGTCCGTTCTCGTAGAGGTGCTGAGCCACCATCATGGTCTGACTAACCGTGAAGCCCAACTTGCGGGCTGCCTCCTGCTGGAGGGTACTGGTGGTGAAGGGAGGTGCGGGATTGCGCTTCTGTGGTTTCTTCTGAATGTCTTTCACCACGAACTCGCTGTCCTTGCAGATCTCCAGGAATGCCAGCACTTCATCATGTGTCTTGAAGCGGGTATCGAGCTCTGCCTTTACCTCACTCTGCGATCCGTCGGCATTTGTCAGTCCGAAGATAGCGCTGATACGATAGTAAGGCTCACTCTTGAAGTTCTGGATCTCACGCTCACGCTCTACAATCAGGCGTACTGCCACACTCTGTACACGACCAGCCGACAAGGCGGGCTTAACCTTTCTCCAGAGAACAGGAGAGAGCTTGAAGCCAACAAGGCGGTCGAGTACACGACGGGCCTGCTGGGCATTCACGAGGTTCATGTTCAGATGGCGCGGATTCTCAATGGCTGCCAAGATGGCGGGCTTGGTGATCTCGTGGAAAACGATACGGTTGGTTTTCTCTTCATCCAAGCCAAGTACTTCGCAAAGGTGCCAAGAGATGGCTTCTCCTTCGCGGTCTTCATCGGAAGCCAGCCAGATGTTCTCTGCCTTCTTCGCGTTTGATTTCAGTTCGCTGACCAGTTTCTTCTTTTCTTCAGGGACCTCGTAGTCAGGTTCCAAGGATCCCATCTCTATACTGATTTCTTTTTTCTTCAAGTCGCGGATATGCCCGTAGCTCGACATCACCTTGAAATCCTGTCCTAAGAATTTCTCGATTGTCTTTGCTTTTGCCGGGCTCTCTACAATGACCAGATTCTTCTGCATAATGATATTAATTTGATTTTGGGATGCAAAAGTAGATAAAAACTTTGCATATACCTTATTATATATATGATTTTTTAGTTATTTTAATACTTTGGCGGTCATTGGCATCCCGCAACACATCAAAAAAAGGTGTGCCAATTGACACACCTTTCTGTTATTTTCTTTCCACAAAGGATTAGAAATCCATGTGGTCAAGAGAGTCGTTGAAATCCTTCGGCTCATGATCAGCGGGATCATGATACTCGTTGAATGACTCCTGCTTCGGCTCGTGGTTGCTACGCTCGCCTTTCTCGTGACGGTTACCACCGTTACGGCGATCGTCTCTGTTACGACCGTTACGGCGATCAGGACGCTCAGGACGAGGACGACGCTCACGCTCTACGTATCCTTCTGGTTTCGGGATCAGCACGCGGTGACTGAGTTTGTACTTACCTGTCTTCGGATCGATCTCCAGGAGTTTCACGGTGATCTTGTCACCTTCCTTCAGACCAGCCTCCTCAACAGTCTCCAAACGCTTCCAGTCGATCTCGCTGATGTGCAGCAGACCGTCCTTGCCGGGCAGGATCTCTACGAAGCAGCCATAAGGCATGATAGAACGAACTGTTCCTTCATAAACCTCACCAACCTCGGGAACAGCCACGATAGCGCGGATCTTGCGGATAGCAGCATCGATAGCCTCCTTGTTCGGAGCACTAACCTGTACCTTACCAACGCCCTCAACCTCGTCGATCACGATGGTGGCACCAGTCTCTTCCTGCATCTGCTGGATAATCTTTCCGCCCGGGCCAATCACAGCACCGATAAACTCCTTCGGAATATCGAAGGCCTCGATACGAGGTACATGCGGCTTCAGCTCAGCACGCGGCTCAGCAATCGTCTCGGTGATCTTACCAAGGATATGCTCACGACCAGCCTTGGCCTGCATGAGTGCCTTCTCCAAGATCTCGAACGACAGACCGTCGCACTTGATATCCATCTGTGTAGCGGTAAGACCATCCTTTGTACCAGTGGTCTTGAAGTCCATGTCACCCAGGTGATCCTCATCACCCAGAATGTCGCTCAGCACGGCATACTTGTCCTCACCAGGATTCTTGATCAGACCCATAGCAATACCGCTGACGGGCTTCTTCATGGGAACACCTGCATCCATCAATGCCAAGGTTCCTGCACATACTGTAGCCATAGAAGAAGAACCGTTAGACTCCAGGATCTGAGATACCAGACGAACTGTGTAAGGGAACTCCTCAGGGATCTGACCCTTCAGACCACGCCATGCCAGATGACCATGACCAATCTCACGGCGACCTACGCCACGCTGAGCCTTGGCCTCACCTGTACAGAACGGGGGGAAATTATAGTGGAGTAGGAAACGCATGTAACCGCGCTCCAGCACATCGTCAACCAGCTTCTCATCCAACTTTGTACCAAGGGTACAAGTAGAAAGACTCTGTGTCTCACCACGGGTGAAGATAGAACTTCCGTGAGGCATGGGCAGCGGAGAAACCTCGCACCAGATAGGACGGATCTCATCGCACTTACGACCGTCGAGACGGATACCCTCATCGAGGATGCAACGGCGCATTGCGTCACGCTCTACATCGTGGTAGTAGCGCTCCATCATAGCCTCGTACTCATCATCAGAGATTTCCGGAGCTTCAGCACCTTCTGCTTCCTGAGCAGCCTTGCGTTCTGCAAAGAATTTCTCTTTGAAGTCGGCCAGCAGTTTCTCGAAAGCCTCGGCACGTGACTGCTTCTCCAGAGCCTGCTTGGTGATATCGTAGGCGGGCTGATACAGTTCCTTGTTCATCCGCTCACGCAGTTCTTCATCGTTGATCTCATGATCATACTCGCGCTTCACATCCTTGCCGAGCTCCTTGCTCAACTCAGTCTGCAACTCGCACATCGGCTTGATAGCAGCCATAGCAGCCTTGAGGGCACCGATCATATCCTGCTCGCTAACCTCTTTCATCTCACCTTCCACCATCATGATGTTCTCAGCAGAAGCACCAACCATGATGTCCATGTCGGCCTCCTTCATCTGCTCGAAGGTGGGGTTGATCACGTACTCGCCATTGATACGAGCCACGCGAACCTCTGAAATGGGGCATTCGAAAGGAATATCTGAGCAAGCCAAAGCGGCTGAAGCGGCAAAGCCAGCCAGAGCATCGGGTTGATCTACTCCGTCAGCTGAAAGCAGCATGACGTTCACAAACACCTCAGCATGATAATTTGAGGGGAAGAGGGGGCGAAGCACACGGTCAACCAGTCGTGAGGTAAGAATCTCGTTGTCACTGGCCTTGCCTTCGCGCTTCGTGAATCCGCCGGGGAAACGTCCAGCAGCGGAGTACTGTTCTCTGTAGTCAACCTGCAAAGGCATAAAATCTGTTCCGGGAACTGCATCCTTTGCGGCACAAACAGTGGCGAGCAAAACGGTGTTGTTCATACGCAGAACAACGCTTCCATCGGTCTGTTTTGCCACTTTCCCGGTTTCAATGGTGATGGTTCTTCCATCAGCCAATTGAAGGGTTTTCGTAATTACGTTCATCTAAAAAAACTTATTGTTTTAACATACATCAAATGCGCATAGACTCTTCTTTGCGCAAAAATCCGTGCAAAGATACGGAAAAGAAAGCGAACAAACGAAAAAATGCGGGAATATTATCTTTTTTTACCATTTAAAAGGTACACGCAGGAGAAAAGAAGGGGTTACCACGACTTGGTAACCCAATCTATGTGGTACTGAGTGATAACCGTCTTTCCTGCCTGTTCTTCCACGACTGTGGAAAACACACTGCGGGGCCAGCCATCGTCGAAATAGGCATAGTCGTAGTAATAACTTGTCTGACTCCCATCATCTTCCTTCTCTACAAGTTTGATATACATCTGATACTCATTTTCATTGGAATCCTCATCATCCTCCAACGCACCGGCATGAACCTGGTAGTAACAAGATGTCCCATCTTCTTCAACAGTGGACTCACCCACGGGCAGTTCTTTTCCATGGAAGGTGAATAGTAAGATCAATGGTGAAAACAATTCAGTCACCTTTTCTTTAGTGCCCGCTATTTCATCATATTGTTCTTTCACACGTTTTATCAGTTCTTCCTTGGACTGTCGTGCATAGAGTTCGGGATGATGGAAATAGTTTGAGTCAATGAGTTTCTTCATGACATCCAGTCCTGCCTTATATCTTTCTTTCCAGTTATCTACACCTTGGAAAACACCCATTTCATCGGTAGAAAAGAGTACTTTACTTCCCAATGCCATACGTGAAGCCGTTAAGGCCATTTGACCCTCAAGGGACAGTGAATCGCGTCTCCATACATCAGTGTAAACCATTTCCATCTTATAACCATTTTTCGTTGAGTCTGTCACACAGATGCGGAAATCACCCCCCGAACCATCTATGATGGTGGTGTCTCCATTAACGATTTCTCCAACCACTTGTGAGAATTGGTATTCCAAGGTATCAGTCTTGCTGAACCATCCAATAACCCTCACCAAGGAGTCCGCTTCCGAAGCATCTACATTGATTTGCGCATGAACAGTTGACGTCAGTAACAACATCGACAAAGTACATAAAAATCTTATCATCATTTATCCTTCATTTTAAAAATGCGTGCAAAGGTAATCATTTTTCTCTATAACCGTTGCAAATGTTTTTGAAAATGTATCATAAGCATGTTTCTTTTCGTTGAGATTTGACAAATAAGAAGAAAAAACTTATCTTTGCATCCATACAAACCCATAAAAGAACGATATGAGAACTTATCCAATCCTACGAACCTTCTGCTTGGTTGTTGCACTGTTTGTAACGAGCCACGTCATGGCAGCAGAGCAGTTTGTCAGTTTCAGTAACGGTGACCTTTTGCTGAACAAGAACAACACGGTAAAGATTCATTATGACGAGAATGACATGAAAGGTGTTTCCAATGCCGCACGAAATCTGCAAACCGACTTGCAGAAGGTGTGCGGTGGACAGGTCTCTTTCTCTTCAGCTGCCGAGTCCAATATCATCGTCGGCACCATCGGTCATTCAGCAGCTATCGACAAGTTGGTAAAGACCAAGAAGATCGATGGAAAGGCTTTGAAAGGGAAATTGGAGAAGTTCTTCATCACAACAATAGACGGTCAGTTGGTTATTGCGGGCAGCGACCGCCGTGGCACCATCTACGGCATCTATGAACTGTCACGTCAGATTGGCGTGTCGCCCTGGTACTACTGGGCTGATGTGGCCATCGAGCATCATGACAAGATTTATATCAAAAACGGTGGTTTCACCGATGGAGAGCCTGTCGTGAAGTACCGTGGAATCTTCATCAATGACGAGGCTCCTTGTCTGACATCCTGGGTAAAGAACACCTTCGGCACCGACTATGGCGGTCATGATTTCTATGAGAAGGTGTTTGAACTGATTCTCCGTCTGAAAGGAAACTTCCTGTGGCCAGCCATGTGGGGATGGGCATTCTATGCTGATGATCCGCAGAACGGCAAACTGGCAGATGAGATGGGCGTTGTGATTGGCACCTCTCATCATGAGCCGATGGGACGTAACCATCAGGAATATGTACGCAACCGTAAGGAATATGGTGACTGGAACTACCAGACCAACAAGGAAAAGCTCGATCAATTCTTCCGTGAGGGTATTGAACGGGCAAAGGGTACAGAGGACCTGATCACGATTGGTATGCGTGGTGATGGTGATGAGGCGATGAGTGCTGAGGCTGACACCAAACTCTTACAGGATATCGTGAAGAATCAGCGTCGCATCATTCAGGAGGTAACCAAGCGTCCTGCAAAGGAAACACCGCAGGTATGGGCTCTCTACAAGGAGGTATTGGAGTATTATGACAAGGGTATGACCGTGCCTGACGATGTGCTGATACTGCTGTGCGACGATAACTGGGGGAATGTACGACGAGTGCCAAAAGCCCAGGAACGGAATCATCCTGGTGGATGGGGACTCTATTACCATGTGGATTATGTGGGAGCGCCCCGTAACTCCAAGTGGCTCAACGTCACACCTTCGCAGAACATGTGGGAGCAGTTGCAGTTGGCCTACCAGTACGGTATTGACCGTTTGTGGGTTTTGAATGTAGGCGACATCAAGCCGATGGAGTATCCCATCACGTTGTTCATGGATATGGCATGGAACCCGAATGCTGTCAGTGTGGACGTCACGGATAGTCATACCACCGATTTCTGTCGTCAGCTCTGGGGTGAGGACCAGGCAGATGAGGCTGCCCGCATCCTGAACCTCTGTTGCAAATATAACGGAAGGATTACGGCAGAGATGCTTACCGCCAATACCTACAATGTGGAGACAGGCGACTGGCAGCGTGCCGTGAACGAATACCTCGAATTAGAGAATGCTGCCCTGCAGCAGTTCCTCACGCTGCGTGAAGACCAGCGCGACAGTTACCGACAGATCATCCTCTTCCCTGTGCAGGCCATGAGTAATATCTATCAGATGTATTATGCGCAGGCCATGAATCAGAAACTCTTCAAGGAGGGGAATCCTGATGCCAATCTGTGGGCTGATAAGGTGGAAGCTGCATTCCAGCGTGACTCTCTTCTTTGTGCGCAGTATAACCACGACATTGCACAAGGCAAATGGAACGGCATGATGACACAGAAGCATATCGGCTATTTCAGTTGGAATGATAACTTCCCCAAAGACCGTCTGCCGAGGATTTCTCGTATTGAGGAGTCCGATGAAACCGGTGGTTTTAGCTTCAAGGAGAAGAATGGATATATTGCCATGGAGGCAGAGCATTTCTGGGAGAAGAAAGATGCGAAGCAGGCACAATGGACCGTCATTCCTTATATGGGACGAACGCTGAGTGGCTTGTCGTTGATGCCTTATACAACAGGCACGGATGAGGCTTCTTTGTCATATCGTTTCTCTTTGTCGGAAGCCAAAAAGCAACTGCAAGAGGTCAAGGTCATCGTAGTAGTGAAATCCACGCTCGACTATCAGGATAAGGGTGGAATGGAATATACCGTGTCTATGGATGGACAATCACCTCAGACGGTCAATTTCAACGGAAACCTGAACGAGAAACCAGAGAATATCTACAGCGTCTATTATCCAACCGTGGCCCTTCGTGTGGTGTCGAGTACGGTTCAACTGCCGTTAGGTAACCCCAGTGACGGCTGGCATACCGTGACGATTCATCCCAAGAATCCGGCCATTGTCTTTGAGAAGGTCATTATCGACTGCGGAGGCTATCAGCCATCCTTCCTGTTCATGGATGAGAGTCCGAAGACAAAGAAATAGTTTGTTTTTTCGCTCTTTTGTGCGGTATGTCAAAAAAAAGATGTACCTTTGTCCGCATATTATCAAAACTGAAAACAAAAAAAGGAAAAGATATGAAAAGGACGATATTAAAGACACTGACCTTCGCTATGGTCGCATTCACCTTTGTGGCCTGTTCGAAAGGACAGTTCCATGTGAAAGGAACCGTTACAGAGGCTAAAGACTCCGTTCTGTATTTTGAGAACATGAGTCTTGACGGAGCGGTGGTCATGGATTCCGTTAAACTCGATGAAACGGGCGGTTTCACTTTCTCTGGCGATGCTGTGGAGGCTCCGGAGTTCTATCGCCTCCGTATCGCCAATCAGATCATCAACCTCAGCATTGATTCCACGGAAACCGTAGAGGTCAAGGCTGCCTATCCTTCCATGGGCTTCAACTACGAGGTGAAAGGATCGGAGAACTGTAATCGAATCAAGGAACTCGCACAGAAGCAGATTAACCTGCAGAACGCTGCCATTGCCTTGCAGCGTGACAATAATCTGAGTCTGGAGGCTGCCAACGATAGTATTATGCGACTCGTGGAAATCTTTAAGGATGATGTGAAGCGTAACTATATCTACAAGGAGCCTATGATGGCCTCTTCGTATTTCGCCCTGTTCCAGACATTGGGGAACATGCTGATCTTCAATCCGCGTGAGAGCAAGGAAGACATCAAGGCGTTTGCCGCTGTGGCCACTAGTTGGGATACCTATTATCCTCATGCCCTTCGCGGACAGAACCTGCATAACATTGCCATTGAGGGAATGAAGAATGTACGTATCCTGGAGGGAAGACGTCAGCAGACCATCGAACTGAGTCAGATCACGACCAGTTCCATTATCGACATTGAGCAGCAGGACAATAAAGGAACCATCCGTCGTCTGAGCGACTTAAAAGGCAAAGTGGTGATGCTCGACTTCCATGTCTTCGCAACCAAGGAATCGGCTGCACGCATCATGAAGCTTCGTGATATCTACAACAAATATCATGCACAGGGCTTGGAGATCTATCAGGTGTCGCTGGATTCTGATGAGCATTTCTGGAAACAGCAGACCGCCGCGCTGCCTTGGATCAGCGTTCGTCTGCCTGAGGGCTTGGATGCTCCCGAGCTGGCGCATTACAACATTCAGGACATTCCCACCTTCTTCTTGATTGACAAGACCAATTCGCTCCATAAGCGCGACATTCAGATCAAGGATCTGGACAAGGAGATCCAGAGTCTGCTATAAGACCTCTTCGGTGGCGCGGTGGCGCGAGTATCTCTAGCAAAACTAGTATCTCTAGTAAACTAGAACAACTAGAAATGAGGATAATAGAATGTCTATTTCTTCTGTGGCTGATGCCAACGGCTCATGCTTGGGGGCAGAAAGCTGTTTCTTCACCAACGGTGATGAACAACAAGACGAGTGCTTTCTCCATCGAACAGCAGAACGATACGCTTTTCATCATCACGCTAACCACTGATTCCATAACCGACCAATGGCGCATCGAGTATCCCGTTTATCGGTTCTGTGTGGGTGATGTGGATGGCGACGGAAGCGAAGATGCGTTAGTGGGGGTAGTGAAAAGCACCAGGTACTTTCCCGAGGAGGGGAACCGCATCTTTATCTTCAAGAACTTCCGCGGATGGATCCGTCCGCTGTGGATGGGTTCGAAGTTAGGAGGAATCCTAGATGATTTCCGTTTCGTGGATGGGAAGATCAGGAGTCTGGAGCGTACCACCGACGGGAAGTATGTCGTTGCGGAGTACCGCTGGGCGCATTTCGGTATGTCGTTCGAGCGTTTCCTTGTCAAGAACGTGGATCAACAGACCGCCTTGGACCATTTTGAAAAGAACAACTAGATGATAAGCGAAAGTCTATGAAAAGAATCATGTTTACAATGGTGATGCTTGCCATGGTTTTGAGTGCAAGTTCACAGCAGAGAAGTGTTATCCTTCCTGGTAAGGCAAAGATCGACGTGGAGAAGCTGAACAAGCAGATTCCACTTGATGTCGATGTGTCAACACTTTCACTCCTTGAGGCACGCGTCTTGCGGAACGCTTTTGCCGCCCGACAAGGTTACTGCTTCATGAGTGGTGACCTCCGTTCCCTCTTCGAGTCAACCACGTGGTATGGCGAGAAGATGAACAGTCGTTTCTGGGATGAGGAAGAGGGGAAAGCCCCTGCCATCACCTATACGGATGCGGAGAAATCGTTTATGCAGAAGCTCAAGGACCGTGAGGAAGCACTGAAGAAGCAGAACTATGTAGCGCCGAATGGGATGATGGTCAACATTGACAACCTCATCAATCCCTTCCAACTGGAGACGTTCGATCCGACACTCAAGCAGGCACTGGCCAAGAATGCTTTCGCCATTGTGCCGGGCAGCGAGTTGCAGCTCTTCCATGTCTATGAGCGTAACGACTACCATCAGTTCCCCAACTTCGTCACTACCGACCTCTTCCTGCAGGCTTTCCACATGTATTTCGACTGTCTGCTGAAAGAGGTGGAACAGGATAAGTTCGTGCCGTTGCTCACCAGCTATATCAAGCAGCTCTATGATGCCATGACTACCCAGGCTTCGTTTGCCACTGATCCCAATGTGAAGGCGGCGGCTCAATACAATGCGGCTTACTTCGCCATTGCTCATGCCCTGATAACAGGAGAGAACAACCTGCCCGTAGCCTCTCAATACACCGCACTGGTCAAGGAGGAGATTGAGCATGTGAACGCGGCAGAGACCACTTATTCCACCTTCCTCGGCTATGTTCCTGAGAAGAAGATGCCGATGTTCATCTACAACACCTACCGTCCTCGCGGTCATTATACCCGTAATGACACGCTGAAGCGTTATTTCCGTGCCATGATGTGGTTGCAGAACGCCCCCTTCGGCACTGATATGGAGGATAAGCTCCAGAGTGCCCTTCTGATGGCGCAGGTCATTGGCAGCAATGATAAGCTGAAGGCTTCGTACTTGTCACTCACCGAACCGATCACTTACCTCATGGGAACGCCCGACGATGTGAGCATGATGCAGGTGTATGAGGAGATCCAGAAGAGTGGAATGAAACTGAACGATCTCTTCAAGAACAAGAAGATATTTAAGCAAATCCGCGAATCCATCGAGGCATTGGCAGAGAAACAGGTGCGTATCAAGCCCAAGTTCCAACTCTCTAGCGAGTATAAGATCTGCTTGATGCCGCAGCGTTATATGCCCGACAGTGAAGTGCTGTTAGAGATGGTGGATTACGATAATCAACCCACTCACCGCGGTGAGCCTAAAGGACTCGATGTGTTGGCCGCCATTGGCATTTCTTCCGCAGAGCGTATCCTCCTGCAGGAACTCAACGAGCAAGGTCGTTGGGATCAGTATTCGAAGATGCTCGAGAAGATGAAACAGCGGATGGGCGAGATTGATTGGAACTCCACGGTGGCTAACCAGTGGATTGCTTCCACGAAATCAGTGAATGCGAAGGATGCAAAATATCCCAAGTTCATGACTACCCCCCAGTGGGAGAAGAAGAACCTGAACAGTGCGCTGGCCTCTTGGGCTGAGTTGAAGCATGATGCCATCCTCTATGGTAAGCAGCCCATGGGTGCTGAGTGTGGTGGTGGCGGTCCTCCAGCCCCTGTGGTGAGAGGTTATGTGGAGCCGAACGTGGCTTACTGGACCAAGGCCATTGAGCTGATTGATGCCACGGTGAATGTGTTGAAGCGCTTCAACCTTGAAACGGAGAAGGCGACAAATGCTACCCAGGATCTTCGTGACAAGGCTGAGTTCCTCTTGAACTGCAGTAAGAAAGAGCTGAACGGTCAGCGTCTGAGTGATGAGGAATATGCACAGATTGAGAACATCGGCTCGTCGTTTGAATATACCACGCTCTACCTCATTCAGGAGCCTGATCAGTCGTTGATGGGCTGGAGTGATGTGCAGGGTGCTGATAAGTCCATCTCCGTAGTAGCGGATGTCTATACGGCCAATGCGTCGAACAACGAGAACAAGTCGGTACTCTACGAGGCCATTGGTCCTGCCCACGAGATCTATGTCGTGGTGGAGATCGAGGGTTATCTATATCTCACCCGCGGTGCTGTCTTCTCTTATCGTGAGTTCCAGGAGGACCTTTCCGCACCACGTATGACCGATGAGGAGTGGCAGAAGGACTTGGAGACGCAGCCCGACAAGGGTATCCCCAACTGGATGAAGGAGATCATCGTGCCGCTGAACGGTCGTGTAATCGACAATGAGCATATCTTCTATAGTACAGGATGCTAAAAACACTGCTCTTAGCCATGATAATGGTCAGCGATTCGCTGACCATTACCTTTACGGGTGATCTGCTGCTCGATCGTGGTGTCCGCGAGGTAATCAATCACAGGGGAGTAGATCATCTCTTCTCTCCGTCTGTCGATTCTGTGTTCCAGTCGAGTGACCTCGTTGTGGCTAACCTCGAGTGTCCTGTTACGAAGATTGTCCAGCCCATGTACAAGCAGTACATCTTCCGTGGGGAACCTGAATGGCTACCTGCATTGAAGGCACATGGCATCACCCATCTGAACCTTGCCAACAACCACAGCATTGATCAGGGTAGGGCAGGACTCATCGATACCAAGAAACAGATTGAGGAGGCTGGGATGATTCCTGTAGGAGCTGGCAAGAACATGCAGGAGGCTGCCGAGCCCGTACTCCTTGCTACGGTGCCGCGCCGCGTCTATCTGCTCACCTCTCTTCGCATGTCGTTGGAGAACTATGCCTATCTGCCCGATAAGCCCTGTGTGAGTCAGGAGAGTCACGACTCCTTGCTGTACCGCATCCGTCAACTTCGGGCGGATGATCCCCATTGTCTGATCATCCTTTCTTTGCATTGGGGCGGTGAGCATACGCTCAAACCCATTCCCATGCAGCGGCAGCAGGCACACGAATACATAGATGCGGGGGCAGATGCCCTCATCTGCCACCACACCCATACCTTACAAAGTATAGAGGAATACCAAGGGAAACCGATCTATTACAGCATCGGTAACTTCATCTTCGACCAGCAGCGCCCCGTCAACACCCGTGCCTGTATGGTCCGTCTGAAAATATCGCGCGAATCATTCCATGTAGAGACCATTCCCGTTGAAATCCGCAAATGTGTGCCGCATGTCAACAAATAACACTCCGAAAGGGGATTGCAAATAACTATTGATTGCCTACTTCCAAATAACTTTGCACCCGTTGTTCGTTTCGAAATATTTAATATAACAAAGTTTAGAAACTCTTCAGCCAGGCTTTCAGTTCAAGGAGCATTTCAAGGTGGAACTTGAAATCACTGCGGAAACCCCAGCCGTGTCCACCCGACGGGTAGATGTGCAGCGAGGCGGGAACGTCGTGGCGGTAGAGTTCAGTATAGTAGTTCAAGCCATTGGCAGGCAGTACGTCATGGTCGTCATCACTCAGCGCAATCCAAGCCCTTGGTGTTACACGTGTCACCTGGGTGTCATTACTGTAGTCGCGCTCTTCCTTCTTCCTTGCACCACCTCCGAGGAAATTGTCATGCGAACCCTTATGCGTGATATCAGGCATCATGGTGATCACAGGGTAGAAGAGAATCTGGAAGTCGGGCTTTGCCTCCTTCGTGGCATGGGTGGCGATGGTTGAGGCCAAGTGTCCTCCTGCTGAGAATCCCATAATACCAACCTCGTCGGTACTGACGTTGAAGTTCTCGGCATTGCGGCGCACCCAACGAATTGCTTCCTCGGCGTCTTCGATGGGGATGAACCTGTTACCATGGGGCATGCGATATTTCAATACGAAGGCAGCAATACCTTCCTGATTGAAGAAGGATGCCCAGTCGTTCCCCTCATGATCCATGGCGAGACCCTGATAGCCTCCACCGGGGCAGATCACTACGGCTCGCCCTGTTGCTGCCTTCTTCTCGGGCAGATACACCCGTATCATGGCTTGGTCATCGGGGTCATTACTCTGGTGTGGTGCACCTTCGGGCCATAAGGCAAAGTCGGCTGGCTTCTGTGCAAATGCTGTCAAGGCAACAAAAGAGGCCAAACCCGTCATCAACCACTTCCTGATATTCTTTTTCTTGCTCATATCTATTATATTTCTATATCAATATCACCTTTCTCCTTCGTTCCCTCCCTATTGGGGAGGGTTAGGGAGAGGCTCCTCATTTTTTTTCTCATTTCAGTTGCAAAGGTAATGATTTTTTTGTAATATTGCAGTCAAATTCAACGAAACATAACAATGGTAAAGAAGTTTTTAGTGTTTTTCGCCCTGACGCTCGCCCTTTGCAGTGTTCAGGCCAAAGTGAGGTTACCGCAGATTCTGGGTGACCATATGATTCTCCAACAGAACACCGAGGCCCGTCTTTGGGGATGGGCAGAGCCGGGTAAGACCGTCACGGTTACCACCTCGTGGAACACCGCAGTCTATACGGTGAAAGCAGGGAACAACGGACAATGGCTCGTCAAGGTGAAAACACCTGCAGCCAGTTATCAGCCGTTGTCAATCACTTTCAACGACGGTGAACCGCTTACCCTGAACAATATCCTCGCAGGTGAAGTGTGGGTGTGTGCCGGACAGAGTAATATGGAGATGCCCGTCAAGGGCTTCGGCAACTGTCCTGTGGAAGGGTATAACGAGGAGATCATCCAGGCAAACGACTACCAAGGCGTGCATTTCGTGAAGATTCCCAGCGTGATGAGCACCAAGCCGCTCAATGATGCCCAGTGCCATTGGGAGGTGGTCAGTCCGGAAACAGTAGGGGAGGCTTCTGCAACGGGTTATTTCTTCGCCCAGGCAGTGAACAAGGCACTGAAGATTCCCGTAGGACTGATCATGGCGAACAAGGGAGGAACACGTGTGGAGAGTTGGTTCACCAAGGAGAATATCGAGAAATATACCGATGATCCCACCGACTCCCTGGAGATTGTGAAACGATGGCCCGAATGGGACTACCACCGCTCACTGCTATGGGGCAACGGCACGTTCAACCCAATCCTGAACTACACCGTCAAGGGAATCCTCTATTACCAAGGTTGCTCGAATGTGGGTGATCCAGGCGACCAATACTCTGAGCGCATGAAGATCCTCGTTGAGCAGTGGCGCAAGCAGTTCGCCCTTGGCGAGATCCCGTTCTATTTCGTGGAGATTGCACCTTATCACTATGATGATGTGAATGCCGATAATGGTGCCCGACTGCGCGAACAGCAGTTCAAGGCTTCGCAGGTTATTCCTAATAGCGGACTGGTATGCACCAATGACCTGGTTTATCCTTATGAGTTCACGCAGATTCATCCGGCACAGAAGAAGCAGGTAGGACAAAGGTTGGCTTTCCTCGCCCTGAACAAGACCTATGGTATGAAGGCGCTGGGATGCCTAAGTCCTTCATTTAAGGATATGAAGATTACGGGTGATTATGTGGATATCCACCTGAACAACGATCTCGGTGCCATCAGTCGCTTTGAGGATATCCAGGGCTTCGAGGTGGCAGGCGACGACCATGTGTTCCATCCCGCCAAGGCAGTGCATTTCTGGCAGCCGGGTGGTGGCTATTGGGATGAGACCATCCGCATCAGTTCGCCCGAGGTGCCGAAACCTGTGGCCGTCCGCTATTGTTTCAAGAACTTCCAGATTGGTAACCTGAAGAATGCGGCAGGTCTGCCCCTGTTCCCGTTCCGTACGGATAACTGGTAATCCCCATCACTATGCACGAACCGAAAAAGCATCCTCTGAACCATTATCAGCATTGTCCTGTTTGTGGCAGTGCTGATTTCCTCGTCAGCTCCGAAAAGAGCAAGAAATGCCGCCAGTGCGGTCACGAGATGTTCCTCAACCCCTCTGCCGCCGTGGTGGCCTTCATCCGTAACAGTCGTGGCGAACTGCTGGTGGCGGTGCGTGATGGTGAGCCTGCCAAGGGAACGCTCGACCTCCCCGGGGGATTCACAGATATCGATGAAACCGTAGAAGAGAGTGTCATCAGGGAAGTAAAAGAAGAGACAGGTCTGGACATCACAGCCACCACCTATCTCTTCTCTTATCCCAACCATTATCTGTATAGTGGTTTCGATATTCCCACCCTCGATTTCTTCTTCGAGTGCCAGGTAAAAGACACCTCCGTGCTGCATGCAGCCGATGATGCCGCCTCCTGTCAATGGGTCCCTCTCGACCAGATCCAGCCTGAGGCGTTCGGCCTCCATAGTATCCGTCAAGGGGTGATCCGTTATCTGAAAGAGCAATCCGTTCGCTGATCTTTATAGTTGATCAGCAATCCAGAGAATCCACTCGTCGCAATTATCCGTAAGCTTTTGGGGATAGGGCAAATCTATGCGCACATCGGGAGCTAAGCCTGCACTGCCATTGGTATCACCCTGAAGGAACAAGGAAGAAATGCAGGTGGGATAATATACCCATATCTGACTGTTAGGTAATGGAGTTCCAATAATGTTACCAGAGTATTGTGCACCCCATGTGTTCTCTTTGCCATATACCTTTGTACGCGTGGTGTCGCAATACATCTTGGCAAACCGTACCAACGATTCGGCTGAACTGGCTGAACTTTTATCAATCACAATAGCTGCTTTCTTGGGCAAAGGGGATACGGATAATTCCTCATCCTCAGATTCGTCATCTTCAATTTCAACCATTTCTTCTTGACTTTTGCTACAATTGTCAACCAATGCTTGTGCCACATCATCATCGGGGTTTTCCTTGAGAATACGTTGGTAGAAAGAAAGATTCTTTGGTGTGTTCCTGAATAGGGTATATTCAGGCACTGCTGGCTGATGGTCGAACAGCAGTGGTCCTACAGGTTCCCAAATGGCATCGCTGCCGCCAGTGTTACCTCTTATATCAATAATCAGATTACTACAGCCCGACTGCAGATATTGCTGAGTAGCATCTTCGAGCCATTGGAACGTAGGATTCTGACCATTACACGATGGCACTCGGATTAGCCATGTATCATCATTCACCTTACACGACACAGGCTTTGGCGCGTATTCAAACAGTTCAGCATAGCGAATGTGACATTTGGGGAAATAGGTGTTTATGAATAGGGGGTTGTCAACATATACATGACCGTCAAACTTGCTGAAGAACCAATAGCAATACTCGCATACTGCCTGTTGTATTCCCATCTGCCCTGCTGATACCTGCTTGCTGATATCCGACTTCATC
>JBGUJY010000048.1:0-3688 GCA_045114185.1 Prevotella sp. | reverse complement strand
GGTGTCTTATTTTGCCATCAACGCCACCTTATTAATAATAGCCCTGCGAATACTGGGATGGAAATTCTGTGTGAAGACCGTCTATGCCGTGATGGTGCTGACCATTGCGCTCACGTTTATCCGTGAGCATACGGCAAACCTTCACCTGTTACACGACCAGCCTTTCATGGCTGCCATCTTGGGTGCTGTGTTCTGTGGCAGTGGTGTAGGACTGGGTTTAGGTGTGAACGGTAGCACAGGAGGCACAGATATCATTGCCGCCATCATCAACAAATACCGTGATATCTCCCTCGGAAGGGTGATACTGATCTGCGATGTGGTCATCATCTCTTGCAGTTATATCGTATTGAGAGACTGGGAGAAGGTGATTTACGGTTATGTGGTGCTATATGTCACCGCCTTCTGTATCGACCAGGTGGTGAACTCGATGCGCCGAAGCGTTCAGTTCTTCATCATTTCCGAACGATACGAGGAAATCGGTCATCGCATCAACTTCGATCCTCACCGTGGCTGCACCGTCATCAACGCTCAGGGCTTCTATAGCGGACGGGAAGTGAAGATGCTGTTCGTGCTTGCCAAGAAAAGCGAGAGCGCGAAGATCTTCCAGTTGATTGATGAGATTGATCCCAACGCGTTTGTCAGTCAGAGTGCTGTGATTGGTGTCTATGGAGAAGGTTTCGACCGCTTCAAGGTGAGTCATAAGCACCCCAAGACCATTGCCAAACCAGAAGAAATGTAAAATACTATATGGAAGAAAAGAAAAACATCCAGCTCCCCGACAATGCGTTTCGCGAGCTGAAAGAAGGAGAACAGTATGAGCCGGTGATGTCGCCTCAGAAGCAATATGCTGAGGTGAACGGCTGGTCAGTAACATGGGGTATCCTGATGGCCGTGCTTTTCTCGGCCGCTGCCGCCTACCTTGGCTTGAAAGTAGGACAGGTGTTCGAGGCCGCCATCCCCATTGCCATCATTGCCGTGGGTGTGTCAACAGCGGCACGCCGTAAGCAAGGACTGGGCGAGAATGTCATCATCCAGAGTATCGGTGCTTGTTCAGGCTCTGTGGTGGCAGGTGCTATCTTCACCTTGCCTGCCATCTATATCCTACAGGCGAAGTATCCCGAGATGACGGCTTCGTTCATCAACATCTTCCTGAGTTCCTTGTTAGGTGGTATCTTGGGTATTCTGTTCATGATACCGTTCCGTAAGTATTTCGTGAGCGACATGCACGGTAAGTATCCTTTCCCTGAGGCCACAGCCACCACGCAGGTGCTGGTAAGCGGCGAGAAGGGTGGTTCGCAGGCTAAACCGCTGCTCATCGCAGGTATCATAGGTGGTTTATACGATTTCTTCGTGGCTACCTTCGGTTGGTGGAACGAGAATGTCACTACGCGTATGATGGCATGGGGTGTTGACCTCGCTGATCGTGCCAAGCTGGTGCTGAAGGTGAATACCGGTGCTGCCGTGTTAGGTTTGGGATATATCATCGGACTGAAATATGCGTTCATCATCTGCTTAGGCTCTTTGGCCGTTTGGTGGATCATCGTGCCGGGCATGGCCCTTCTGTTCCCTCATGATATATTGAACACTTGGGATCCGAGCATTACCACGGCCGTGGGTGATATGACACCCGAACAGATCTTCAAGTTATATGCCAAGTCGATAGGTATCGGTGGTATTGCCATGGCAGGTATCATCGGTATCGTCAAGAGCTGGGGCATCATCAAGAGTGCTGTGAGTCTGGCCACCAAGGAGATGAAGGGCGGCAGTAATGCGAGCAAGGATATGCTCAGAACACAGCGGGATATCGCTTTCAAGATCATTGCTATAGGCTCTGTGGTTACCATCCTCGTCACCTTCCTCTTCTTCTGGTTCGGTGTGATGGATAACCTGCTCTTCGCCGTTGTGGGAATCCTACTCGTAACCATTATTGCCTTCCTGTTCACTACAGTAGCAGCCAACGCCATTGCCATCGTGGGTAGTAACCCTGTAAGCGGTATGACGTTGATGACACTGATTCTTGCCTCTGTGGTGATGGTAGCAGTAGGCTTGAAGGGTTCTGGCGGTATGCTGGCAGCCTTGATTATGGGTGGCGTGGTATGTACGGCTTTGTCTGTTGCGGGCTCGTTCATTACCGACCTGAAGATCGGTTATTGGCTCGGCACAACCCCCAAGAAACAGGAGCAGTGGAAGTTCCTGGGCGTACTTGTCAGTGCAGCCACTGTAGGTGGTGTCATGCTCTTGCTGAACAAGACCTATGATTTCGCCAGCGGTGAACTCGCAGCGCCACAGGCTAATGCCATGGCGGCAGTGATTGAGCCTTTGATGAGTGGTGTGGGCGCCCCGTGGTTGCTCTATGGCATTGGTGCGGCCATTGCCCTTATCCTTACCTTTATCAAGGTTCCTGCCTTACCCTTCGCCTTGGGTATGTTCATCCCCTTGGAGCTGAATATCCCGTTGTTGGTGGGTGGTGCGGTAAACTGGTATGTCACCTCGCGCAGCAAGGACGAGAAAGTGAATAAGGAACGAGGCGAGAAAGGTACACTCCTTGCCAGTGGTTTCATTGCTGGTGGTGCTTTGATGGGCGTTGTTTCTGCCCTCCTCCGTTTCGTGGGCTTCAATCCCATCAACGAGACGTGGCTGGCCAATCCCCTTTCCGAGCTCTGCTCCCTCATCGCCTATATTCTTCTGATCATCTATCTGGTTCGCGCCACGAAGAAAACAAGCTAATTATGAAACCTCACGCCAAGAGGAAAAAGATAAAGAGGATAGGCCGAACGTGGCTTATCCTCTTTTTTATTTTAGACTCTACTTGTCAATTTTATCTTATTTGTTGCCAAGTGCTTTTTCTATTTCGGCCTTTATTATCTCAACACCTGGAAAACCTATGTTTTTAAAGGTCAGTTGACTTTGAGCATCGTAGATGGCATAGGTAGGGATGCCGTGAGACTCGTACTTTTCGAGGATGTAACTGTACTGCTCATCCGTCAGGTAGTAGTGGTCGCCGTCGATGTCCTTGATCATCTCCTGCCACGTTTCGAGGGGTGACGAAGGTGGCGAAAAATAGACAAACTGGATATTCCTACCCTTGAGTTCCTCCTTCATCGGTGCCATCAGCCTATGTCCTTGGCGGCATGGTCCGCACCACGTAGCCCAGAAGTCGATGAGCACCACTTTGCCCTTATAGCGGTCGAGGATGGTCTGAAGGATATTTTCAGGTGCTACTTCGTCGAACTTCTGATAGAATACGTGCTCTGTGCTGGCCAGCTCTTGAGATATGCGCTGCTGCTCAGCCTGATATTCTCGGATAACGTTCTTGCAGTCCTCGCATTTAATGATATCGAGATAAATGTCCGCCAGGTCTTCATTTTCAGGATTAATAATCAGTTTTTGCACACATTTAAGATTGTTGTTATGGACATTCCTTTGGGCGGCATCTATGTCACAAATTTCCAACTGCGTCTCCCACAAAGCCAAACTGCAAGGCGATTTCGGCTCGTTTAAGTACTTCCATATGTATTCCATTTCCTCTACCGAAAGATGAAGCAATTCCCTATTCTTTTTACAATCCCAATAATGGTCATTGTTCCAACTCACCGTTCCATCTGGTGACATCACAAATTGACTATACGTACTAGCAAAGTTGCGTGTCCACTCTACGAAATGACTTTCTGCCTCCATACACAGCAGG
>JBGUJY010000047.1:0-67516 GCA_045114185.1 Prevotella sp. | reverse complement strand
GTACTGCAATGCAATGCGGGAGAGTAGGTAGCCGCCTTCTTTCACTGGAGAGGTTTCCCGGAAACGGGAAGTCTCTCCTTTTTTTATACCCATTCTTATTATTAATTCACTTTTTTCTCAAAATGCATGGCTGTTTGATTTTCTTTTTGTATATTTGCCGTTAAAACAGCGAAGATACTTTATCTTGGCATAAAAAACATATTATTTGTTTTGTTCTGCACTCGATTTTACGTATCTTTGCGAAAGATGTTAAAACGATCAAAAGATGTACGGGATCAAAAGAGCTCTTGTATGGTTGCGCAGAATGAATCACTGCAGGGGCTTTGGCGTACAGTCGCCATGGGCTTATCGCCTTATCCGCTATGTCATCAACGAGCATGATCCCTACTATGCCTATGAACGGATGGAAGAACAGATTCCGGATCTCGACGAGTTAACAAAGAAACGATGTCGGTTGTATTTCCGGTTATCAAACTACTCACAGTCACACCGTATCATTAACTATGCCTCTCCAACGACGGCCTATGCCAAATACATGAAGGAAGGATGCCGAAAGTCCTCAGTCGTTGAACTGGATGAAGGAACAGCGGAAATGTATGAACAGTTTTTCGCTTCACATCAACCCATCGAATTCATCCGTATGAATCCGCGAGGAAACTATCGGGAGCTGTATGAGAAGGCACTGCCTTATACTGATGATCATAGTATGATGGTGATAGAAGACATCTACCAAGGACGTGAGGTGAAGGATTTCTGGAAATCTGTTGTCAATGACGAACGTACGGGAGTAACCTTTGATTTGTTCTATTGCGGCATCATCTTCTTCGACAAAACGCGTTATAAGGAAAACTATATAGTTAATTTTTAATACCATCGACACTATGGCAATAACAAGAGTCTATACGAAGACAGGCGACGACGGCGTAACAAGTCTGGTCGGCGGCGTGAAAGTAAAGAAAACCAATGCCCGTATCGAGGCCTATGGTACAGTGGATGAACTGAGCGCCCATTTGGGAATGCTCGCCTCTTGGATGAAGGACGGTGACGACAAAGACCTGATTATCCGCACACAGCGGAACCTATTCACTGTGTGCTCCTATCTTGCTACCGATAAGTCGAAGACTCCCTTAGCTCCTTCCTATACGATGGCTGCGGAGGAAACGCAGATTCTGGAAGAGCAGATCGATGAGATCAATGCCAATATCCCCCCGCAAACCGCTTTCATCCTGCCTGGAGGTTCCCACGAAGCAGCCTTGGCACATGTATGCCGAACCGTTTGTCGAAGAGCAGAGCGTCGCATCTTTTTCTTGGGTGAGACAACAGAATTAGACCCTGAAGTAACCCATTATATCAACCGCTTGTCGGATTATTTGTATGTTCTGGCTAGAAAATTAAACTTTATTGACGGTGTACGTGAAAAAATTTGGAAGAAACCGAAGTAAATAAGAAAAAAAATAGTACTTTTGCGCCCAAGTTTCTAACATGTAAAAATAATAGACTATGTATTGGACACTTGAGTTGGCATCAAAACTGGAAGATGCACCATGGCCGGCAACAAAAGATGAGTTGATTGACTATGCCATTCGTTCAGGCGCTCCGCTTGAAGTATTGGAGAATCTTCAGGAGATTGAGGATGAAGGTGATGTATATGAAAGTATTGAAGAAATATGGCCTGATTATCCTACTAAAGAAGACTTTTTGTTCAACGAGGATGAGTATTAAGGCTCTTTAGACTTCTGACCATGAAATGCCAGTGGGGCAAGCATTGCGCTTGCCCCACTGGTGTTTTTATTGATGTGTTGCTCTGAACTCATCCAGTTGCTTGAAGCAGTGGCGGTTGATAATCTCCTCCAACTTGCGGTCGTAGTTGTGGTGCAGGGTGGGTTGGAGGCCTCCGATTTCCATCAGTTCGCCATTCTCCTTGGTGTAAGGTTTCCAATTAACGAACATGGAAGTTCCTTTGGTGTTGGGGTTGCCGTCGTGCGCAAATTTCGCCCAGATATCACTCATCGTGTCTGCCCAGTATTTGTTTGTTTTGATCGTGTTGGATGACAACTGGTCGGAATAGTGGTGCAGCACATCGAAGCAGTATTTCAACTCTGCGCCGTGAGCAGAGCCTTTATATCCGCGGTTATCGCTTTCGCCGACCGTGAACATATATACATAGGTGTCGGCTTTGCGCTTGCCACCGATAGCATCAGCGGTGATGATGGTTTTGGGTCGGAAGAGCCAGTCGATGCTCAGCAAGTCTTGTGGCAATCGTTCTAACCCATTCTCCGGATAGGCCTCAATGAATTCACTGATGTAAGCATCCGTCTCATCGCCAAAGGTGCGTTCAAGCTCCTTGCGAGCGTCTAAAAAAGAGATTTTCTGACCATAGCGACTTCGCTGCAACTCGTTGAACGTGGTGCCGATCATGATGGGGATATTGTCGCTGAAGTCGGCAAAGTCAGGCTGGAACGGCTGTTTGATCAGCACCTCACCGTCAGGTGTAGGTCCGAAGCCCCACATCATGGGCGTACCAGGTCTGCGAGTACCGATGCTGGCAGCCATTGCCTTCTGTCCTGCGGCATACAGCTCTTTGTAGGGCACATTCTTGATCTTATCTACATGCTTCTTGTCGATACCTAACTCTTTCAATACAGCCTCACCTAATTCCTCTGTCATCTTCTTCGTGTTTACATTGAGGATGGTGCCGCTCATAATGATAGCTTTGTGGAAAAGACCTTTGGCCTTGGGCATGCACAACAATGTGCCTACCTTGCCACCGCCGCCTGATTCGCCGAAGATGGTCACGTTATTGGGATCACCACCGAAGTTGGCAATATTGTCGCGCACCCACTCCAAGGCCTGTACGGCATCGAGCATACCCACATTGCCCGAATACTTATACTTTTTAGACACTGTGGAAAGATCGAGGAAGCCGAGGATGTTCAGACGGTGGTTGATGCTCACCACCACCACATCCTTATGAGCCAGACACATGCCCGGATCCCACTCCGAGGTACCAGAATCGAAACCACCACCGTGAAGCCAGAACATCACGGGCTTCTTGGCCTTCGTGTCCGTAGTCCACACATTTAGCACACAGCAGTCTTCCGACATCTGCTCTTCCGTCATCGGACGGTTTGTCTGTTGCATGGTCATGGGTCCCCAGTGGTCGCACACCCTTACCCCTTTCCATTTCTTGACGGGCTGTGGCGGCATGAACCGTTCCACTTTGGCATAGGGAATACCGAGGAAGGCCATCGACTCCTCCTGGATAATACCTTTGACCAATCCTGAGCGCGTTTTGACCACCAGATTACTGTTGTCTTGCGCTATACAGAATGTTGTTATTGACAGACACATCATCATCAGGAAGATGCATCGTTTTACCTGTTGGGTATCTTTTCTTTTCATAATCACTTGATTGTTAGTAGTGCATTGTGGTTTATCTGCAAAGGTACTAAAAATCTGAGTAAGAAAGAAGAAAACAAAAGGATTTGTTGGTCTGATCGTAAAGATTTTGGTTTTCCTATAGATACAATAAAAAGCCTATTCTTACGTTATGTTGTTGTGTTTAGACGTTTTTTCATGATTTCCGTCGTGCTTTTGCTGACCATTTCGGAGGCAAAGGCACAATATGACGTCAGCTTCAGTCATTACTTTGACATGGAGCCGTCGTTTAATCCTGCGTCGGTGGGAAAGGATACGAAGTTAAACGTTGTGGGTGCATACGCTATGGATTTGGCCGGATTCAAACACAATCCGCGTACCATGTATATAGCAGGTGACATGCCTTTCTATATGATGAATGCCTATCATGGCGTGGGTGCGCAGTTGATGAACGACCAGATCGGACTCTTCAAGCATCAGCGCATCGCCGTTCAGTATGCTTATAAGAAACAGCTGTTTGGAGGTACGATCAGTGCCGGTGTGCAGGCGGGAGTCCTCACAGAGAACTTCGACGGCTCAGGGCTTGACCTGGAGGATACGACAGACCCTGCCTTCATTACCTCGGAGGTGAACGGAAATGCCCTTGACTTGGGCTTCGGTCTTTATTATAAGCACAAAAGATGGTATGCTGGAGCATCTGTACAACACCTCAACGCACCGCTGGTGGAACTTGGTGAAACCAATGAGTTACAGATCGACAGAACGTATTATTTGACGGGTGGATACAATATTAAGCTCAGAAATCCGTTTGTTACAATACCGACCTCTGTGATTATGCGCTCCGACGGCGTGGCTTATCGGGCAGATGTAACGGCTCGTTTGCAATATACTCACGATGAGAAGGTGATGTATGCAGGTGCATCCTATAGTCCGACCAACTCGGTTACCCTGCTGCTCGGCGGACGGGTTCATGGCATCAATATCGGTTATAGTTATGAGTTCTATACCTCGGCTATCAATCCCGGCAACGGCAGTCATGAGTTGTTCGTGAGCTATCAGACCAATTTAGACCTATATAAGAAAGGACGCAACAAACACAAGAGCGTACGACTGCTATAAGAAAGAGAAATTGAATTAAACAAGATATGGAAAAGAAGGTATATAATAAGGTTAGCGGGCAGATGAAGAGAATGATTCCTCTTTGTCTTTTCGCCCTTTTACTCGTATTCTCCGGCTGTGCAGGCAGTAAGATCGCCAATTCGGCCAGTCGTGGTGGCGAGGTGACTGGTGTCGGTGGCGGCAAGGCGTTTACAGAGCCAACGCCGTTTGGAATGACACTGATCAAACGCGGTTACCTGAAGATGGGTATCGAGCAGGAAGACAGTCTGTGGGGTAAGCAGACACCTGTCAAGGATATCTCCGTGGATGGCTTCTGGATCGATGAGACAGAGGTGACCAACTCGGAGTATAAGCAGTTTGTCTATTGGGTGCGCGACTCCATTCTTCGCACCCGTTTGGCAGACCCATCGTACGGTGGCGACGAGTCGTATATGATCACTGAGGACAAGAACGGTGATCCTGTTCCTCCCCATGTGAACTGGAAGAAGGCCTTACCGCGTAAGCCCAACGAGGATGAACAGCGTGCTATCGAGAGTCTGTACGAGACGAATCCCGTAACAGGCGAGAAGATGCTCGACTGGCGACAGATGAATTACCGTTATGAGGTATATGACTATACCGCTGCCGCCCTGCGCCGTAACCGTCTGAACCCCGAGGAGCGTACCTTCAATACTGATGTCGTTGTTGACCCGAACGAAGTGGTAATGATCTCGAAGGATACAGCTTATATCGATGACGAGGGCCGTATTGTACGTGAGACCATCGACCGTCCGTTGAGCGGGCCATGGGACTTCCTGAATACGTATATTGTGAATATCTATCCCGACACGACCTGTTGGGTGAACGATTTCCAGAATTCAGATAACGAGACCTATCTGCGTTACTATTTCAGTAATCCTACCTATAACGACTATCCCGTGGTGGGTGTTACTTGGGAGCAGGCTAACGCTTTCTGTGCTTGGCGTACTGATTACTTGCTGAAGGGTCTGGGTGCCGAGGCCAGATATGTACAGCGCTACCGTCTGCCGACAGAGGCCGAATGGGAGTATGCTGCCCGTGGCAAGGATGGTAATGAGTTCCCCTGGGAGAATGAGGATATGATGAACGACCGCGGTTGTTTCTATGCCAACTTCAAGCCCGATCGTGGTAACTATACGAAAGACGGTAACCTGATAACCAGTAAGGTGGGTATCTATGGTGCCAACTCCAATGGTTTGTTCGACATGGCCGGTAATGTGGCAGAATGGACCAGTACCATCTATACAGAAGCAGGTGTGGATGCCATGAACGACTTGAACCCCACACTGAAGTACAATGCTGCCAAGGAAGACCCGTACCGTCTGAAGAAGAAGAGTGTACGTGGCGGTTCCTGGAAGGATCCTGAGAGTTATATCCGTTCTGCATGGCGTACATGGGAGTACCAGAACCAGCCGAGATCCTATATCGGCTTCCGTTGTGTGCGCTCCGTAGCCAGTTCACAGAGTGTGAAGATGAAAGGAAAAAAGAAGTAAAAGCGATAAACTTTAGATAAGATGACACAGTATAGCAAGCTCAATATTATCTACCGTCTGCAGAAGTGGATGGATAGTGTGCCGGGACAGACGTTCCTGAATTATGCCTACAGTTGGGGTGCAGCCATCGTGATCTTGGGTACACTCTTTAAGCTGACCCACATCCCTGGTGCCAACTTCTGGCTCTTCCTTGGTATGGGTACTGAGGTATTTGTGTTCTTCCTCTCCGCCTTTGACCGTCCGTTTGACAAGACGGCCGACGGTATGGACCTGCCTACTCACCTGAATCTTGATAAAGAAGGTGTTGAGGAAGGTGATGAGGAACTCGAGCAGGTTGCTGCCGCTGCACAGCCTGTGGTTAACGGTGGTGGTACCATCATCATTGGTGGTACAGGAGGACAGTCTGGTACAGGTGCTCCAGTCGTTGACACTGAGGCCATCGCTGCTGTATCCTCTTCTGTTTCCAAGATGTCAGGTGTATCTGGAGAGGCAGTTGTATTACCGTCTATGAATCCTGAACTGGAGGAGGCTACCACGAATTATGTGGAAGAGTTGAAGCGTCTGACAGAGATGCTCGCGAAGGTATCTCGCCAGAGTGAGCGCTTGGCTACCGACTCAGAAGAGATGGAGAACCTGAACCGCACGTTGACAGGTATCTGCAAGGTCTATGAGATGCAGCTCAAGAGTGCCAGCTCACAGATCGGTACCATCGATGAGATCAACGACCAGACCAAGAAGATGGCAAGTCAGATTGCTGAACTGAACCAGATCTATCAGCGAATGATCGAGGCCATGACGGTGAACATGAAGAATATGTAATAAGCAATGGCAATTAAGAAAAGACCGGTATCTCCACGCCAGAAGATGATCAACTTGATGTATGTCGTCTTGATGGCAATGCTTGCGCTGAACGTTTCATCGGAAGTGCTCGACGGTTTCTCCTTGGTAGAGGAGAGTCTGAACCGCACTACGGCGAACTCAGCGAAGGAGAACCTTTCTATATACGGCGATTTCGAGTCGCAGATGAAGGCGAACCCCGAGAAGGTGCGCCAGTGGTTCGACAAGGCCACACAGGTGAAGCACATGAGTGATTCGCTTTACAACTTAGCACAGGAACTGAAGGAGGCCATCGTCAAGGAGGCTGACGGCAGTGACGGTGATGTGTTGAATATCCGTAACAAGGAAGACTTAGAGGCAGCCACACAGGTGATGCTGGCTCCGGGTAAGGGTCGTGGCAAGGAACTCTACAATGCCATCAACTCCTTCCGTGAGCGGATCCTGAAGATGGTGGGCGATGAGCGTCAGCGCAGTATGATCAGCAGTAATATGACCACCGAACTGCCAGCCAATGCCCATGCCATGGGAAAGAACTGGCAGGAGTATATGTTTGAGGACATGCCTGTGGCCGCTGCTATCACCCTTCTCTCCAAACTTCAGAGTGATGTGCGTTACGCAGAAGGTGAGGTGCTCCATACCCTCGTATCGAATATCGACGTGAAGGATATCCGTGTGAACAAGCTCGATGCGTTTGTCATCCCCGAGAAGACCACCCTTTATCCGGGTGAGACCTTTGCAGCGAATATCGTGATGGCTGCTGTGGATACGACGATGCAGCCAGAGATCTATATCAATGGTTCTAAGGTGAATCTGAAAAACAACAAGTATTCCTTCTCGGCAGGAGGTGTGGGCGAACATTCCTTCAGCGGTTATCTGCTCACCCGGAATGCGGCAGGCGAAACACTGCGTCGCGACTTCCTCCAGAAGTACAGCGTGATCCCTGCACCCAGTGGTGCTACGGTGGCTGCCGATCTGATGAACGTGCTTTATGCGGGTTATCCGAACCCGATGAGTGTCAGTGTGCCGGGTGTGCCTCAGAATGCAGTTTCTGTAACCATGAGCGGTGGTTCGCTTACAGCCAAAGGTGATGGCCATTATGTGGCTACTCCAGCTGCCGTGGGTAAGGATGTGACCTTCACGGTGACAGCCCACGACAAGGGTCAGACCCGTCAGATGGCACAGGTAACCTTCAAGGTACGTAAGTTGCCCGATCCTACACCGTATATGGTGGTTGGCGACAACCGTTTCCGTGGTGGCGGACTTGCCAAGGCTTCGTTGATGGGTACGGGTGGTATCAAGGCTGCCATCGACGATGGTTTGCTTGACATCGAGTTCAAGGTAACAGGCTTTGAGACCGTATTCTTCGATAATATGGGTAATGCCGTGCCTATCGTCGGCAACGGTTCATCCTTCTCTGAGCGACAGCGCGATGAGTTCCGCAAACTCTCCCGCAACCGTCGATTCTATATCACGCATGTAACGGCTGTTGGTCCTGATGGAATCACCCGAACCTTACCAGGAGCCATGGAAGTGATTGTGAAGTAAATGCAAATGACAAATCATAAAGATATATAAGAATGACGCGAACAGATATTATTCAAACGAGATGCAGATGGATGGTGTTCATGACTTTGTTCATGGTTTCATTGTTCATGGGTGAGGCACAGGCTCAGCCTGCAGCACGACGTCAGCAGGCCCAGCAGCAGAAATCGAATGCACAGACGCTCACCACGCGTGCCCAGATATCGTTCCCCACAGCTCAGGCTATGTCAGAAGATGTGGTTTGGAGACGTGACATCTATCGTGAGATCGATCTTACCCAAGATGCCAATGCCGGTCTGTATTATCCCGTGGAGCCCGTCGGCACACAGATGAACCTCTTTACCTATCTGTTTAAGTTGATGCTCACAGGACAGGTTCGTGCCTATGAGTATCGTACGGATGGCAATGAGGTATTCACCGATTCTGCCCGTATCAAACCCAAGTCGTTCATTGATAACTATCATATCTATTATGAGCGTACTGATAATGGACGTATTCGCATTGACGACAGTGATATCCCCTCTCGTGAAGTGAAAGGTTACTATCTCAAGGAGAGTGCCTACTATGATCAGGCTTCTGCCACGTTCCATACCAAGGTGATTGCCCTTTGTCCGATTATGAGTCGTGAGGACGATTTCGGTGATGGCACCATCAGGTATCCGCTGTTCTGGGTGAAGTATGACGATGTGGCTCCGTTCCTGGCTAAGCAGACCATCATGACGAGTAACATGAACAATGCCGCTACGATGAGTATTGATGATTACTTCACGAAGAACATGTATCGAGGATCGATCTACAAGACTACGAATATGCTGGGACAGACACTCGCTCAGTACTGTCCTGACTCCCTCTCGATGAGCCAGGAGCAGAAGCGTATCGAGCAGGAACTGTTGGCTTTCGAGAAGAATATCTGGGGCGATCAGGCCCGCAAGGATAGTCTGGACAGTATTGCGAAACTGGAACCGAAGGTGAAGGCCAAAGCCGCTAAGAAGGCAGCCGCCAGCACCACAAACCGTCGTGCCTCTTCAGGTAAGTCTGAGAAGGTGAAGACCAAGCGTGCTTCCTCTTCTTCATCATCTTCTTCTGGCAGTTCTTCTGCACGAGTAACAGTGAGAAGACAAAGACACTAATCAATTGAGAATTGTTCAACAGGAACAACTATTCACTAAAAATACTACGAAGATGAAAAAGGTAAAGATTGTTTTGGTAATGGCTATTGCCATGTTAGGATTAACATCGGCGCAAGCCCAGGTAAACTTAGGTGTGAAGGGTGGTTTCAATATCACTGAGATGACTCTTGATAATGATGTGTTTGATACCTCTAACCGTTTGGGCTATTTCGTTGGTCCTATCCTTCGTGTCGGACTGCCTATTGGTGGACTTGGTTTCGATGTTGCAGCCTTGTACGACAGGCGTGAATCAAAGGTCAATGACGTGGATGTAAAGATCAAGCAGGAGAACATCATCGTTCCCGCCAATCTCCGTCTGAACCTTGGCGTTAGTGATGCTGCAGGTATCTATCTCGCAGCAGGTCCGCAGATTAGCTTCAATATCGGTGACGATAAATTCTCATGGGGCAAATGGAAAGAAAACAGAGAAGAGGCAAAAGGTACCTTCCAGATGAAGAAATCCGTGTTTAGCGTGAACCTCGGAGGTGGTGTGAGCTTCGGTCACTTTGAAATTGGTGCCACCTATAATATCGGTGTCAGCAATACCGCAAGCGTGAAGAGCTTTGATGATGTGGCTGATCAAGCCTATAATAACCGCAAAGCCAAGACTAACACCTGGCAGTTGTCAGGCGTGATCTACTTCTAATAAAAAGAAGGGAAACCCATTCGATGAGGCTGTGCTGAAAAGTGCAGCCTCATTTGTTTCTCTGCTTCATGATGACGTAGATGATGACCGGGGCACCCATGATAGGTGTTACGGCATTCAAGGGGATGATACCTAACGAGCCGGGTAGCACGCAGATCACATTACAAAGCAGAGCGATGGCGGCACCTGTGAGAATTGTTGCCGGCATCAGGTGTTGGTGGTTGTCGGTGGTCAGTAGCATACGCGCCACATGGGGCACAGCCAGACCGATAAAGGCGATAGGTCCGCAGAAAGCTGTAGTGATGGCCGTGAGCACTCCTGTCACAAATAATAAGTAGTTTCTTACCCGTAAGGTATTCACACCTAAGTTCTCTGCATACTGTTCTCCCAACAGCAGGGCGTTCAACGGCTTGATGAGCATCAGTGCGCCGAGCAGTCCTATTAAGGTGATCAGGGCGAAAGCCGGCATCTGTTCCATCGATACGCCGCCGAAGTTACCTAATCCCCAAACCATATACGACTGTACCCCTTGCTCCGTAGCAAAGAAGTTCAGCAGGGAGATGGCTGATGAGGAGATATAGCCGATCATAATACCAATGATGAGTAGCATGACATTGTTCCTGACCATCGTAGAGAAGAGCAGGATCAGGGCCATGACAGCCATTGCTCCTACGAAGGCTGCAAAGAGTACAGCCACGAAGCCTGTCAGTGAGAAGCTTCCTGCCGAGATGCTCCCGCCCATCAGCAGCATCACCAGTGCCACACCTAATGAGGCGCCACTGTTGATACCAAAGATGCTAGGACCTGCCAAAGGATTCCTGAAGGCCGTCTGCAACATGAGTCCGCATACCGCTAACGAAGCCCCGCAAAGCATGGCAGTGATGGCTTGTGGCAAACGATTCTGCAAGACAATGAATATCCAAGATGACTTGATCGACGGATCTGCCTGCAGTTCCTCGTTGGGAAGGAACAGGATGCGCACTACTTGTCCTACGGGGATATGCACCGCACCCACAAGGAGGCACAGTGCGAACAGCACGCCAATGACGAGCACCATTCCTATGGCAAAATGGGAGAACTTACTCATGTAGCTTGATAAAGAATGTGGGTTCACCCAGCTTCAGGTCCGGGTGAGCAATACAGATAAAGTCGCGTAAGAGCAGATGAGGATGGAACGGCGTATCCTCATAGAAGTTACTGGTGGCGGTATTGCAGCCATACACCTCGCGGTCGTTGAAAGCCTTGAACTGTTTATATCCAGCATTGTCAGACAGCAGTTCCTTGAAGGTCATGTCATGCGGTGCATGATAGCGGAAGAGCCAGATGTCAGCATGTTCCGCCTTCTCCAACACACTCTCGAAGGGGAGTGCCAGACTACCGCTGCGATCATCATCCTTCCAAGGGTAGTCGATGCCCGCATCAGCGATAATACCGCCCAGCGTGCTTTGTCCACCGGGCACATACCATACCGATCCTGTCTGCTTATCCATCATGATCGACCGCTTCTCGGTTGAGTTCTGCGCTAACTTCTTCAGTTCCATATAGCCCTTTTCCACCTCAGCAAACAAACTATCAGCAGTCTGTTCACAACCGAACAGCATCCCATAGAACCGCATCCATTCCGCCCGTCCCAAAGCCGATGTCTCCATATAGTCGGCAGTCTCGATGATGGGAATCTTCAGTTCTTCCACCTTCCCATAACCACCGCTGTTCTGGAAGGGTGACAGGAAGATGGCATCAGGTTGCAGGTCGATAATCTTCTCCACGGTGGGAGCCATACCGCTACCGCAGTCAGCCACTACTCCTTTCTTCAGTTGATCCTGAATAAAGGGGATATGGATATACTGCGGTTCGCAGATACCGCCGATACTTGTTCCTTTTCCCATGTCGATAATCAGACTGCAATGTACACTCGTGGCCACCACCGCCTTTTTGAGTGGTGTTCTCACTACAGCCCCATCAGGCAGATGCGCCGGCAATTTCTTGTCGGCTGGCACCAATACATAGGTGTGCAAGGTCTTCCCTGTATTCCACGGGTCAGCCAGTCGCACCACAGTATAGTCATGATGCTTCACGATGGAGATGTGCGTGGCATATTTCAATGCCACCGTATCGCAGTCACTGCTCACCACCCCCTGATGACGTGAATGACACGAGCAGAGGATGGTGAGTATGACAAGGAAAAGGATCTTCTTCATAAGAATCGATTAGTTAGATTATTCGTAGACCACACCTGTGTTGAACACAACAGAGATAGGACCGACACCGCATTCATAGCGCTTCTTGAATGTTCCGTCAGCACCATACTGGTTGACATAACTCGGCAGGTTGTAGCCAGGATAGCCAGTATCCTCGTTCTTGGTATAAGAGATTACAAAGACGTCTCCAGTAATTGGGTCGGCAGCAATGGCAGCAGGACTGAAGATATCGGAAGGGTTCCAAGAAGTAGTTTGTCCTGTTGTAGTGTCATAGATGAGATAGGTAATCTCGCTTCCTCCATAAGGTGCATTCACAGTGAAGATGCGCTTGCCATCAGTACACATTGCCGTTCCATCAACCACGCGGGTCACTGTTCCATCCTGAGTTACACGACGAACGCCGGCACCTGTTTGATTCCAAAACTCATCGTATTCGCCATAGTCGATGAAATAGGCATCATTGCCAACAGTAAGCATTTGCATAGGGTTAGTGATGTCTTTACCTGTAAGCAGTTTTGAAGCACCTGTTTTCAGGTTGTGCATGGTTATTGAAGGTGCCACTCCGTCACCATAGCTTGAGTTGGCGGCAAAGAGATAGTTACCTGCAACCGTAATACCGTCGGTATAACGACCTGTTGCATAGGTGTTCAGAAGTGCGTAGTTAACGGTGTCAACGGCAGCCACCAATCCGTTCTCACCATTTCCATAAAGCGAGAAGAGCAGTTGGCCTTCGTATCCTACCATGGCACGGGGACTGATGCCGTTAGTTCCACCCAACAGTTCAACGGTGTTGATCCGTTTAATCTCTTTCATGGTGTTCTTGTCGCATACCCAGATAGTGTTCTCACCATCAACGGCGATATAGAGCTTCTGGCCATACACCAAAGCAAAGTTGGCAGTTTTGCCAAGCGACTTACCGTTAGCATTCCGGAAAGCATTCAGTGTAGATGTGCCATTAGCATAGTTAATGTAGGTAAGGTTACCATCGATGTTGCTTCTGGTATTACCGGAACCTACTACAAACATACCTTCACTCACGTCAATAGCTACGGGCTTCTTGACATCGTCATCATCATCGCTACAAGCTGTGAAGAGGAATGTTCCCATCATCAGCACTGCAAAACTCAATAAATACTTTTTCATTGTCGTTTGAATTAATTTGTTAATAATATATTGAATATTTTGTTTAGAATTGGTAACCTATGGTGAACTGCCAGTTTCTGCCCGGCATAGGATAGGATCCCACGATTTCATACTGTTTGTTAAACATGTTCTTGAGATCAAAGCGTAAGCTCAGTTCATTGTTATGTATCTGAGTAGCCTTTCTCTTTGACAGTCGGAACGATCTCCACGCCGTCGTTCCCATCTCCCAATAACCCTTAATGAGTGTTCCTTCAAGATGCTCATTGTTGGTCCACCTGTTACTGATACCCTCCCCATGTATGGATAGGTTTACCCAAGGATTTTCCCAACTTAGAGAAGCTCCACCTGTAGATTTGGGCATATAGGCGATCTGGTTATTGTAATAGGGAGAACTTGGATTGGTGCGGTTTACAACCTGTTGCAGACTGTAATTTGCGGTGGCACTGAGGATCTGTCTACTGGTCAATGGCTGTTGCCAGCGTGCAGTAGCGTCAATGCCCATGGCACGTACTTTTCCTACGTTGATGCATCGCCATACAAACATGTTATATGGAACGGCAACAATCATGTCTTTTACTTGATTGTAGTAAGCATCCACAGAGAAAGAATAACCAGGGTCATGATTCATTCTAAATCCGTGCATATAGGTAAGACCAATGTTCCATTGCTGCGTCTTCTCAGGAAGTAGTGTCCTGCTACCATAGTGGAAATAGTAGTTCTCATTGAAGGTTGGCATTCTGAAGACATCCTTAAAAGAGGTGCGTAACCGCAGGTTGGTCGTCAGCAGGTATGATAGGCTCACTGAGGGTGATAGACGACGCTCGTTGCGACTCCCTGTTTCTTCCGAGATATTGTTGGATTCCAGTTTTTCCTTGTTAAAGTAGAGGGAATGAAGAAGACGGAACGAAGCTGTAAGACGTGTGTTTTGGAAACGTGCTGCAATCGTCTGCAAGATGCTGTGACGAAGGGGACGTGTATCAGTGGGGAGTGTTGAGTTCAGGTTGTTCAGGGCATAGTCGGCAGCGTAGTTGAATGACCAGTACTCTGCTGGCACATAGAACCATGCCATAGAGGTGTAATACTCACGCTGCCAGTAGTCTGCATTCACAATCTGACTGGCAATCAATCCGTTGTCATAGAAGGATGCTGCCCAGTTTACTTTACCTGTGAGCTTCATTGATAATCCGTTATCCCAGCGTGTTTGGTAGAATAGCTGTCCGAATGCATTCCTGTCACGCAGGGTCTCGCGACTGATACTTGTATAGTAGTGTACAATTCCTGGTAGCTGGCGGTCGTTATCATAGTAGTAGGCCTTGCCAGAAAGCATGCTTCTATTGCTCAGTTCCCATCGCATGTTAACCTCACCATGCCCTTGGTTCATCCTGCTGTTGGTCCGTCGCTCTGTGGTTTCAATCGACACATTGCGCAGTCGGAACGGATAATCGTTCTCTGCATAAATATAGTCACCAATAGCCCATATCGTGAACTGAGGCGAGAACTGTTGTTCATAGCGCAGCATAGGACTGACATAGCCAAAACTGCCTAAGCGTAACTGTGTGGTGAAGAGGGGAGAGGTGCTTGAGTGATGATGTACGGAGCCTGTAGGTGCGATGGTCTCGATAGTGAGCATCGCAGGTGTTGAGGCCTGTCGTGCAGAGATGAAGATGTGATCATTGTCGCCTACGGTTAGCTGAAGGACAGACAAATTATCGAGTCCATAACGCGATACATCGATCTCCCCATTCTGACTCTCGCCTAATGCCACACCGTCATAACTCACTCCTGTATGCTTGGCACCGAATCCTCGTACACAAACCGTCTTCATTCCCCCTGCGCCACCATAGTCGCGAAGAGTGATACCCGGTAGTCTATGCAGGGCATCTGCCATATCTGTAGTTCCCATGCGAAGCATGTCTCTACGGTCGATAGCATAGGTAGGTGCTGTGCTTCGGTGTGCTTGCTGGTGTCTGCTTTCCGTGACTGTTACCTCTGGAAGTTGTTCTTGTTTCCCCGAAATCGTATCTTTCTGGGCAGATGCATCTGTGCATACAACAATAGTGCATGCTACGACGAAGATTCGTAAAGCAACAGACAGTCGTCTGAAGGGAAACACATCCATAGGAAACCATTTAATACCTCTTTCCTCGAGAGGTGTGATAAACATCACCACGGCAGGTCTTCTGACTTACTGCTTCAGAGAGCGAACGCCTTCCCGGGATGAACCAGTGGCATATTGTTCGCTGACATAACGGCAGCATACAGCTGCGGGACAGTGCAGGATTCCCACCTGCTTCCCTTTTCATCATCTGCGGACTTACCGAAGATGACACCGTAGCGTTTGCAAAGATACGAAAAATCGAGTGCAGAACAAAACAAATCTATTTGTTTTTTATGCCGAGATGGAGTATCTTCGCGGATTTATATGCAGATTTACGAATTTATTCGTAAATACCGAAGAATTGTTGGAATTCTTTTTCGAAGTTTGGCGTAAGCACCCCCTTGCCCATCGCCTCGTGTATTTCTTGGATTGTCCAGAACCTACCTCCGTCGAGTTCATCAGCAGAAGGCTTGATAGGACCATCATAGGTGGTGCGGTTCACATATACTAACTCGCGTTCGCGCTGACTGTCGAACACATATTTCCCCATAAACACAGGCGTGAAGTCACAGATTCCCAGTTCCTCACGCACCTCGCGGATCAAAGCATCCTCGGGTGTTTCTCCATAATCCATGTGACCACCTACAGCCGTATCCCATTTGCCCGGCTGGATATCCTTCCATTCGGGTCGTTTCTGCAGATACAGTTTCCCTTTAGAGTTGAATACATGTAGATGTACCACTGGGTGTAGCAGTCGCGATCCGTCATGACAAGCGCCGCGTGTGGCCACACCCACCACCGTTCCCTCCTCGTCAACGAGAGGGAACCGTTCTTCCAAATTATCCATCACTATTTTCTCTGTTCCCAGTCGATATCGAACTCACTGCCGGAATCATCCACGGTTACATCGAAGATGGCATCCTCGCCATTGAGCTTACCCGTGAGCACACCCTTGTAACCCTTCCCGTCAGCCTTCTCCAACTTCAGGTCAGTTACCTCTAGCGCATTACCTTGCTGCTGCTCATACTCTATGATACTCTGTGTAACCTTGTCGTTCAGCTTACTGTCTGACACGATGCATCCATTCAGCATCACCAATGCTGCGAATGCCACAACCATTGAAACCAATACTTTTTTCATCTTTCAATCCTTTAACTGCTTGCAAAGATACAAATAAGCGAGTACAGAACAAAAGAAAAGGGTGTTTTTTTGTTCTGTCGAGCGAAAGTATCTTCGGCGCAGCCAAAGATACGAAAAATCTGATTAAGCGAGTAGGAAACAAATGTATTTGTTTGCTCTATCGTGAAGATTTTATCTAATCGGTAATCTCCTTCTCGTTTCGTTTCTACTCAACAATAATCATTACTTGTTTTTCTTTCCCCTTCTTTGTGAAGCCACTTGCAAGCAGAAACTAGGCTACTTACACATAGAAACTAGGCTACTTACGCATAGTAACTGGGCCACTTACACATAGTAACTAGGCCACTTACGACCAGTAACTAGGCCACTTTCTCCTACTTGTCTTCGCAACAACTACAAAAACTTGTTTTACTCACATGCAAGTATACCCAATTCACACAGATATATATAGTAGCCTCCTACAAAAAATCCATCGAATACGATTTTATTCCTAATTATTTCCGTATATTTGCAGTTGTATTTAATGAAGAGATACGTTGACGTGATATTGCCCCTGCCCTTGGAAGGGTTCTTCACCTACGCCGTGCCTGAGAAGTTGGCGGAGAAGGTGAAGAGGGGAGTGCGTGTACTGGTGCCGCTGGGAAAGAGCAAACGGTATGTGGGCTTAGCGGTAGAGGTACACGACAGAAAGCCCGACTTCGCACAGATCAAGGACGTGATGGAGGTGCTGGATGCGGAGCCAGTGGTTCGCGAAGAGCAGTTCCGACTGTGGCAATGGATTGCCGACTACTACCTGTCACCCATCGGCGAGGTCTATAACGCGGCCTTCCCATTGGGGATGAAAACCGTTGAGGGGTATAAGCCGAAACAGGAGACTTACGTAACATTAGGCGAGAAATACCGTAACGAGCAGGCTCTGCATATCGCATTGGATGTGCTGGCACGTGCCCCCAAGCAGCAGAAGGTGTTCATCGACTACCTGCAGCTGTCGCATTGGGATGAGATTAGTGCAGGAACGACTGTGCAGGAGGTGTCGAAAGATGAGCTGATGAACTACTCGCATTGCACGACAGCGGTGTTAAAGCAGTTGGTTGACAAGAAGTTCCTGGTGCAGTATGAGAAGGAAGTGGGGCGTTTGAACCATGGCGGTGAGCCACACTTCGACCAGATCAAGAAACTGAATCCGGCACAGCAGGAGGCATATAACCAGATCGTATTCCAGTTCCTGAGCAAGAAGATCGTGTTGCTGCACGGTGTTACCTCAAGTGGTAAGACCGAGATCTATATCCACATGATCAAGGAGGCCATCGAGAAGAAACAGCAGGTGCTCTACCTGTTGCCCGAGATTGCCCTCACCGTACAGATGCGTGACCGTCTTCAGCGGGTGTTCGGCAACCGATTAGGTATCTATCATTCGAAATACAGTGATGCGGAGCGGGTGGAGATCTGGAAGAAGCAGCTGTCGGCCAATCCTTATGATGTGATTCTCGGTGCCCGCTCGGCTGTGTTCCTGCCTTTCCAACGCTTAGGATTAGTGATTATCGATGAGGAACATGAGACGTCGTTCAAGCAACAGGATCCGGCGCCAAGATATCACGCAAGAAGTGCTGCCATCATGCTGGCCAGGATATTCTCGGAGGTGAACGGAGGACTGAACACGCGAACATTGTTAGGTACTGCCACGCCCTCGATGGAGAGCTATTATAATACGAAGGTGGGGAAATACGGACTGGTATCACTCCAGCAACGCTATCAGGATATCCAGTTGCCGGAGATACAGGTGGTGGATATCCGTGACCTGCAGCGGAGGAAGATGATGAACGGACCATTCTCACCGCTTTTGCTGTCGAGCATCCGCAAAGCACTGGAGGCTAATGAGCAGGTGATCCTCTTCCAAAACCGAAGGGGCTTCGCACCGATGATTGAGTGCAAGGTGTGCGGATGGGTGCCGCATTGCGAACACTGTGACGTATCACTTACCTACCATAAGAACAGCGGTCAGCTGACCTGTCATTACTGTGGTAATACGTATCAGGTGCCGGATAAGTGTCCTAACTGCGAGAACACGAACCTGACGGGTAGGGGCTACGGAACGGAGAAGATTGAGGATAAGATCATGGAGATCTTCCCTGAGGTGCGTGTGGCCCGCATGGATCTGGATACCACCAGAACCAGACATGCGTATGAACGACTGATCAATGATTTCGCCGCAGGTCGTACACAGATGCTGATCGGTACGCAGATGATCAGTAAGGGATTGGATTTCGATCGCGTGTCGGTAGTGGGAATCCTGAATGCTGACTCGATGCTGAACTACCCCGACTTCCGTGCTTATGAACATGCGTTCACGATGATGGGGCAGGTGAGCGGCAGGGCAGGGCGCAAGGGGAAGCGAGGACTGGTGATCCTTCAGACGAAGAGTGCGCAGCTACCTGTGATCCAGCAGGTGGTGAGAAACGACTATACCGCTTTCTTCGAGGATCTGCTGGACGAGCGTCGTGCCTTCCAATATCCGCCGTTCAACCACCTGGTGTATGTGTTCCTGAAACATCGTTATGAGCAGGTGGCGAATACCGCCAGCATGGAGATGGGAACACGGTTACGACAGTGGTTCGGCAGTCGTGTGCTGGGTCCTGACAAACCTGCCATCGCCAAGGTGAAATCAATGCATATCCGCAAGCTGGTTCTCAAATTGGAGAACGGGATAGACATCAAAAAAGCCCGCGAGTGCCTGCGGCTCATCCAGAGTCAGATGATGCAGGACTCGCGGTATAACGCTTTGCAGATCTACTTTGATGTGGATCCGCTGTAATGAATCCGTTTGATTAGAAGTCGATATCGACACCTACACCAAACACACGGTTGGTGCGGGTATAGTCGTTATGTGTGGTAGCATTGGTGGCAACGGGTGTCACGTCCTGCTTGTAGGTGTCGTAGTTGGTCTGGAAATAAGCTGCGTTCACCTTTACCTTGTCACTGATCTTGTAACGGATACCTAATCCGTAGGTGTAGCTGCTCACCACGAATGACATATCATTCATGTATTCGTCAGACAGTCCATAGTTGGTCTTCTGGAAACCACCGCTAACCAACAGCTTGTCGGTTACATCCCATTCAACACCGCCGTTGTACTCCCAGGTGTTACCATCGAGCTTCTTCTCGTCGTGGTTATACCAGTGTGCTGACTTGTCGAAGAACAGGTGATAGCCGGCCATCACGCGTACAGAAGGAGTTACTGACCACTGACCACCAACGGTGAAGAGGGCGGGCTGATCCTCAGGAACGCTGCTGCCATCACGATATTTGTTCACAGCCTCGATCTGATGAGCTTCCTTCACAGTGGAATTGTTCTTCATGCGCATACGAGTCTTGAACTCATACTTGGCACCGAAGTTGAAAGCACCTACCTTATAGTCAAGACCGATGATGGGTGCAACACCAAAACCAGTCTGATCAGACATCATGCTCACACCCTCACGATAAGTCTCGAGGGTCTGCAGACTCTGCTGTGTTCCTTCCAACTGTGCCTTGGCAGCTTGTGCGGCAGCCAACTTAGTGGTGAGCTCCTCCGGTGCTGGTAGGCCAGCAGCCTGATACTGGGCGATACCTGCCTCCAGCTGACTGATACCATCTGCATACTGAACAATACCACCAGCAATTCTGGCATTGGCATTATCGAGGAAGGTACCGAAAGGAACGGCTCCTGCTTCAGTGTTCACAATGATGTTATTCATACGGGCTTTATAGGAAGCAGTACCATACAGCAGACGGGCACCTCCATAAACAGAGAGGTTGTCGGTGAGTTTGTAGGCTGCACCCAAAGTCAAACCGATATAGTATTGCTTACCACTCATGAAACCATCCACATCATATCCAGTAGCTCCTAAGGGCTTCAGACTATTGGCGATGGCACCCACGGCACTCTCGAAAGAGCCGATACCATCTGAGAACTCACACTTTCCACCACCACCAGTGAAGGCGATGTTGGCCTGCAGACTCCAACGACCAGTGTTGTAAGCGGCCTGAAGAGAGGGGATGAACGGCACATTGGCCTCACCCTTGAACTTCTTGGTGGTTGCTCCATTGTTGTCCATGCCTAAGGCGAAATGGGGATTGGTGGTGAAAATGGAACGGGTCTGGAAAGCCATCTGCCAGTTCAAAGAGAGGTGGAAACCATTGTCCATGAAAACAACACCTGCGGGGTTGCTGTAAACGCCGTCAATCCCAATAATACCGTCACGAGCCATGTTGCGGTTGAAAGCAATGTTCTGATTGGTGTTAGTAAGAATGCCGCCTGCCCAAACGTTGCTGGCGACTGTCATCATGAATACGATGCTGATTAATTTTGCTTTACTCATCTTAAATACCTTAAAAATTTTGGTTGCAAAGTTACCTGTATTGTTCTAATTTTCCTGTAAAAGGGCGGAATGTTTAACTTTTATTAAAGAAACAAACGTTCATTTCTGCACAAATCAAAGGAAATGTGCAGAAACGATTATCAGCTAATGGGTATTATTTTATTTGCTTTTCTTCAGTTCAGGGTAACTGATACGGGTGTGGTAGATCACCTTCAAACGCTCTATCAGCACCTGTTTGGCCACATTGATGTCGTGGAAGGTGATGGGGCAGTCGGTATAGTAGCCATCGTTCACCTGACCGTCGATGAGGGTGTTCACCAGGTTACTGATGCTCTCTTCGGTGTATTCTGACAACGAGCGGGAGGCTGCCTCCACGGTATCGGCCATCATGAGGATAGCCTGTTCACGGGTGAAGGGGTTCGGTCCTGCGTAGGAGAAGACGGACTCGTCGATTTTCTCCTTCGGGTGCTCGTTCCTATAAGAAATATAGAAATACTTGGTCTTACCTAATCCGTGGTGGGTCGTGATGAAATCCCTGATCTCTGTGGGCAGGTCGTACTTATCCGCTAATTTCAGTCCTTCGGTTACATGACTGATGATAATCTGGGCAGCGGCCTTGCGGTCCATCTTGTTCAGCGGGTTCACACCTGCCTGATTCTCTGTGAAGAAGGCGGGATTCTGGATCTTACCGATATCGTGGTAGAGGGCACCTGTTCTGACAAGCTGGGTCTTTGCATCGATCTTGTCAGAGATGGCGGCTGCGAGGTTACCTACCATGATGGAGTGCTGGAAGGTGCCAGGAGCTACCTCGCTCATCTTGCGGAGGAGATCCTTGCTGGTGTTCGACAACTCGATGAGGGTAACATTCGAGATGAACCCGAACATCTTCTCCACCACCAGCATCAGCGGATAGGCAAAGAGCAACATCACACCATTAGCAACGAAATGCTTGTACATGCTGTGGTCCATGGTGAGGATACTGTTGTCCTGCATCAGCTGTAAGGCGAAATATACAGCGCAGCTGGCAAGGGTAACAAGAATGGCAGTCTTGAACAACTGGGCTCGCTGTGATAGTTCACGCAAGGAGTAGATAGCCACCAGACCGGCCACCAACTGAATGATGATGAACTCATACTGGTACTTCACGGCAGCGGCGCAGATCAGGGTCATTACCACATGCGAGATGAAAGCAGTACGGGAATCCATGAACACGCGAATGAAGATCGGCACGATGGCAAAGGGCAGCACATAGACACTCAATACGTTATGCTCCATCATCAGAGATACGAGGATGGGGAAGATGGTGATGAGGGCATAGAGCATCATCAGACTGCGTGGCTTCTCGAAGTAATCCTTCCTAAAAAGGGCGATATACAAGGTGAAGAGAATCATGATGATACCCACGAAGAGGGCTTGTCCTGCGATGGTTGACGACACTTCGCTGCTGTTGGCACTGCGGCGCACCATCTCACGTTCGAAGCTGCTGAGCACACGGAAAGTATGTTCATCCACAATCTCTCCACGGTCGATAATCTTCTGCCCGGTGAGCACCATGCCGCTGGCGATGGCTATACTGCTGATGATATCAGCCCTTTCAGTCTCACTGCGCTCCTTGTCGTAGGTAAGGTTCGGCGTGAGGTATTCATTCAAGTTGCACTTCTGCAGGATCTGTCGTTGCGCTCCGAGCTTCTCGTCCATGAACAGTTGTTCGTAAGCGGCCATCGTGGAATAGATGCAGTTGATGGGTACGCTGGTGGCAGTTCTGCCATTCACCACACGAACGAAACTGGTGGAGTCCTTGAAGTTCTTGGAGTAGTCGGACTGGTTCATGATACCTGCCTGATACAAACGGTGCAGACGGTCGATGATCGTTGTCACATAGTCTTTTGACAATCCGGGGATACCATCCTTGTATTTCTCGTAGAACTTCGCAATCTGCTCTTTCTCTACATTCTCCTTGAAGTTGTAATAAGGCTCCAATTGAACGAGCAAGCTATCTTGTTCTGCCTTGATGGCCTCATCGGTCTTGTAGATGGGGAAGTCGAACTTCGCGATGAGCGATCCGTACATCCATGGCTTACCTACATCATAGCGGAACTGCGGACCGCTGTTGCGGGGCAAGAACCACACGATGATGATCACTGACACGATAACGAGTGCCGAACGGGTGAGTAGATTACGCCAATAACTGTCTTCAGAGGTCTTGAATTTGTTCATTTTGCTCTTTTTCTTGTCTTTCCTTTGCAAAAGTAATAAAAATAACTAACTTTGCACTCAAAATTCAATATAAAATGTCAGAAAGAAGAGTAAGAGTGCGTTTTGCACCCAGTCCAACGGGTGCATTACATATCGGCGGTGTGCGTACCGCTCTGTATAATTACCTGTTCGCAAAGCAACATAACGGTGACCTGGTTTTCCGCATTGAGGATACAGACAGCAGTCGTTTCGTACCAGGTGCTGAGGAATATATCATCGAGTCGTTCCGTTGGCTCGGCATCAAGTTTGATGAGGGCGTGAGCTTCGGTGGGAAGTATGGTCCTTACCGTCAAAGTGAGCGTCGTGCCATCTACAAGAAGTATGTGGATCAGCTGTTAGCTGACGGGAAGGCTTATATCGCTTTCGATACGCCTGAGGAGTTAGAGGCTAAGCGTAACGAGATCAAGAATTTTCAATATGATGCTCATACCCGTGGCATGATGCGTAACTCGCTGACACTTCCCCAAGAGGAGGTGGAGCAGTTGATGAACGACGGCAAGCAATATGTGGTGCGCTTCAAGGTGGAACCCGGCGAGGAGGTGCATGTCAATGACCTGATTCGCGGTGATGTGGTGATCAAGAGTGATATCCTCGACGACAAGGTACTCTACAAGAGCGCTGATGAGTTGCCCACCTATCACTTGGCCAATATCGTGGATGACCACCTTATGGAGATTAGTCATGTGATCCGTGGTGAGGAGTGGCTGCCTAGTGCCCCGTTGCATGTGTTGTTGTATCGTGCCTTCGGATGGACCGACACGATGCCGCAGTTCGCTCATCTGCCACTGTTGCTGAAGCCCGACGGAAAAGGAAAGCTGTCGAAGCGTGACGGTGACCGTTTAGGATTCCCTGTGTTCCCATTGGAGTGGCATGACCCGAAGACTGGTGAGGTGTCGAACGGTTTCCGTGAGCAGGGCTATTTCCCTGAGGCAGTCATCAACTTCCTTGCGCTGTTAGGATGGAACCCGGGAACAGAGCAGGAACTGTTCACCCTCGAGGAACTGGTGGAGCAGTTTGATATCTCCAAGTGCTCGAAGGCTGGTGCGAAGTTCGATTTCCAGAAAGGAATCTGGTTCAACCACGAATATATCCTCAAGAAGAGTGATGATGAGATTGCACAGCTCTTTGCTCCCATCGTGGGAGGCAACGGCGTGGAGGAGTCATTGGAGCGTGTGACACAGGTGGTGCACATGATGAAGGATCGTGTGAACTTCGTCAAGGAACTGTGGCCTTTGTGCTCCTTCTTCTTCATTCCGCCCACGGAGTATGATGAGAAGACCGTGAAGAAACGCTGGAAGGAGGATTCGGCTCAGGTGATGACCGAGCTGGCAGAGGTGCTGGAAGGCATCAACGACTTCAGCGTGGAAGGTCAGGAGCCCGTGGTGTTTGCCTGGATCGAGAAGAAGGGTTATAAGCTGGGTGACGTGATGAATGCGTTCCGCTTGGCATTGGTAGGTATCGGTAAGGGCCCCGGTATGTTTGATATCTCAGCCTTCTTAGGCAAGGAAGAGACACTTCGCCGTCTGCGTCGTGCCATCGAAATCTTAAAGTGATTGTATGTACAACCTCATCATGTATGCCATTCAATTGGGCATCGCCATTGCCAGTCTCTTCAACGAGAAGGTAAAGAAGATGTGGCGGGGAGAACGGGATGCTTTCCGGATCTTGAAGGAGAAAGTGGATCCCAATGCCCAGTATGTATGGTTTCATGCTGCGTCGTTGGGTGAGTTTGAACAGGGGCGTCCTATCATGGAGCGCTTCCGTGAGGAGCATCCCGACTATAAGATTCTGCTGACGTTCTATTCGCCCTCTGGCTATGAGGTGCGGAAGAACTACGCGGGCGCCGATATCATCTGCTATATGCCGATTGATACGGTGACCAATGCGCGGAGGTTCTTACGACTGATCCGTCCCTGCATGGCATTCTTCATTAAGTACGAGTTCTGGTACAATTTCCTGCATATCCTTAAGCATAGGAATGTACCTACTTATAGCGTCAGCTCTATCTTCCGTCCTAACCAGGTGTTCTTCCGCTGGTATGGTGTGAACTATGGAAGGGTGCTGCGTTGCTTCACCAAGTTCTTCGTACAGAACGAGCAGAGCAAGGAACTGCTCAACAGCATTGGTATCACCGAGGTGGAGATTACAGGTGATACACGTTTTGACCGTGTGTTGCAAATCAAGGAGGCAGCCAAGCAACTGCCCGTGGTGGAGAAGTTTATCAGTGGGAACGAAGACACGAAAGTGTTTGTGGCAGGTTCCTCTTGGCCTCCTGATGAGGAGATCTTCCTGCGTTACTTCAACGAACATCCTGAGTGGAAACTGATCATCGCCCCGCATGTAATCGGCGAGGATCATCTGCAACAAATAGAGAGTTTACTAGCAGGTCGCAAGGTAATCCGTTATACAGAAGCTGAAAGTCAAAGGGATTCGGTCGAAGGTGAAAGGTCAAAGCTGCAAGACGCTGACGTTTTGCTCATCAACTGCTTTGGTCTGCTGAGCAGCATCTACCGTTATGGTCAAGTGGCATACGTAGGTGGTGGCTTCGGTGTGGGAATCCATAATCTTCCCGAGGCGGCTGTGTGGGACATTCCCGTGTTCTTCGGTCCTAATAACGAGCGTTTCCAAGAAGCACAGGAACTGAAGAAAAACGGTGGTGGCTTAGAGATTCATAACTATGAAGAGTTTGCTGCACGAATGGATGAGCTGACTGCAGATCCTGCCTCACGCATCAAGCGTGGTGAGGCCGCAGGTGGTTACGTCAAAGGAAATGCAGGAGCAACCGAAGTCGTCTTACGACAGTTGACAATTGACAGTTGACAATTGACAGTTCTTCGCAAGCGAAGCGGTAAAGCCAAGCGGACAGTTATTAATTGTCAACTCTCAACTCTCAACTCTCAACTTTCAACTACTATTCCCTCTCCCTATACCAATCCATATAGGCTACATAGTGTGCGGCATTATCGGTCTGACCAGGTTGGGTTTTCTTGATGAACTTCGCAGGAACGCCGCCCCAGATCTCTCCGGCACCGACCTTTGTTCCTCCTACTACCAAGGCACCCGCTGCTACGATAGCCCCTTCACCTATCTCACAGTGATCAAGCAATGTGCTACCCATGCCGATTAGTGCATGGTCGTGTATGGTGCAAGCATGAACGGTGGCATTATGACCGATGGTGACATCACTGCCGATATGCAGCGGTCCAGTCTGATAGGTGGTATGTAACACCGCCCCGTCTTGCACATTGGTACGGTCACCAATATGGATATGGCACACATCACCGCGAACAACGGCATTGAACCATACAGAGCATTCGTCGCCCATCACCACTTCGCCCACAATCGTGGCGTTCTCACTAAAATAGCAGTTCTTACCCCATTTGGGTGCAAGACCATTCACTTCCTTGATCAGTGCCATATCTTTTTCTTTTATTTCTTTCTTGCAAAGGTAGTATTTTCCTTTCAGATAAAAGAAAGGAATGAAGAAAAAACAATGGATTCCTTATGAAACACTGTCTATAGGTTGTTCTTGACGATGGATACCTCCAAGGTCTGCTCAATCAAACTGATAATCTCATCCAGACTCTCCGTGGAGAAATCACCAGTCAGGTTTTTCTCCGATGAATTGACTGATAGTTTGACATGGTAAAAGGTCTCCAGATCGTTGATCACCTCTGTAAGCGGTGTGTTCTCGAAGTGGAAGTTACCTGTTGCCCATGCCACCTGATTAATGCTTCCTGCGGGAATCAGTTGCGGCTTATGCTCCCCTTGGACCAGCTGAGCCTTCATTCCTTGTGTAAGAACAACACCCTGTGCTTCGTCTGAAGGAGAAGAGAAAGCCACCTTTCCATGGGTGACATATACCTCAGTGAGCTTTTGGGATGAACGACTGCCTGACACCTGGAACCCCGTTCCTAATACGCGTACTTGTGCCATCTCGTTCCTGACAATGAAAGGATGCTGTTCATCATGTTGAACCTCGAAATAGGCATCACCCTTCAGTGTCATCGTTCTGACATCCTTCTTCTTGTAGGATAAGGTGGCATGCGACGATAGTGTTACGTGAGTCTGGTCAGGAAGGATAAACAGTTGTGGCTGTTCGTGGGCTGTCAATACAACCTCGGGATTATATCCTATATAATAATAGGTGGCACCACCAATCAACAACAGCAGCAGAGAGGCGGCAATGGCAATCCAACGTTGCATGAGTATAGTACGGGTATCGGAGAGCATAGTCCGTTCCCTTACTTTCTGTATGGCTCGTTTTGTATCGAGTTTGCCTTCCCGATAGTATTTCAGCACAAATGACAGGTTCTTGTTATTCATCTCGTTCATAGTTTATTTATCGTTAGAATATGAAAGGTTGTTCTGTGTGATGGTCATTACATGTTCCGTCATGTTGAATCCGCCAATTACGCCCAGACCACCATCAACCTGGTTGAATGTGGGAGAAGTGGGAGCCAGTCCGTATTCCCCCAGCTCATAGTTGGTCTGGTCGTTGATCGACTTGATGAAACGGAAATAGGCAGGAGTGATCTTATACAGTTTAACACGTACCTTCCTTGTAGCGTCATCCGCATCCATGTTGGCATGGAAGATATCATGTTCGTTCACGTTTAGATGAAGCGTATATCGGTTATCATTGAAAGTGTCATCATTGAAGATATAGAACTGACCATAGAAGGTGTTTTCGTCATCAAGGAGATCGTCAATGCTACCTCCGGCTTTCAGCGCTGGCTCATCGTCTGTATTGATTGTGGCAGTTGTGATGGTGATGATGGAGTCGTTGCTACTCTCCATTTCCAATCTGATAGCGTAGAAGTCATCTGCATTCGGGTTATCGGCGATGGTTACCTGAAACTGTCTGAAGTTCTGATTGTCGCGATGTATCACTACCTGCTTCAACTCATGGATGAAAGGCATGTCAGGAATAACGGTCTCAGCTTGAACACTGGGTAGTCCTTCAACAGATGCTTCGATACGGACATGATCGCCCACTCGATGATGCCCTATCACATAATAGCTTCTGGGCGGCATCAAGTCGGTTTTCTCCTCTGTAAAGAATACGGTTTGCTTCTCACCGTTCACGGTATAAGTGATATGAGCATCCCTGACACCGTACATGTCATTGGAAGAAACCATCAGACTGTTTTGGTACATGGGTCTGCTGGCAGTCAGACTGATGATGGTGGTGTCGTTATCCACATTGGGGAAACAATACAGCACCAGCTTGGGGGCTGCCTTCAGTTCATCCAATCCCACTTCGTTGCTGCATGCACAGCAAATCATGGTGGCTATCAGTGCGAGTATTTGTATGTGATTTCTTTTCATATACTGCTTTGTTTTAGAATTTGATGGTATAGCTTGCTGTGGGGATGATTGGAACGAATCCCTTTCCCTTCATACAAACTTTGTTGTGACTGTAGCTCATCTCTGCATACAAGGCATTGAAACGACAGTAGGCATTGTAGATGCTTATATTCCAAAGACGTTCATGTCCTGCCTTGGTGATGTGGTGCAGATTGAACCCTAAGTCCAGTCGGTGGTAGGCTGGCAAAGTGAGGTTGTTGGGCGTGTCGTAATTGGCACCGTAATTGATATAGAGCGGCATGTAACCCTCTTGTGTTGTGTACATTTGTTGCGAAACCTCAGCATGTCCGTCGGGCAGATTGGGCATTGCTGCAAATTGCGTGGCAACGGTCATGCGATAGCCAGTATGATAGGTCCAGGCTGCGCACATCTCAGCATTCTTTCCTATTCTCATCCTACCTGTGATGTTGAACTTATGTCGGTTGTCGAACTTATCGTAGAACCAATGTGGATAGAACTCGTTGAATTTCCGTTTGTTCCATGATAGGGTATAGGCAGCCTGAATGTCGTAACGACTGTCGTGATAGCGCACATCTGCCTCAATACCGTAGAAGCGTCCTTTCCCGTCAATGACGAAATTCTCCCAGTATTTGACGGGCGGTGTCAGACTCTTGTATTTGGTGTATTGCAGGATATGGTTGGTGACTTTGTAGTATCCCTCTAGGGAGGCGAACCAGTGACGATTGATCTGGGAATAGATTCCTGCTGCTGTCTGATAGGAGCGCATGGGCTTCAGGTTGGCAGTGGTGGGAACCCAATAGTCGGTGGGCATACTCAGATAGGTACTGCTGATACGGTGGATGGTTTGTGTCATTCCTGTAAACGACATCTTGAGCGAGGTCTTGTCATTCACTTGGTATTTTACGGCTGTACGGGGGTCGAGCAGGAAGAAGCTCTTGCCACTTACATGGAAGAGTGTGGCATGCACGCCGACGTTCATACTCCAGTGATTGTTCAGGATCATCTCGTCTTCAGCATAAAGGTTCATCTCCTGGGCCTTCAGATGATTCTTGCTGTTGATGGTTGTGGAATCAACGGATACGTCTTCCTGTCCGTAGATACCGAACAGACTCTGTGTCTGCGGACGGAAGTTGTGATAAGTCATATCGCCACCAAAGCGGATATGGTTTTTGCTGTTGGGACGGAAATCGAAGTCGGCACGCAGTGTACCATCATCAACGGTAGAGCGGTAAGTGTGATTGCTATGGTCAACCGACATGCTTCCTGCTTGTCCGTAACGCCATCCTTCCTTGTATTCATAGATGCTGCGGTTATGGGTATAGACGGCACTGAAGTTGGCAAAGAGGTTGGGACGCAACTGGTAGTTCCAGTTGAGTGCCATGTTCAGGTTCCCCCATGTCATGTAATTCTTTCCTTCTTCGATATTATGACGTTCCCCGGTAGTGCCATCCTCCACTTTCTCATCCCAATAGTAAGTGGAGTTCATCATGTCCTTACTGGAATAGATGCTGAAATAGGCTTTGCTGCGGTCATTGAACACATGGGTAATCTTTCCGTTCAAGTCATGCAGGAAGTAATGGAACTTCGTCTTGTCATCTTTCTTGTTCATGATGAAGAAGATAGGTTCCGTAATGACATCCAGCCATGAGCGACGCAGACCGAAGTTGTAGCTGGTGCTGTAGTGGGCTAACTGTCCGTTTGCCACCTTCTCCTTTTCTTTCTTGGTCTTGATAGGACCTTCAATCTGGAACCTTCCGTCGATGAGGCCGATGCTGTAACTGCCGTGGGTATGGCGCATATCTCCGTCGTTGGTGCGTACATCGGTCACCGAAGAAAGTCTTCCGCCATAACGGGCAGGGAATCCACTCTTGTAGAAATCCACATTCTTTACCACATCGGTATTGAAGGCAGAGAAGAGTCCAAGGGTATGGTTGATGGTGTACATCGAGGTTCCGTCAAGTAAGAACAGGTTCTCGTCATCGTTACCACCATGTACATACATGCTAGAGGCCACTTCGATACCTTCGCTCACTCCTGATGTGCGCTGGAGTGTTTTTATGAGATCAGGGGAAGAGAGTAGGGCGAACTCTGTGTTCAAGTCGTTGCGGGAAAGTGTCTTCTTTCCTGTTTGTGTAGTGAGAACAGGCGAGTTCATGTTTCCCGTTACCACCACTTCCTGCAGTAGGTTATGCTCTTCGAGCAGGAAATCCTCATGACAGTCTTTTTTCAGCTTCACCGTCTTGCGTCCTTCTGAAAAGCCTAAGTAGGAAGCCTGCAGTTCATAGTCGCCTTCAGGAAGGGTTATACTGTAGAAGCCGTAGGCATTGGTGGTCGTAGCTGCATGACTCTTTTTCTGGTCGGATGACAAAGAACCGGAGACGGCGGTGCACAGAATGGTGGCACTGATAAGACTCTCGCCACTCTTGTCACGTACATAACCACTCAGCGTATATCTTTGAATGACCTTCTCCTTGGGAGTATGTGCCGAGTGAGCAACCGACTTCTGCCGAAGTGTTACATAGTTTCCTTTTACACTCCATTCAATGCCTGTGTCATGAAAGAGTAGCTGTAGGGCTTCTTTCAACGACTTTCCTTCCAACGCCTGTCCTTGATAGACGCGATCCACGTTTAGTGAACTGTCATAGATAAAGTTCACCTTCTGTTCCTGTTTGAGTCGATCCATCTGTTGCTTCAGTGTGGTGCGCTGGGCATTCACACCAAGAGGCAGCAGAATCATCATTGTTACAAACAACAATCTTTTCATTCTTTTTTTCATCATAACATATCTATGACGAAAACAATTGGTTTTCCCCCTATTCCATTTCTCTTTTTTTTCAGGCGAACGAGAAGAGGAAATAGAAGAAGTCGCTTACTTTCTTGCGAAGAACTTTCAAAGCCTTGCTGATTTGATGCTCTACGGTCTTTTCTGAGATACCTAATTCATGAGCAATCTCATGGTATTTCATCCCGTCGCGCTTACTCATGAGGAATACCTCACGACAACGTTGTGGCAGGGCATCAATGGATGTCCACAGCATGGCTTCGTCAAAGGATCGTTCCTCAGCTTCCTCGTTACTGATGGTTCCGCTGAGGTCATGCGCTTCAACCTCGTTGGTTAAAGGAGACGCTTTCCGCAAACTGTCGATACATAGATGGCGTACGGTCTGGTACAGATAGGCTTTCTTGTTCTCGATGTCCACTCCCTGCTGTTCCTTTTCAATCATCCGCACGAAAGCATCCTGAACAATATCCTCAGCCATATCCACGTCCTGAAGGTAATGGATGGCATACAGACACAAAGGACGATAATAATACTTGAAAAGAATGTCGATGGACACAGGGAATAGATTTGTTATAATGAAAAAGGATATGTCAAAAGGCAGTTCTCAAAGTAACCCCCTTTTTGACATACCCTTGTTTAACCTTGAAGGTAATCAAACCTTACCGTTGAATTAGAGGTTCGGATTGATCTTGTTCCACTCGCTGATTGGCGGAACGATGTTCAGTGTGACAAGCTCATCACGCATCTTGCAGAGGTGCTCGTAAGAAGCGTCAAGCTTGGCATTCTCCTCAGCTGTACCCTGGGGAACCTCGAAATGTGCGCCGTTCTTGTCCATGGTGGTCTTCATAGCCATCATGATATGGTCGTACTTGTCGGTCTTTACATAGGTACCAACGGGGAAGCGGAAGGGCTCACCACCCATAGCTGCGCGAATCATCTCTACTGAGAGATAAGCAGGGCTCTGGAAAGAGCTGCGTCCGCGGAGCTCGATAATCTTCGCACCACCTTTGGTAACGTCAACCTTCATCTGCTCCCATTCCTCTGCGGGGAACTCATCGGTGCCGATGATGTCAGTCAACTTACGACCAGCGATGGTTACATGAGAACCAAACACAGCCATCTGCTCACCATGTCCGCCATAGGTAGCGCAACCGGTGATCTCATTCTGCATCACGTTGAACTTCTTAGCCAGGGCACTCTGCAAACGAGTGGTGTCAAGACCGGCGAGGGTAGTTACCTGACCGGGTTTCAAACCTGAGTAGAGAAGGGTTACCAGACCAGTGAGGTCGGCAGGGTTGAAGATAATCACAACATGCTTTACATCGGGGCAGTACTTCTGGATGTTCTGTCCTAACTCCTCAGCAATCTTGCAGTTGCCGGCCAACAGATCCTCACGGGTCATACCAGCTTTACGGGGTGCACCACCTGAAGAGATGATGTACTTGGCGTTCTTGAAAGCCTCTTCAGCTTCTGTTGTTGCGGTGATCTTCACATCATCAAAACCACTCTGACGCATCTCCTCAGCCACACCTTCGGGTGAGAAAACGTCGTACAGGCAGATGTCATTTGTCAGACCCATCATCAAAGCGGTCTGTGCCATGTTTGAACCAATCATACCGGCTGCGCCGACGATGGTCAATTTCTCGTTCGTTAAAAATGCCATAATCGTGTGTATTATAATAAATGTATGTATATACTATAAAAGTGCTACAAAGGTAGCAATTTTCTGCCGACTATCCGTCGTTGGGGAGTTAAAAGGAGTTAATAACTATGGTTTTCCAAAAGAACATTGTATCTTTGTAATCTCGATATGACAAAATGGCAATTGATAGTAATTTACTATCTTTGCATCATCAAATCAGCCTAATAACCTATGACGATATGAGCAAGACGGTGAATCAGCGGCTTGAAGCCCTCAGAGAGGTGATGCAGCGTGAGAGTCTGGATGCTTTCATCTTCCCCAGTACCGACCCTCATCAGGGGGAGTATGTGCCCGACCATTGGAAAGGACGCGAGTGGATCAGCGGTTTCGACGGATCGGCAGGTACGGCCGTGGTGACGATGAATGAGGCAGCACTGTGGACTGACAGTCGTTATTTCATTGCGGCGGCGGAGCAGTTGACAGGAACGGAGTTCGTGCTGATGAAGGAACGTATGCCAGGAACACCCACTGTCACCAAGTGGTTGGGAGAGGTGCTGCGCAATATTCGTTCGCCACAGGTGGGCATTGACGGCATGGTTAGCTCTACCGCTGCGGTGGAGGAACTGATTAGCGGACTGCGCCACGAGGGAGGTATCACACTACGAACCAACTTTGATCCATTGGCCATCATCTGGAAAGACCGTCCTGCTATTCCGCAGAATCCTGTGTTCATCCAGCCGTTGGAATATGCAGGGGAGGCCTGTCATGAGAAGATCTCCCGTATCCGTCGTGCTTTGCGCCAAAAGCATGCTGATGGTATGTTAGTGGCTTCGCTCGATGATATTGCGTGGATCCTGAACCTGCGAGGCAGTGATGTGCACTGCAATCCCGTGTTTGTTTCCTATCTGCTCATCTCTTCCACCAAGGTTACTTTGTTTATCGACAAGAAGAAACTGTCATCCAGCGTTCTGGCCTACCTGAACGATGAGGGTGTGGATGTGGATGATTATGGTCGGGTAAAAGAAGGACTGAAAGATTATTTCGAATACAACATCCTACTTGATCCCAATGAGGTGAATTACACCTTATATAATATAGTAAGACGGGAGATTGTCCGTGAGGAGTCGCCCGTCAAACGAATGAAGACAGTCAAGAACGAAAGTGAGGTGCTGGGTTTTAGGAATGCGATGCTGAAAGACGGCATCGCACTCGTAAAATTCCTGAAATGGCTTCGTCCCGCTGTTGAGGCTGGCGGACAAACCGAGATCAGCGTATCTGACAAGTTGGAGAGTCTAAGGGCGGAACAACCCTTGTATAAAGGTCTTTCCTTTGATACCATTGCCGGATACCAGGAACATGGTGCTATCGTTCACTACGAGGCAACGCCTGACACCGACGCACCTTTGAAACCAAAGGGTTTCTTACTGCTCGACAGTGGTGCGCAATATGTGGATGGGACAACGGATGTTACCCGCACCATCGCCTTAGGACCGGTTACAGAGGAGCAGCGACATATCTATACGCTGGTGCTGAAAGGTCATCTGCAACTGCAGAACTTGAAGTTCCCACAGGGAGCCAGCGGTACACAACTCGATTTGGTAGCACGTAAGGATCTGTGGCGCGAAGGACTGAATTACATGCATGGCACCGGCCATGGAGTAGGGGCTTTCCTGAATGTGCACGAAGGACCGCATCAGATCCGTATGGAATATAAACCTGCTCCGATGGTGGCAGGGATGACAGTGACGGATGAGCCCGGGATCTATCTGGAAGGTCAGTTCGGGGTTCGCACAGAGAATACCCTATTGGTGGTGCCTTATCAGGAAACAGCGTTCGGCACCTTCCTGCAGTTCGAGCCCCTGACGCTCTGTCCGATTGATAAGTCGGCCATCGACTACTCCCTGATGACGGAGGAAGAGATTGGTTGGTTGGACGATTATCACCAGATGGTATACGACCGTCTCTCGCCTTATCTTGATGAGGAGGAACGGATGTGGCTCAAGGAGCAAATATGACAAATAGGGAAATCCCTATGACTTTTTAGGGAAAACGTTGCAGGGGCGGATAAGTTTTTTCGCTACTTTTGCATCACAGTTGAACGATTAAAACGTGAAGGATATGAAGAAGATAATGGTTTTGGCACTCGGTGCCGCTTTTCTGTTGAGCAGCTGCGGCTCTTATACCGCATCAGGTGCATATACGGGTTCCACACTGGGATCAGTGTTGGGCTCAGCCATTGGAGGCTTGTCTGGCGGTCCTCGTGGCAGTGACTGGGGACAGATTATCGGTATGGCAGGCGGAGCTGTGATTGGTGGTGCTATCGGCAATGCTGCCGACAAAGCCCAGGAGCGTAAGATCGAACGTTACCATGATCGTGTCCTGAATAAGTATGATAACCAGTATGGGCAGGTTAATGAACGTGACGATAGTGGTTTCGACCCCTCGAACAGTGCTGACGACCGTATTGATTTCGATGGAAAGGCTCCCAGCAACGATACCTATCGTGTTCCTGCTCCTGGAATGAATGTTTCTCCTGAGGAGGCTATCCAGATCAGTAATGTGCGCTTCGTGGATAATGACAACATCCTCAGAGCCAACGAACGGAGCAAGATTGTATTCGAAGTAAGGAATGTGTCTAACCATACCATCTTCCACGTGATGCCGAATGTGGTGGAGTCAACAGGTAACAAGCACATTGTGGTGTCACCAGGTATCGAGGTGGAGAGTATTGCCCCGGGCTCTGGAATCAAATATACGGCTAATGTGATGGCCGACAAGAAACTGAACGACGGACGTGCCTCTTTCACAATCTCTGTGGAGCATGGAAGCAGGACAAAGGCAACAACCACAAAGGTCATCAATGTGGTCACCCGTCGCTAGTGTGCAACGAAACAATAGTGCATGAGATATAAATATAGGTTGATAGTAATTCTCGTGGCTTTCCTCTTTTCTTCCGTCATGTACGGACAAGAGAAGGGGAAGGCTTCCTATTATTCACATAGTCTGCAAGGACGTAGGATGAGCGATGGTTCGAAGTATCATCGCGACAGTCTGGTATGCGCCCATAAACGTTACCCGATGGGAACGATGTTGAAGGTGACGAACCTCAACAACGATAAGAGCGTGGTGGTGCGTGTGGCCGACCGTGGTCCTCATGTCAAGGGAAGGATTATCGATCTGTCATACCGTGCCGCAAAGGAGATTGGCATGATTGCCTCGGGTGTGGTCATGGTCAAGGTGGAACCCTACCTTGGTGAGGTAGCCATTCCGTATAAGCCTGTCGATGAACCTTTGGATCTTCCTGAACTGGATTTCGAGATCTCGCGAGATGCTTACGACTATGTCCCTGAATGGCAGAAGCCCAAAGAGGAGAAGCCTGTTCCAGTGGAGGAACGTCGCGCCATCATGAAAGATGAGAAGCGGATCGCAGAGATGAAGAATGAGATCGCCACGCCCACGCCTAAAGAAACGAAGGAGGCGAGAAAGAATCCCGCCCCCAGCAATGTCTCTACAACAACGCCTCACAAGGCCTCGCAGAGACACTAATCATCCACATAACTAGATTAAACGATTCCCTGTGCCATCATGGCATTGGCCACCTTCATGAATCCGGCTACATTGGCGCCCTTTACATAATTGATGTAATCGCCTTCCTTGCCGTATTTCACGCATTGGTCGTGAATGCCCGACATGATCTGATGCAGTTTCTGATCCACTTCTTCAGCAGTCCATGACATACGCATGGAGTTCTGTGTCATCTCCAATCCGGAAGTAGCCACACCACCTGCATTAACTGCCTTACCAGGAGCAAACAGCTGTCCTGCAGCAATGAACTTGTTCACAGCCTCTGCCGTACAACCCATGTTCGAAACCTCAGCAATGCAGAGTGGTTTGTGAGCTAGTACCTTATCAGCATCCTCGCCATTCAGCTCGTTCTGCGTAGCGCAAGGCAGGTAGATGTCGGCCTTCTGCTCCCACGGCTTCTTGTTGGGGAAGAAGGTTGAACCCTCGAACTCCTCCTCGTATGGCTGACAAATATCATTGCCACTAGCACGGAGCTCCAACAGATACTCGATCTTCTCATCATCCAATCCTGCGGGATCATAGATGTAGCCATCAGGACCGCTGATGGTAATCACCTTCGCACCTAACTCAGTAGCTTTCTTTGCGGCACCCCAGGCCACATTACCGAAGCCTGACAGTGCTACGGTCTTGCCCTTGATGTCGAGTCCGTGGGTATTCATCATGTGGTTAACGAAATACAGCGCACCGAATCCCGTTGCCTCAGGACGCAGGATGGAGCCGCCCCATTCCAAGCCCTTACCCGTCAGGGTAGCACCATGGAACTGACTGGTGAGTTTCTTGTACATGCCGAAGAGATAGCCAATCTCACGGCCGCCCACGCCGATGTCTCCAGCGGGAACGTCCATGTCAGGACCGATTACCTTGAAGAGCTCGCACATGAAAGCCTGGCAGAAACGCATGATCTCTGCATCGCTCTTTCCACGAGGGGCGAAATCAGAACCACCCTTGCCACCACCCATGGGAAGTGTGGTAAGCGCATTCTTGAAAGTCTGCTCGAATCCGAGGAACTTTAGGATGGAAAGGTTTACTGACGGGTGGAAACGGAGTCCGCCTTTATACGGACCGATAGCACTGTTGAACTGTACGCGATAGCCGATGTTGACCTGCACCTCACCCTTGTCGTCAACCCAAGGCACACGGAAGGTGGTGATGCGCTCCGGTTCCACAATGCGCTCGATGATCTTGGCCTTCTCAAATTCGGGATGCTGGTTATAGACATCCTTGATTGATTCCAGCACTTCTCTCACTGCCTGTAAATACTCGGCTTCCCCTGGGTGTTTTTTCTCCAGGTTCTGCATAATGTTCTCAACGTTCATAATGTAGTTTTCTTTTTTAGTTAAACTTATTTGTTATATTTATATTCTTAGGTTTTTAGCATTTGACATTATGTCGTATACTCACCGCAAAAATACATTTTTTTTTGTTAGGCTCCAAAGAAAAACAGAAATTATTTCGACGGATGCTTTCTTTTTGTTAAAGAATTCCTAACTTTGACTTCGCCGAACTTTCTTCCGCCCGGAAAAACTCAAATATATTTTGACCTTTAGGTCTTATTATGCAGTATTCCAACAAATGAAATGCAAGCATTTCTTTGTTTTACTACCTCAAAATTTGGTTTTTCTCTCACTTAATCGTAACTTTGCACCAATAAACAAGTCAGCCGATGGAAAATAGCATGCCACAGCAGTGGAACAAGTTTATCTTGAAGGATGTGTCGTTCGTCAATCTGATGACACGACGAATCTACAATGTCTTGATCATTGCCAATCCCTATGACGCTTTTATGTTGGAGGATGACGGACGTGTGGATGAGAAGATCTTCAACGAATATACGGAACTAGGACTTCGTTATCCGCCAACCTTCACCCAGGTGAGTACCACGGAGGAGGCTGCTGAGGTGCTGGAACGCACCAACATCGACTTGGTAATCTGTATGCCAGGTAATGCTGACAATGATGCGTTTGATGTGGCGCGTGCCGTGAAGCACCGCTTCCCTGAGATGCCATGCGTGGTGCTGACACCTTTCTCACATGGTATCACCCGTCGTATGGAGAATGAGGACCTGTCAATCTTCGATTATGTGTTCTGTTGGTTGGGAAACACCAACCTCATCCTTTCCATCATCAAGCTGATTGAGGATAAGATGAACATCGAGCACGACATCCAGGAGGCGGGCGTGCAGATGATTCTATTGGTAGAGGACGGCATCCGATTCTATTCTTCCGTATTACCTAATCTATATAGTTATATCTTGGCACAGAGTCAGCGGTTCGCTACCGAGGCCCTGAACCCCCATACTGCCACGCTGCGAATGCGTGGTCGTCCAAAGGTGGTGCTGGCAAGAAACTACGAGGAGGCATGGCAACTGTATGAGAAATATGCCGATAACACCTTGGGTGTGATCAGCGACTGTCGTTTTCCACAGAGAGAAGGGGAGGAGAAAGATCCTGAGGCGGGCTTTAAGCTACTGAAAGCAATCCGTGAGCGGGATGAGTATATCACCCTGATCATGCAGAGTGCCGAGGAAGTGAACCGCGAGAAGGCGGAGCAGTCGGGTATCGGCATCAAGTACATTGACAAGAACTCGAAGAAGATGAACATCGACCTTCGAAACCTCTTGTCTATGCACATGGGCTTCGGCGACTTCATCTTCCGTGACCCTAAGACACATGATGAGATCATGCGAGTGAGGAATCTGAAGGAGTTACAGGATAATATCTTCACCATTCCCAACGACTCGATGCTCTATCATATCTCACGCAACCATATGAGTCGTTGGCTTTGTGCCCGAGCTATCTTTCCCGTCTCGGCATTCCTGAAGACGGTGACGTGGCATAAACTACAAGATGTGGATGCCCATAGGAAGATCATCTTTGATGCCATCGTGCAATACCGCCATATGAAAAATATTGGTGTGGTGGCCTTGTTCGATAGGAACCGTTACGACTCTTATAGTCATTTTGCCCGCATCGGTGATGGCTCTTTGGGAGGAAAAGGACGTGGTTTGGCTTTCCTTGATAATGTTATCAAGCGCCATCCGGAGTTCAATGACTTTGAAGGCGTGAAGGTGAGCATTCCCAAAACGGTGGTACTCTGTACGGATGTGTTCGATGAGTTCATGGATTCAAACAACCTCTACCAGATAGCCCTGAGCGATGCCAGTGACGAGGAGATCCTGAAGCATTTCCTGCGGGCTCAGTTGCCGGATAAATATATAGCCGACTTCTTCGCATTCTTCGAGGCTACACGTTCACCGATTGCCATCCGAAGCAGTTCGTTACTCGAGGATTCGCACTACCAGCCGTTCGCCGGTATCTATAGTACCTATATGATCCCGTATCTCGAGGATAAGTACCAGATGCTCCAGATGATGGCAGCGGCTATCAAGGGTGTGTATGCATCGGTGTATTACAAGGATTCGAAGGCATACATGACCGCCACGAGCAATGTCATCGACCAGGAGAAGATGGCGGTGATCCTGCAGGAGGTGGTGGGCAAACGCTATGGTGACTATTTCTATCCGAATATCAGTGGTGTGTTGCGCTCGCTGAACTATTACCCTATTGATGACGAGAAGGCAGAGGAGGGCGTGGCAAGTCTGGCCCTTGGCTTGGGTAAGTATATTGTTGACGGAGGACAGACCCTGCGGGTGAATCCCTATCATCCCAACCGGTTACTGCAGATGAGCGAGATGGATATTGCCTTGAGGGAGACGCAGATTAGGTTCTATGCGTTGGATATGACGCAAGTGGGTAACGACTTCCAGGTGGATGACGGCTTCAACATCAAAAAACTACGTATCAAGCAGGCGGATCAGGACGGATCGGTGCGCTATGTATGCAGTACCTACGATCCTGTTGACCAGATGATTCGCGACGGCTATTATGAGGGAGGACGGAAAGTGATCTCGATGTGTGGGGTACTCCAACATGATATCTTCCCCCTGCCTGAACTATTGCAGATGTCGATGAAGTATGGGGCCGAGGCGATGAAGCGTCCAGTGGAGATAGAACTGGCTTGTAATGTGAATGATGACCGCACGGGTGAGTTCTACTTGTTGCAGATCCGACCCATCGTTGATAGTAAGCAGGTACTTGATGAGGACCTGAAAGCGATTCCCGACGAGCAATGTCTGTTGCGTTCGCACAACTCTCTTGGTCATGGAATCTCTGAGGATGTGTTCGATGTGGTATATGTGAAGACCGACGACCAATTCACGGCAGCCAATAATCCCATGATAGCTACCGAGATTGAACAGATTAACCGGAAGTTCCTGAACGGTGAATATACAACTCCTAATGGAGGCGATTCCTATATTTTGGTAGGACCCGGACGGTGGGGTAGTAGTGACTACTGGCTGGGCATCCCCGTGAAATGGCCACATATCAGTGCGGCACGTGTCATCGTGGAGGCAGGACTGGAGAACTATCGCGTGGATCCTAGTCAGGGAACCCATTTCTTCCAGAATCTTACCAGTTTCGGTGTGGGCTACTTCACGATCAATACCTATAATGGTGACGGAATCTTCCAAAAGGAGATTTTGGATGCCATGCCCGCTGTGGAGGAAACGGAGTTCGTCAGACATGTACGTTTCGAACATCCGCTGAAGGTGATGATGGATGGAAAGAAACAAGAGGGAGTGGTCATACTGCCCGAAGAAGATTAAAATAATGTTAAAGATAAGCACTTTCTTGCAGGATTATTTGTTTCGTATGGGATAAATTCATATCTTTGCAATGTGTTTTTCATAGTATTAGATTTAAGGTTAACAATTAGGAGTACAGCGGTACTCCATTTTTTTTGCCCTTAAGTCACGTGTTTTTACCTTCTTTTTTTGACAAAAAAGTTGCAATTATCAAAAGAAATCTCTATATTTGCAGAGTTTTATTTGGGAATTACTTTTTAATCATCAAAACTATAACAGTCATGAAAAAGTATTTAGCAGAAATGTTTGGTACAATGGTACTTGTACTAATGGGCTGCGGTGCAGCAGTGAGTTTGGGTTGTACAAATGGCGACCCGGAAACAGTAGTAGGTACTGCCCTCGCTTTCGGTCTGGCAGTGGTAGCCATGGCTTACACCATCGGTGGTATCTCTGGTTGTCACATTAACCCCGCCATCTCTTTGGGTTGTCTTCTGACAGGAAGAATGAGCAGCAAGGACTGTGGCATGTACATCATCTTCCAGGTGATTGGTGCCATCATCGGTTCGGCTATCCTCTATGCGTTGACTTCTTCCAGCGGACTGGTTGGCACAGGTGCCAACGACTTGCAGGCAAACGGTGTTGATACCATTCCTGCCATCGGCGGTCTGCTTGCTGAGATCGTGTTCACTTGCGTATTCGTGCTCGTAGTATTGGGTGCTACCGCTAAGACAAACGGAGCTACCAACAACTTTGCTGGTCTGGCCATCGGTTTGGCTCTGGTGCTCGTTCACCTCTGCTGTATCCGTTACACCGGTACTTCTGTGAACCCCGCACGTTCCATTGGTCCCGCTTTGTTCGAAGGTGGAACTGCTCTTGCCAACCTCTGGATCTTCATCGTAGGTCCGTTCATTGGTGGCGCTTTGGCAGCTGTTATCTGGAAGATTATTGAGCCAGAGAAGAAATAATATAAGTTGAGAACTGAGAGTTGAGAATGGGAATTCTCAGCTCTCAGTTAAACAAAATACCCTAATGAAAACAACTATTCGTATTTTTGTAACGGCATGCTTTGCCGGTATTTGTGCTGTGTCTCAAGCACAAGTGAGAGTCAATCAAGTAGCCATGTATCCCCAGCAGCAAAAGACAGCTGTCGTTGAAGGGAAGGTGGCAGCCTCAAAAGTAATAATTCGTAATGCAAAGACCGGTAAGAAGGCGGTCAGTCCGAAACTCCTGCGCGTAGCAACATCCCCTTGGTCGGGCAAGCAACGCACATTGGTTGACTTTTCTCGTCTATCTACTCCCGGCTCATACATCGTGGAATGTAACGGCGAACAGATTCCTTTCGAGGTGAAGGAGAATGCGTTGCGTGATGTTACCAAGGGAGCTATCAAAGCTTTTTATTACCAGCGTACGGGAATGCCTATCGAGGCGAAGTATGCCGGAAAGTGGGCGCGTCCTGCAGGTCATCCTGACACCCAGGTGATGATCCATTCATCTGCAGTTTCTCCTGGCCGTCCCGAAGGAACGATTATTTCATCTCCTTATGGGTGGTATGATGCTGGCGACTACAACAAATACATCGTGAACTCTGCGTTTACCATTGCTGTTATGCTCGACAGTTATGAGCAAAACAAAGCCTATTATGATGCGTTGGAGGTGAATATCCCTGAGAGTGGGAACCAGACAGCCGATTTGCTCGATGAGATCATGTACAACCTGAAGTGGATGCTTACCATGCAGGATCCTTACGATGGAGGCGTTTATCATAAGCTGACCACACCGAATTTCGAAGGTTTTGTGATGCCGTCTGCTTGTAAGCAGCAACGTTATGTGGTTCAGAAGAGTGTAACGGCTGCATACGATTTTGCTGCCGTGATGGCTCAGGCCGCACGCATCTACAAAGACAATAAAGACTATCCACACTTCTCAGCACATGCCACAAGTGCTGCATTGGCTGCCTACAACTGGGCAGAAAACCATCCCGATGCACATTATTTCCAGGATCGGATGAACAGAACCTTCAAGCCGGCTGTGTCAACAGGTACCTACGGTGACTTTTCTGCTAGGGATGAACGCTTCTGGGCAGCTACCGAGTTGTATTTTCTGACGCATGATGAGGTGTTTGCTCAAATGGCAGAGCAGAACGCTCCCAACCGTTTCACCATTCCTGTATGGGGAAGTCTGGCCACATTGGGCTCATTCGCTTGGATGGCGCATGCGCCTGAACATGAGCTGGCTCAGCGCAGCAAGCAGCAACTGCTAGCCTTCTGCGATAGTGTGGTAGCCACTACAGCCACCTCTTCGTTCCAGACACCTAATGGAAATAATGCCCGCGACTTCGGTTGGGGCTGTCTGGCAGAGTGTTTCGGTGCAGGCGGTATGGCACTTCTCTATGCTTATCAGCAAACAGGAGACGCAAAGTATCTCACAGGTGCCTTGCAGAACGCAGAATATCTCTTAGGAAGAAATGCCACGGGTTACTGTTATGTGACGGGCTTTGGAAGTAAGCCGACAATGAATCCGCATCACCGCTTATCTGCTGCTGATGGCATCGAAGATCCAATACCGGGCTTCTTGGCTGGCGGACCGAATCCAGGTCAGCAGGACAAGGCCAGCAACATTGCCTATCCCTCCAACCAGCCTGATGAGTCGTACGCTGACGTAACCGAGTCGTATGCCTCCAACGAGATTGCCATCAACTGGAACGGTTGTCTGGTGGGTCTGCTCGGATGGCTCGATGCAGTAGAAAAGTGAGCACCGTTTTGTCATGTTCATCTTACAAAAAACCAAAGAATGGTCGCGATGGAATGACAAAAAGAGAAAAACAAGGTAATTCTACCTTAAAAAATGTTTCTACGTTTTGTCGTGAGAAAAGAAAGTGTTAATTTTGCACGTGCTTAGAGATCGTTTTCGGTTAAAGGCACAAGGACAGATCATTTTTATCTAAATTCTTATAATATGGTAGATTACAAAAGTTTAGGACTCGTGAACACACGTGAGATGTTCAAGCGAGCCATCAACGGTGGTTATGCCATCCCCGCATTCAACTTTAACAACATGGAGCAGCTGCAGGCTATCATCAAGGCCAGCTCAGATCTGAAGAGCCCGGTTATCCTGCAGGTGTCAAAAGGTGCTCGTAACTATGCTAATGCTACCTTGCTTCGCTACATGGCACAGGGTGCTGTAGAGTATGCTAAGGAGCTGGGTTGCGCTCATCCTGAGATCGCCCTCCATCTTGACCATGGTGACAGCTTCGAGACTTGCAAGAGCTGTATCGACTACGGATTCTCTTCTGTGATGATCGATGGTTCTTCACTTCCTTATGAGGAGAACATCGCCCTGACCAAGAAGGTTGTGGAATATGCTCATCAGTTCGACGTAACTGTTGAGGCTGAGCTCGGCGTTCTCGCCGGCGTTGAGGACGATGTGGTTGCTGCTGAGTCTCATTATACCAAGCCCGAGGAAGTGGTTGACTTCGCTACTCGTACAGGTTGCGACTCACTGGCTATCTCTATCGGTACTTCTCATGGTGCTTACAAGTTCACTCCCGAGCAGTGTACACGTGACCCGAAGACTGGTAAGCTCGTTCCCCCGCCACTCGCATTCGACGTGCTCGATGCAGTGATGGTACAGCTTCCTGGATTCCCCATCGTGCTCCACGGTTCTTCTTCTGTTCCCCAGGAGTATGTTGACATGATCAACTCTCTCGGTGGCAAGTTGCCCGATGCAGTGGGTATTCCTGAAGAGCAGCTTCGCAAGGCTTCTAACAGCGCTGTTTGCAAGATCAACATCGACTCAGACTCTCGTCTGGCCTTCACCGCTGCTGTTCGCAAGGTGCTTCACGACAAACCAGGTGAGTTCGACCCGCGTAAGTTCTGTGGTCCTGCTCGCGATGAGATGGAGAAGATGTACAAGCACAAGATCATCGACGTGCTTGGTTCTGACAACAAGCTCGCTCAGCTCGACTAATTCACGAACAACGTTTGTTGTAACATATAACAACCCCGCCAGATGGCGGGGTTGTTTGTTTTTTATTCTTGTTCTGCAGGAATGGTAAAACCATCGCGTTTCAAGGTCTCCACATATTCATCAATCTTCCGCATTTCGCGAGGGATGTCGATGCGTTGAGGACAATGCGGTGAACACTGTCCGCATTGGATGCAGTGACTAGCCTGCCGTAGTCGGGGCACGCTGCGGTCGTAGCCAATCAGGAAGGCACGACGTTGTCGTCTGTATTCCTTTTTCTCTTCCGTATCGTTCTTCTCCTTTTCGATATTTGGAAGATTTCCTTCCTTGATACATTTATTATAATGTACAAAGATAGCTGGGATATTGATGCCGTAGGGACAAGGCATACAGTAGTTGCATTCGTTGCAGGGGATGTTCTTGAGGTTATAGATATCCTCGGCTATTTCCATAAGGAACTTGTTCTCCTCGGGCGTGATGGGTTCCAGTGGAGAATAGGTGCGAACATTCTCGCGCAAGTGTTCCATATAGGTCATACCACTAAGCACTGTAAGAACCCCCTTTGGAGTACCAGCATAACGGAAAGCCCATGAGGCGACACTACCCTCAGGGTGTTGTTTCTTCATCTTACGAACGATTGGATCGGGTACGTTAGCAAGACGACCGCCGAGAAGCGGTTCCATGATAACGGCAGGGATGCCACGTTTCTCCAGTTCCGCATAGAGGTAGGAGGCATCAGTATTGCGGTCGTTGATCTCATTGGCCCAGTCCCAATCGAGATAATTCAGTTCGACTTGAACGAAGTCCCAATGATATTTCCCTTCATCGTGCCATTTCAACAGCATGTCGAAGATCTCTACATCACCATGGTAGGAGAAACCGAGGTTGTGGATACGTCCTTTATTCTTTTGTTCCACGAGCCAGTCGAGCAACCCGTTGTCCATAAAGCGGGCATTGAAGGTTTCCTCACTGTCCATATCTCTGGAGTCGCCGCCAATAGCATGTAATAGCAGATAGTCGATCCAATCCACTTGCAGTTCCTTCAGTGAGTTCTCGAACATCTCCATGGATGCTTTCTTGCTCCATGTCTCAGGGGAGAAGTTACTAAGTTTAGTGGCAACATAGTATTTGTCGCGCGGGTGACGGTGAAGTGCGATGCCGGTACAGTGTTCTGACTGTCCCATGCAATAGGCAGGACTGGTATCGAAATAGTTCACGCCATGTTCGATCGCATAGTCGATTTGGCGGTTGATCATCTCCTGATCATAGGGCGCATCGTCTTTGTCACTCTCTTTGGGGAGTCGCATCATGCCGTAGCCCAGAAGTGATACCTTCTCGTTGGTATTAGGGTTCACCCGATATGTCATCAGGTCCTTTGAAGGTTCCTTGTCGGTTTCAGTAGACTGGTCCTTGTTCTTGCAGGCGGTGAGCAAGGTAGAGGATGCCACGGTGGCACCGCCGAATATCTTGATGAATTGTCTTCTTGATATCTCTTTCATGAGGATAGGGGTTAAATTGTTTTTTCTAGCTTTACTATCTTATATTATAGCAGCTTGTGCATCTCGTGGCCCTCTACGTAGATGGCGCTGAAGGGGTTGGCGGGGCAGAGGTTCTCGCAAGCTCCGCAACCAATGCACTTTGCCTCGTTGACAGTGGGGACCATCACCGACATCTCATCATCGGGATCAAGTGGTTCCATCTCAATGGCTCCAGTAGGACAGTGGCGTTCGCAGTTGCCGCATTCTATTCCGTCGGTGACGGGAATACAGTTCTTCTTAATCCATACGGCATGTCCGATCTGTGTGCTTGACTTCTCCTCCAAGGTAATCGGCTTGATAGCCCCGGCAGGACAAACCTGAGAACAACGATTACACTCTGGTCGGCAATATCCTCGTTCGTAGCTCATCGTAGGCTGCATCAGGGTGAGCAGACCCGTTGACGGGCGCAGTACCTGATTCGGACAGGCAGAAACGCAGAGCTGACAAGCCGTACAATGCGTCTGCATGTTCTTTGCAGAGAAAGATCCTGGGGGAGTGATGGCTGTGGTGCGCTGAGGAGCTTTCTTCTCTTCGATGGCAGCCAATCCGCCATCCACCTTCTTCTTCTCCTGTGCCAGAGCAGTAGCTGTGGTTGCCAAAGCGGCACCAATAAGAAATGAACGGCGAGAGGGATCAGGTTCACTATCTTTTGTCTTGGGTTTTACGGATCGCCCATACCGATAGGATAGGGCACCAAACTTACATGATTCGATGCAGTTGCCACAGGTCACACAACGACTGTGATCCACAGTATGGTTCTTATAGTCAATGCAGGAAGCCTTGCAGTTCTTGGTACACAGACTGCAGTTCTTGCATTTCTCCTCATCGAAGTGAATCTTCAGGAACGAGAAACGAGCGAAGAAACTCAAGAATGTTCCTACAGGACAGATCGTGTTACAGTAGGTACGACCGCCACGCCATGCCAGGAAGGCTATGATAACAAAGGTAACTGCTGCGATGATCAGGGTAGGCATACTCTTGATCCAGGTGTCCACGTGGTAGAAGGCATAACTGTTGAAATGCTCAGCAATGGAAGCCAGGATATTGTTCCCCGCTTCATAGACAGGCTTGAACAGGTTCACCACGATGCGTCCATAAGAGCTGTAGGGTGCCAAGAGGGCCACAAAGGAGCCGATTCCCGCCACGATAGCAGCAATAAACACAACTAAAAGGGGATAGCGCAGCCATTTCTTCTCGGCGGAATACGTGAAGCGGTTCTTTTTCCGCTTGCCGTGAATCCATGAGATCACGTCTTGCATGACGCCCAAGGGACAGATGACTGAGCAGTAGATACGACCGAAGATCAGGGTGATCACGATCAGGGCAATGACAATCAGGGCGTTCAGCGCCAGTACTGCTGGCAAGAACTGAATTTTAGCCATCCATCCGAGATAGTGATGGAGGGTGCCGGAGATGTCGAGAAGCAGCAGCGTGATGAGGATGAACATCAGGGCTGCAAGTGTAATACGGATTTTTCTTAACATATCAAAAGTCTATTAGGTCATTGGGTATAGCGCACGAGCAAGATGCTTATCTCGTAAAGGAGCCAGATAGGCAGAGATACGATGATGAGCGTCATAATGTCGGCGGTGGGAGTAATGATAGCGGCGATGATGAGAATCGTCACGATAGCATGTCGCCTGTACTTTGTCATCCACGAAGCCTTGAGCATGCCCGCCTTGGCTAAAAGCCATGAGATGACAGGTATTTCGAAGATAATGCCGAAGACCAGACTCATCATGAGCAGGGTATCGATATAGCTCGTGATGGTGAGCATGGTAACCACCTCTTCACTTACCTTGTATGTCCCAAGGAATCTTACCGTGAGTGGGAAGATCAGTAGATAGTTGACAACCACTCCAACGAGGAACATCACATATGCCGTGACGGTGATCCTGACGGAATATCGTCGTTCGTTCTCATAGAGTGCGGGCGAGATGAACCTGAACAGCAGGTAGATGATATAGGGTGAAGCAATCAGGATGCCAGCCATGAGAGCCACCTTCATGTGGATCATGAACTGTTCCGTAAGACCGGTGTTGACCAACTGAATGGAAAACGGCTCAACGCCCAACAGTCGATAAGTGATGAAACTACTGTCCTTCGGGGCGAGTACGATGTTGAATAGCCAATCTTTCAGGAAGAAAGCAGCGATACCCATCACAACAGCCGCCACAATCATCTGGATGATGCTGCTGCGCAGCACGTCGAGATGATCCCAGAAGGTCAGGCTCCCATCATCACTCATCCTTTTTCACAGGTTCGTCGTCTTTTCCGTTCAAACCGTCTTTGAAGCTTTTCATGCCCTTCCCGAGTCCTTTCATCAGCTCAGGAATCTTCTTGCCGCCGAAGAGTAGCAGAACAACGAGGGCAATCAGTAGTATTTCTCCAGTTCCAATATTCATAACGTTAGCTATTTGTTATTTTTTGATCATTTCCGTACTTATCGTTTCCACATGACCTGTCGTGGGGTCATAAACCAGACTGGTCAGCAGTTTCTTGTTAAACAGTTCATTGTCCATTGGGGCAGTGATACCAAACTGTGCAGCATACACCTCATATTCAGCCAACTGACTCTCGCTGCGATAGAGTGTAGCCTTAATCTTTCCAGGCAGGTTGGCATAGATGCCGGCATCGTCTTTCCCCTTCTTTTCGGAAGTGTCGATGGCCGTATTCTCCACCTGCTTGTGCAGGTCCTCAATACTGATATAATAAGGTTCACCCGAGAGGTCATCAGCATCCACCAAACCGAACTTCTTAGAGAATCGGAAGAGCACCTGCTTGTCAACAGACTTGCTCGGGATGAAGGTGATGGTTGCTTCCGTGGTATCTTTCTCGGTCACACCCTCAAACATTTGCAACAGCGCAGCCTCCTGGGTGTTCAGGTTATTGAGCATGATGCGCATCTGCTCACCGTCTTTCGGCATGAAGTCGGCCTGTCCTTTGTTCAGTTGACTCTTGCTCTCACGGATATCATAAATCTCTTGGGCAATCAGTTCCGCCATCTTCGCACTGCTTCCCGCAGCCAAAATCTCCTGACTCATATAGTCGCGCGGATTCAAAGGAAGCGGTTTGGGGGCAGCGATGAAGGGAGCAGGCTTCTCCATCCTCTTGGGTTCAGCGTTCACAGCTAAGAGGATTCCGCTGTTCTCATCCACCTTCATGCTATTGATGGAATGCTTGGCATCAATCTTCGGGGTGAACCGCTTAGCAGTATCGGCAACACCTATGCTGGTCATCTGGATCTTCAGGATCCGATAAGAGGTAGTTGGCTTGGAAACCACATCATCTTTCTTGAGGAACCGTCCTGCATACATACTCAGTTCTCCCGGCTGGGTGGTGACTCGCTCGATGAGAAGAGTATAACTGAGGGCAGTTTTTGGCAGGTAGTATGAAGTGCCTTCCACAGCATCCTGTGCCAAAACACTTGATGAGAGACAAGTGAACAGGAAGAGAAGTCCTATTTTCCTTGTCGCATTCTTTATATTCATCCTTTTCATTATTGTTCTTTAGTCGTTAATTCGTAAAAATGCCTTGGGCAGATAAGTGATGATGTCACCTGCTGTCATACTCTCTTGTCCCAAATCCTTGGCGGCGATATCACCAGCCAGTCCATGCAGGTACATACCAGTCATGCAAGCATCTTCATGGTTGTAGCCTCGGGCAAGAAGACCCGTAATGATTCCTGCCAGCACATCCCCGCTTCCTGCCGTGGCCATACCTGCATTTCCTGTACTGTTGAACACGACATGTCCGTTGGGCATGCAGAGGGCGGAATAGTGCCCTTTCAAGATGATGTATGCCTGAAGGTGCTCTGCCAAGTCGCGAGCTTTTGACAGACGTTCGAAGGAGTCGGCACAACTGGCGCCATTCAGACGGTCGAACTCTTTAGGATGCGGCGTCATGATCATGTTCTTGGGCAGTTGTTGCAACCAGGCACGATGGTTAGCCAAGATATTCAGGGCATCCGCATCGAGAACGGTAGGACACTGTGAGCGGCGGATTTGGGAGATCAATGCGATCGCTGTGTTCTCCTGTTGACGCAGACCAGGACCGATGCATACGGCATCAATATCCTCTGTGTCAACCGTATCGCTGAAATATAATTCGTCGCGGTCGATATCCATCACAGCCTCAGGTATGCTGATTTGTAGGATGTCGTTGTTGCGTCGAGGAGTATGTACAATCGCCTTTCCCACACCTGAGCGAAGACAGGCCTTGGTGGCAAGGATAGCTGCTCCCGCCATTCCATAGCTACCTGCGATGATCAGCGCTGTTCCCATGTCGCCTTTGTGGGCAAACGCATTCCGATGAAGCAAATGCGAACGGATATCGTTCTCGTCAAGCACGGTATATTGTGCTTCAATCTTCTTCATGCCCTCCTTGCTCAAACGGATGTCGAGCACACGCAACTTTCCGATGAACTGCTGGTTCTCAGCAAAGAGGAAGGCCAACTTCTTCTGTTGAAGGGTCAGTGTAACGTCAGCTTTGATGATATTCGCCCTGACATTGTAGGTGTTATCCTCGGTCATCAGTCCTGACGGGACGTCAATACTGACAATCTCTGCCGGCGACTGATTGATGTACTTCACCAGTGATGAGAATCCACCTGCCAACGGTTTGTTAAGACCAGAGCCGAAAAGGCCATCAACAACCAGTGTTGAGGCCGTAAGCTGAGGCGGGTCGAACTCGTCTCTCACCTCAAAGAAATCCTTGATCTTCCGACAGTCAATCACCCGTTGACGGTTAATGGTGCAGTCCTCGGATAACTTCCCGTTGACGTTGAAGAGATATACACTCACCTGATAGCCCTGTTCAGCAAGTAGTCGTGCCACAGCCAACGCATCACCTCCGTTGTTTCCAGGACCGGCGAACACCACAACGGGCTTTTCGGCCGACCAGCTGTCGGTGATGGCGCGTGTCAGAACCTTGGCAGCCCGTTCCATCAAGTCGATGGAACGTATAGGCTCATGCTCGATCGTATAGTGGTCGAGTTCATGAATCTGGGCACTTGTGAATATTTTCATCCCTGCAAAAATACAAAATAAATAGTAATATGCGTTCATGAATGCCCATTTTTTTCATTTTTTGTTACTTAAATACTTATATTTACTCCTAATAAAGAATAAAATGAACGTAAAGTTGCTGAATAATGATTACTTTTGTGCACGTTAAACCAATAAAGAATGTCATATGAAAAAGTTGATGATGATTACCGGACTGTTGTTGATGTGTCTGTCAGGACGGGCTCAGTCCAATGGAACAGAAGAGTTTCTTGATAGATATCAGGCACTGGTCGTGATGGTGGAATCAGAGGAGGTTATCTCAGACGAGGAGTATAATGTATTCTCTGCCAAGTTTGATCAGCTCACCAGTGAGTATCATGAAACGTATAAGCCACTTATGACAGATGACCAGCTCTCTAAATACACGGAGTTGCGTACGCGTTATCAGAAGAAGGTGCTTGACAGAACGGCGGGAAAGGTTGGTGAGAAGATCGACAGTGTTGGTCAGAACGTAATCAAAGGAGTGAAAAAGACAGGCTCGAAGGTGAGCGGATTCCTTAAGGGTATCTTTAACAAGAAATAGGAGAAGGAGAAAGAAGGAAAATGAGGAAAGTTTTTGCCTTTTCCCTTCTCAGAATCGTTTTTTTTCACTAACTTCGCACCGTGAAGAAAAACCAGAAGATATGAGTATAGTAACAATCAAAGACAAGACGTTCAGAACGTCTATCCCTGAGAAAGAAATCAAAGAACGCATTCAGGCAGTTGCCGATCGCCTTAATCATGACATGGCCGACAAGAACCCGCTGTTCCTGGCAGTGCTGAACGGTGCGTTTGTCTTTGCGGCGGATTTGATGCGAATGATCACAATTCCTTGCGAGATCTCATTTGTCAAACTCGCCTCCTATCAAGGTATTACCTCCACAGGAAAGGTGACAGAGGTGATGGGTATCAATGAAGATCTCACCAATCGTACTGTTGTGATCATTGAGGATATCGTGGATACCGGACTCACCATGAAGAGAATGATAGAGACTCTCGGAACACGTCATCCTGCTTCCGTACATATCTGTGCCTTGTTGGTGAAACCAGAGAAGTTGCAGGTAGATCTGAACATTGAGTATGCCGCCATGGAGATTCCCAACGATTTCATTGTGGGCTACGGTCTTGACTATGACCAGCAGGGAAGGAACCTGCCGGATATCTATACCCTTGTAAGTGATGAAGAAAAACTCAATAGTATGAAGAATATAGTAATTTTCGGTGCCCCTGGTTCAGGAAAGGGTACACAGAGTGACTTGATGATTAAGAAGTACGGACTGGGACATATCTCTACCGGTGACGTGCTTCGTAGTGAGATTAAGAATGGTACGGAGTTGGGTAAGACCGCCGCTTCGTATATAGATAAAGGGCAGCTGATTCCCGATGCGCTGATGGTGGATATCCTGGCCAGCGTATATGACAGCTTCGGAACAGATCATCCAGGCGTAATCTTCGATGGCTTCCCTCGTACAATCCCGCAGGCTGAGGCTCTGAAGAAGATGCTGGAGGAACGCGGTCATCGTATTGCTGCTATGATTGAGCTGGACGTGCCTGAGGAGGAGTTGATGACTCGTCTGATCAAGCGTGGACAGGAGAGTGGACGCAGTGATGATAATGCCGAGACCATCAAGAAACGTCTTGATGTGTATCATAACCAGACCTCCCCGCTGATCGAGTGGTATGAGAAGGAGGGAATCCGTCATCATATCAACGGACTGGGTGAGCTCGACCGTATCTTCGGCGACATCCAGAATGTGGTGGACAATATTTAGAAGCAAGAGGTAAGAAGTGAGAGGAGAGAAGAAGCTGAGAGATGGAGAGTAATTTCGTCGATTATGTGAAGATCTACTGCCGCTCTGGCAAGGGCGGTCGTGGATCAATGCACCTGAAACATATTAAATACAACCCCAATGCCGGTCCTGACGGCGGTGATGGTGGTAAGGGCGGCAGCGTAATCCTACGCGGCAACCATAACTTCTGGACCTTGCTGCACTTGAAGTATCAGCGACATGTGAAGGCTGAACACGGTGGAAATGGCGGTAAGGACAAGTGCCATGGCACAGACGGCAAGGATGCTTACATTGATGTTCCTTGCGGTACCGTTGTTTATGATGCTGAGACAGGTAAGTATGTGTGCGATGTAACCTACGATGGTCAGGAGGTGGTGTTGCTGAAGGGCGGTCGTGGAGGACTGGGAAACTTCCAGTTCCGCAGCGCGACCAATCAGGCACCGCGTTTTGCACAGCCCGGAGAGCCGATGCAGGAGATGACTGTTATTCTGGAACTGAAACTACTGGCTGATGTAGGACTTGTAGGTTTCCCCAATGCAGGAAAGTCAACCTTGTTGTCTGCTCTCTCGAATGCCCGTCCTAAGATTGCCAATTACCCGTTCACAACCATGGAACCCTCATTGGGAATCGTGGGCTATCATGACGGAAAGTCGTTTGTAATGGCTGATATCCCTGGTATCATCGAGGGAGCCAGCGAGGGTCGAGGACTGGGTTTACGTTTCCTTCGTCATATCGAACGCAACTCATTACTGCTGTTCATGGTGCCGGGAGATACAGATGATATTAAGAAGGAGTACGAGATCCTGCTCAATGAGCTGAAGCAGTTTAATCCTGAGATGCTCGACAAGCAACGGGTGCTGGCGGTGACCAAGTGTGACTTGCTCGATGAGGAACTGATTGATATGCTCAGGGATACCTTGCCAGATGATCTTCCCGTGGTGTTTATCTCTGCCGTAACAGGTTATGGCTTGAATGATCTGAAGGATGTGTTGTGGGCAGAACTGAACAGTGAGAGCAACAAACTGAAGGGCATCACTGCAGAGGATACCTTAGTGCATCGCGACAAGGATATGCGCCGCTTCACGGAAGAGCTGAGAGCGGAAGGCGAGGATGAGATCCTGTTCGTTGACGAAGACGCAGAGGAAATAGAGGACTTAGAAGATTACGAACTGGAGGATCTCGAAGATTGAGAATCTCAATGAAAAGAAAATATAAGGGGAAGAGTCAACTCTTCCCCTTATGTCTATTAGTACGGTTCTTACGATACTTAGCTTTCTGCATCGCTGCACCACTGCCATGGGCACCAGTCACATATTTCTTTTTCTTGGCCTTAGTTTTCACCTTGCCATCATCAGTTTTCTTCTGACCGCCTTTGCCAAAAGAAATACCATTCTCTAAGATATAGTCGAAATCATCCATGGCTTATTTGTAAATTTGCTTAGTGGTGGAAAAGACGAACACCAGTGAACGTCATGGCAATGCCGTATTTGTCGCAAGTCATGATAACATGGTCGTCGCGAACGGAACCGCCTGCCTGTGCGATATACTCCACACCGCTCTTATGGGCACGCTCCACATTGTCACCAAAGGGGAAGAACGCATCAGATCCCAAAGACACCTTTGTGTTCTGGGCAATCCATGCTTTCTTTTCCTCACGGGTAAGCACTTCGGGCTTCTCCTTGAAGAACTTCTGCCATTCGCCTTCTGCCAATACATCGTCATGATCGTCAGAGATATAGATGTCGATGGTGTTGTCACGGTCGGCACGACGGATACCATCGATGAACGGAAGGGCCATCACCTTCGGATGCTGGCGCAGCCACCATATGTCAGCCTTGTTACCTGCCAGACGGGTACAGTGAATACGACTCTGCTGTCCTGCACCGATACCGATGGCTTGTCCGTCCTTGACATAGCAAACAGAGTTACTCTGTGTATATTTCAGGGTGATGAGTGCGATGATCAGGTCGCGCTTGGCATCTGCGGGGAACACCTTGTTCTCAGTGGGAATGTTCTCAAACAGTGCGGGATCATCGAGCTTGATCTCGTTACGACCCTGCTCGAAGGTAATACCGAACACCTGCTTACGCTCAACGGGTTCAGGTACATAGTTGGGATCAATCTGGATCACATTGTAGGTTCCCTTACGCTTTTCACGAAGGATCTGCAATGCCTCTTCGGTATAACCCGGAGCAATCACGCCATCAGAAACCTCACGCTTCAGCAGGGTGGCAGTAACTGCATCACAAGTGTCAGACAAGGCCACGAAATCGCCATAGGAACTCATACGGTCGGCACCACGGGCACGAGCATAGGCACAAGCAATGGCCGACTCATCCAGTCCTTTGATATCATCAACGAAATAGATCTTTTTCAGTGTGTCGCTCAAAGGCAGTCCTACGGCAGCACCAGCAGGTGACACATGCTTGAAACTGGCGGCAGAAGGTAGACCGGTTGCGGCCTTCATCTCCTTGACAAGCTGCCAGCTGTTCAGGGCATCCAGGAAATTGATGTAGCCGGGACGGCCGTTTAATACTTCGAGGGGTAATTCTCCTTCCGTCATGAAAATACGTGAAGGCTTTTGGTTGGGATTACATCCGTACTTTAGTGCTAACTCTTTCATCTTTAACTATTAATCTCATTTGTGCCTGCAAAGGTACGAATAAGCGAGCACAAAACAAAAGAAAAAATGGTTTTTATTTTGCTTTGTCGAGTGGAAGTACTTTCGGCGAAGCCCAAGAACGGATAAGTGAGTGAAAAACTAAGAAAAACCCAACAAAAACCTCTAAATGTTAAATAGTGAATAAAAAGGGTATTAAAAAACGTGAACGCGCACAGTTGCCCTTTTACATGAAAGAGATTCCCTAAATGCCTGTTATGTAGGCAAAAAGAGGAAATGCGGGTGAGAAAAACCGACAATTGGGTATATCCAAAAAGATGTAAACCCACTTTTATGCCCCACCTTTTTTTATTATCTTTGCATACGAAAAGTTAGAGAATCGGAGAAATTCTCCGTTTTTTTGTTGTTTTATACACCTAACCTAAAAATCATGAGTAAAAAAATAATTCTTTGCGTGGTACTGTTATTGGTTTCTTCTTTGGCCCCTTCATCAGCCAAAAAGAAGAAGACTGCCAAGAAGGCTGTCCCTCAGACCGAGCAAAGATATCAAGAAATAGATAATTATGATTTTCTCTATTCAGGAGAGGATTATATTTACCAGGACAACTATGCGGCTATTGATAATCTGATGGATGAGGCTTTCAAGCACATCGGTGCTCGTTATCGCAGTGGTGCTAAGGGCCCGTCGGCTTTCGACTGCTCTGGTTTTACCAGCTATGTATATAGCAAGATGATGAACAAATCCATCGGTGCCTCTTCTCGCGACCAGTATGCCAGGAATACTCCGATACGTAATGATGAGATCCAGACAGGTGATCTGGTGTTCTTCACCAGTCCTCATAGCGGACGTGGTGTAGGCCATGTAGGTATCGTGGTTGATGTGGATCCTACAACGGGTTCTTTTGACTTTATTCATGCCAGCAGTTCAAACGGTGTGAAAGTCAGCAATTCCCGCGACGGCTATTATTCTCGCAGGTATATTGGAGCACGCCGTGTGAACTGATGAAGTATATGAGAATCAATCTTTTTTTAATAGTAGCAGGATACTTATTGGCCTGCTCACCATCACAGGATGCTGGCAAACAGATGCCAGCATCGTCTGTCTTTCAACCTGTAGTCACTGATTCCAGCGTTTTGCCTGAAGAGGAGATGGCAGAACCCCGCAGGGTGTTGCCCGACACGCTGACCATTGCCATGACGGGTGATATCATGATGGGCACCACATATCCTTCAGTGATGCTTCCTGCTAATGACGGGAAGAATCTGTTTCGTGATGTCAAGGGACTTCTGGAGAAGGCTGACTTAGCCGTAGGAAACCTCGAGGGAACACTTTGCGATGGTGGAGAAACCAAGAAGAAGCTCTCCAATATCAGTTATGCGTTCAGGATGCCTACGCGGTTTGCTCCATTACTGAAGGAGGCAGGGTACGACTTCCTGAGTATGGCCAATAACCATGCCAACGATTTCGGAACGGAAGGAATTCTTTCTACAGAGCAGTGTCTGAACGAGCAGGACATCCGTTTCTCGGGTATTGCAGGCAGGACAAGGTGTGCTGTGGTGGAGAGAAATGGTGTTCGCTACGGACTTTGTGCCTTCGGTCACAATGGCTATACCATGCAGCACAACGACCTGTCGTTAGTAAAAGAGATTCTTGATGAGCTGCGGGAGAAGTCGGATATCGTAGTGGTGTCCTTCCATGGAGGCGCAGAAGGACAGTCGTATAGTCATCTTCCCCAAGGTCGTGAGATCTTCCTCAACGAAGATCGTGGTTCCTTGCGTGAGTTCGCCCACTTCTGCATCGACAATGGTGCCGATGTGGTTTATGGCCACGGACCGCATGTAGTGCGCTGCGTGGAGGTGTATCAAGGTCGTTTCATTGCCTATAGTCTTGGAAACTTCTGCACTCCCTACGGCATCAACTTGAAAGGAATCTCTGGTTATGCACCGGTGGTGACCATCAAGATTGGTAACGACGGACGTTTCCTCAATGGAAAGATTCACTCCTTTATCCAACAGCGCGGTATTGGTCCGCGCAAGGATGAAACCAATGCCGTGCCACGACAGATGAAGATGCTTAGCGACGCTGACGTACCCAATAGTATGGCGCGCCTTGATAACCAAGGAAACATCAAACTGAAATAAGATACTCCGTTATTTTTTCATTGACGGACATAAAAAAAGAGACTCAAACGAGTCTCTTTTATTCTTTTCTTGTAAAAAGGATTAATCCTTCTTCTCGGCGGCAATAGGTGTACGCTTCTCAGCAATACGAGCCTTCTTACCAGTGAGCTTGCGCAGGTAGTACAGCTTGGCACGACGTACCTTACCAATCTTGTTCACCTCAATGCTCTCGATGTTCGGACTCTCGATGGGGAAGATACGCTCTACACCAACAGTACCTGACATCTTACGAACAGTGAAACGCTTCTTCTCACCATGACCGCAAATCTTAATGACTACACCGCGGTAGAGCTGGATACGCTCTTTGTTACCCTCGATGATCTTGTAAGCAACGGTTACTGTGTCACCTGCCTTGAAATCGGGGTGCTGCTTACCGGTTGCAAATGCTTCTTCAGCAACTTTAATTAAATCCATTGTTTTGAAATCGTTTGATTCTTAATAAGTTTCGCGCAACATAGACAGGCAACTCTTCTTCCTTCCATCGGTTACGTCGAAAAAGCGGTGCAAAGGTACAACAAATTTCTGAACTGACAAAACATTCCGCGTTTTTTCTTTCTTTTTACATAGTTTATTACCAAAAATAGTGTACCTTTGCAAACGAATCAATCTGCGAGAATAGTGAAAAAGAATATCATTACCCTCATCGCCTTACAGATGGTTGTCATATCCATACAGGCAGCGACATCCCTTGCCTCCCTCAAACTCGTCAACAACCAATTGTGTACCAGTGACGGAAATCCCATCCAGTTGCGTGGTTGGAGCACACACGGCTCATGGTTTAAGCATTGTTATGACGACAAAAATGACTTCCAAAACATGAAAAATGCTGGTGCTAATGTGGTCCGCATCGCTCAGTATGTTACGGAGGGAGACGGAGTAGATGAGACATGGGTGAAGAGCTGTATCGACTATTGTGCCCAGGTGGGACTATACTGCATTGTGGATTGGCATGTGCTTAAATTTGGTGATCCTAATCACAGCGGTTACAGTGGTTATAAAAACTTTTTCACAAACATCACTACATACGTCAAGCAGAAAGGTTACCATCATGTGCTTTACGAAATCTGTAACGAGCCGAACGAGGACACAGAGGGTAGTATTTATCGCCCCAAGGTATGGCAATGGGTAAAGGACTACGCGGCAAAGGTGCTGCCTATCATCAAGCAAAACGATCCTAATGCAATCGTCATTGTGGGAACACCGCAGTGGGACAGGGCGTTGGTGTTTCCCATGGAGGATCCTCTCGATGAGAAAGGATTAAATGTGATGTATAGTTTTCACTTTTATGCAGGTGATCAAGAGCGCTTCCTCGGAATTCTCAGTTCAGCAGCAGCCTTCATTCCCGTCTTCGTATCTGAATGGGGCGTTTCATCCCATTCTGGTGATGATGGCAGTAACCTCACATGTTCAAACAAACTGATGACCGTTTGCAATGGAAAGAATCTGGGCGGACAAATCATCAGCTGGTGCAACTGGGCTTGGTACGACAATGGATCGTCATCTAGTGCTTTTACTAATAATGGCTACAACAATCAACAATTCTCTTCTACTGGCCAATACATCAAGCAACAGCTGGCTCAGGGTGATACACGTTTTGCTTTTTGTGAATCAACTCCCTATCAGAGTAAACCAGCTGTGCTCAGTGGCACGGATGATTTCTATCTTCCCCTAGAGAAATATGACGAAGATGGAAATAATAATGGCTATTACGACTTTGATGAAGAGTGGCTAAGTTATAGTTATAATCCATCAACATTACCATTTAATGTTGGTGCTTATTCGGGTGATGGTCCTGACTTCCGCCGCAACGATGGTGTTGACATCCTTTATACCGACAACACAAATACTGAGAACTGTTACCGCAGTATTGGCTATATAACAGAAGGTGAGTGGGTGAGGTACACTATTGATGTAAAGAAGGCGGGAGATTACGAGTTTGAAACTTACACCAACAATCATATTGATGATAACATGGTGGCCTTTGCTGTTGATGGTAGAAATGCATTGGTGGATCAGGATGGTAATGAGGTTTACCTTGCCTTGAAACTGCAGACAAGTGGAAACGGACAGGAATATGGCGGTTATAGTGACTGGGGATGGACGACACCATTCTCCACATACGCTACTGGAAAAACATTCCGCATCCGATTCAAGCATACAGGTTGGCACACCCTTGGCATCGCCTTCATGACTACTTGTAGCGGACTCGGCTCACTGAAACTAAAGAAATCGCCTACATCACTCATCGCCACATCCATCAACGATGTGAAACCATACGATTCAAAGAATCAGTATATGTATAACCTCAATGGTCAGCGTGTGGGTGACAACTATCGTGGTATCGTTATTGTGAACGGAAAGAAAATGAGAAAGAATTAGCATAAATGAATTCTAAAAGGCGAGCAGTGCGGAATTTTCGCTATTTTTGAAAGACCTAACATTGAAAATACAGGATTTCTAAAACTCGTTTCAATTTGCCTATAGGCGAACAACCGTTTGCGTATAGGCGCACGATTGTTTGGGTATAGGCAAACGATGGAAAAGCGGCACTTTTCTCCCCTATTCCTTATGGTATTACACCAGTAAGTCCTATGATAATGCCCTCCAATACCATACATATCTTATACTAAAAAAAAAGCAAATGGTCACACGGTCACAGCTGTGACCGTGACCGTTTCTGACAGCAATTCAAAATTCGAATAGCATCAAATTTACGTTGAATAGTCTTTTTAGACACTTTAAGCTTTGTGGACATTTCCTGTTGAGTTACATCAGGTGAAGTGCATATCATTTTAAGTATAATCACCTGCCTTTCAGCAAGTTCTTTTAGGACATCTTTGTGGACATTCTTTAGGACTGACCTTTTCCTATGTGCATTTTCATTAGTACTTTGTCAATTGAGAGAAAAGAAGTATCTTGACGGTCGGAAAGACTTGAAATCATTCCGACCATAATTTTATTTATTATTCGATGGGGAATGTAGTAGTACAGCAAATTAGTTTCTACCGTGGATACATTCTGTTTCTAATGTAGAAACACTTTGTTCCTGCCACAAACACACTTTTAGTTATGGACTCTCTGACTTGTTTTATAGGGTGAATCATAGAACTGCCTTTCCCCTATACCATATTGTACAGGGGTAAGGCTTTTTACTTCACGATGATTTTGCGTATATTATTGTCTTGACCTTTGATGATATAAAGACCACGTTGATTTCCTTTTGTCTGACGACCATCTAGATCATAGATAATGATATCTTGTTTGTCTGCATAATCTTTGATTGCCATATTTATAGTTGTAATGTTTTCTTCTATCGGTAAAATTGTGCCGAAACGACGCCATGGTTTTGTGGTACTGTAGTCATCTAATGCCGATGCGGGTACGTAAAGCGTGGAATTTGTCAGATCAATCCCTTCAAACACCGAACTGTTAGCTGTAGGAATATCCTCTGAATAACATATAAGTGTTGTCAAGTTGCTGCAACCGTAAAAGGCATTATCACCGATTTTTGCAATATTTGAGCCAACGCTCACTTTTATCAGGTTGTTATTGTTACGGAAAGCGTTCTCGCCAATAGAGGTTACATCCTCACCCAATACAAATTCCGTTACTTGATAACCAAAGATACTGTTTATGTTATTGTCTTCTGTCCTTTCGACAGAGACAACGGAATTGCTATTTAGCTTTACTATTGACAGATCGCTACAGCCATGAAAAGCTTGGCTCCCGATAGAAGTAACACTGTTATTGATAGTGATTTCTTCAAGCTTGTTGCAATTATAAAAAGCTGAGTTTTCGATAGATGTCACCCCATCAGGAATGACGGTGGTATTACAACCTTGTATAAGCCTTCCTGTTGCTGTTTCAATGATAGCATTACAATCTTTTCTTGAGTCGTAAACCGTATTCCCGCTATTGACAACAATAGAGGTTAAGCCGCTACAGCCTTTTAAGGGAGACTGTCCAATAGAGGTCACATTTTTACTGATGGTCATTGATGTCAGACCGTTACAGCCCGAGAAAGAATTATCGCCAATAGAGGTCACGCTATTGGGAATGGTCAAAGAAGTCAGTCCGCTACAATCCTTAAAAGCATCCTCATCAATGGCAACAACATCATAATCCATTCCTTGATATACAACATATTCTGGAATGCGAAAATTACCGGAAAGATTTCCGTCATTTCCTATAACACTTGCTTCTTCTTTTGTCGAGTTGAAAGAATAGTAAAGGCCGTTTATTGAGGCCTCATATGGTAAGACGGTTCTAAAACTGCTCCAAGGCAATGTGTTTTGATAGATTGAGAGGGCTTTATATGGTACTCTCAAATCAATATTTGAAAGTATTAGTTCTGAAAAGGTGTTGGCTTTTGTAGTGGGAACATCCTTGGCTAAACAAAGTATCTCGTTTAAGCTACTGCATGCACCGAAAACATAATCACCGAGATTAGTTACACTGTTAGGAATAGTGACAGAATTAAGGCCACTACATCCATAAAATGCATAATCATCGATATCTGTTACGCTATTGGGGATGGTGACTGATTTCAACTCGCTGCAACCGTTAAAAGAAAAATATCCTATTACAGTCACACTGTTGGGAATGGTGATAGAACCCAAACTACTACAGCTATCGAAAGCAGACGAGCCGATAGTCGTCACACTATTGGGGATAGTAACAGACGTAAGACTAGTGCAGCAAGAGAAAACGCCCTCAATAATTGTCACACCATTAGGAATGGTGATAGATGTTAGACTACTACAACCAGCGAAAGCACCTCGGCCGATTGATTTAACACTGTTAGGTATTGTAACAGAGGGTAGTCTGCGACACCCCATGAAAGCCCATCTTCCTATGCTTGTCACGCTATTGGGTATGATGACAGAGGTCAGATTATTACAGCCTTCGAAGACGTAATCGTTGATTGTTTTCACACTATTGGGGATGGAACAAGAGATTAGGCTTATGCAATCAGAAAAAGCATGATCACCGATGGTTAACACACTATTAGGAATGGTGACCGATGTTAGACCGCTACAACCATGGAATGCGCCATCCCCAATGGCTGTAATATTATTACCTATTCTATACTCTTTTACTTCTTTGCCAAATATATTAACGATATAATCTACGTCATATAAGTTGGAAGTTCTATTCCTAGATACTAAGTCATTACTATTTAGAATAACCGATGTCAGGCTGCTACAGTTGAGGAAAGCTTTCTCCTTAATTGTTGACACTTTATTACCGATGATAACAGATGCCAAAGCACTACAACCATCAAAAGCATATTCATTGATACTAGTTACATTATCTGGAATGATGACCGATGTCAGACTACTACATCCTTTGAAAACACCATATTCAATGGAAGTTATACTATTTGGTATATTGATAGAGGCCAGGCTACTACAGTCGGCGAATGCAGAAGAGCCGATAGTCGTCACACTATTGGGTATGGTGACGGAAATTAGACTAGTGCAGTATCCAAATGCGGACCACCCAATGCTTGTTACACTGTTAGGGATGGTGATAGATGTTAGATTATTACACCCCTGAAACGCCAAATCACCGATGGTTGTCACACTATTGGGTATGGTGATAGAAGCTAGGCTGTTACAACCTTTGAAAGCATAATTACTGATGGTTGTCAAACTATTGGGAATGTTGACAGAGGTCAAGCCGGTACAGCCATCAAAAGCATGGTCGCTAATAGATACGATTCCTTCTTTGATGCTAATATTTGTACCTTGAGGCATCGTCCCTTTATACTTGTACAGAACCTTTCCTAAATATATGACACCATCGTTCATGCTTTTTATATACGTTGTTTCTTTGAAAGCATCATTGCCAATTCTTATCACGCTGTTTGGAATTGTGACAGTACTCAAACTTTTACAATAGGAGAAAGCATTATCGCCAATGGTTGTTACACTGTTGGGAATAGTGATAGAAGTTAGTCCACCTTCAACATTATTGAATGCGAAATCGCTAATAGATACGATTCCTTGATTAATGATTATATTAGTTCCTTGAGGTACTTTTCCTTTAAATGTGTAAAGAACCTTCCCTAAATAGATGATACCATCGTTCATGTTATTTATAAACGGAGTTTTCTTGAAAGCCTCTTTACCTATGCTCGTCACACTGTTTGGTATGGTAACAGAGGTTAAGTTACTACAATTATAGAAAGCAGATGAGCCAATAGTCGTCACACTATTGGGTATGACGACAGAGGTCAGATTACTACAATTACTGAATGCTTGTTCACCAATGGTCGATACGCTGCTGGGGATTACAACTGATGTTAGGCTGCTACAACCTAAGAAAGTTGAATAGCTGATGGTTGTCACACTGTTTGGTATGGTAACAGAGGTTAAATTACTACAATTATAGAAAGCAGACGAGCCAATAGTCGTCACACTATTGGGTATGATGACAGAGGTCAGATTACTACAATTACTGAATGCTTGTTCACTAATGGTCGATACGCTGTTGGGGATAATAACCGATGTCAGACTGCTGCATCCATTGAAAGCATAAGAACCGATGTATGTTACACTGTTAGGGATGCTGATTGTTATTAGTCCGCTGCAAGCAGAGAATGTATAATCACCGATAGATGTTACGCTATTGGGGATGGCGAGAGAAGTAAGCCCTTTACAGCCATAAAAAGCAGACGAGCCAATAGTCGTCACACTGTTGGGTATGGTAACAGAGGTCAAATCGCTGCAATTGGAGAATGTACATTTACCGATGGATGTAACGGTAAATGATTCATCATTATACAAAACAGTAGTCGGTATCTCAACATTACCCGAATAAGAATTACAATTGTAGCTCGATTGATTCTCGTTGTTTACCTCAGCTGTATAGTTTATAAAATTGAGATTATACCAGATGCCATCAATGTTGATGGGAGAAGCACTCATTATAAAGGGTAGTAGTGCTATTAGGATAGAATAAAGACGTTTCTTCATATGAATACTTTTTAATAATGTAAAAAAATAGTTACTAAATAGGGAGAATATAGTAGGTTAAACAAATAAGAATGAGCAATTTTCATTTTTCATTTTGTTCATATATTTAAGTCCTCCATGGCGGTTCCTTAATGATTGATTGAACTCACAGATTAAACATTCAATTGTACCCATAGCCTTTTTGCTATGTACAACAAAATACCATCTAGCATCATTATCAACACGATGAAAAACTTCAGTAAAATAACTCCTATCAATCATAGATAAAGAATGGCCAAAAACAACGATATTTCTTATATCAACAATAGAATCGAAAAAATCATGATGTTTTTTGAGAATATCATCTACTGGCTTTTTTAACCTATTCAATTCATATGAAATAAGGCGGGTAGATATCTCAACGTTGGTATTATCATTAGAGATGTCCTCAGAATAGAAACTATTGTGTCCTGTTATCAATGGATTAATATTGTCTAAACTCCCATGTATATGAAGAATCTGCTTTTGGGGTATATGGTAGATACTTTCTAATAATTGTGTGTAATTAAACGATAGATACAGGCTTTGGGAACTAAGATTTATTAACATAGGAACATCTTCAAAAGAAATAGATTTAATCCATTCTCTTAATAAACCAGGGATTTTTTCTAGCTGTATTCTTATTCTTTCAGGCACTCGATTTTGAACATCTTCATTGTACCATCCGTCATCCACACCTTGAAAAAAAGCATTATGAACTTCCATGGGATCTGCACTTCCTAATGCTGTTTCAAAGTCCTTCCACAACATAGGTTCCCCATTATCGAGAACAGGAAACATCTTTTCCATATAATGTACGAAATCATCATAGCTATATTGAATTAGCCACTTATGGAAATCTTCATATTTAGTGTTTAACCCATGGAATAAATCAAAGCCATTTCCAAGGAAATATAACGTATTCTTTTCTTCGCCTTTAAAGCTGGGTAAATATAATTTCATTGCCTAGAGTTAATATGCCTGATGACCCCCTAATCATGGCCGTTTATACCCCTTTGTCAACAACTATACATAAAGAAGCGTAGGAATCTCCTTGTCACCCGTCCCACGCATAGAGGCTCTGGCATCGCCCTGATAGTTGAACGAGCAACGCCGAAGCCCACGCCGATATGTATATAAACGACAATTGTAAAGTAGCCATTTAAGACTATCAACACATGTATGTCGGATATTACATACCCATGGACGTCATTGTTGCAATGTTCTTGACTATCAGTTTGGAACTGCCAGATTCCTATGCGTCAAGCACAAAGCGTCAAGTAACGCCTTTCTATATATAGGTTCTCACTCTACCTCCACCCTAAAGCATGGCATTGTTGTGAGAACTGTTGCAAATATAGTGATTATTCCTTTATCATCCAAGTAATTTGCATAAAAAAGATTAATGAGGTGTTCCCGCAAAGCTTATGGACAATAGCTTGCAGTTGATTCCCCTCTTATAGGAGACGATGCCAATAAAGTGCAGTCGCTAAGTAATCACCAAGTTATCACTAAGTAATCGTTAAGTTGTTACTAATCGTGGGTCGAATGGAATGTGATCCACACCGCTTCTATAGGTTATTATCGGTTTAATGCTCCTTATTGATTGCAATAAAAAAACTGTTTTTGAATACAAGTGTAAACGAAGGATATTTATTTTTCATGACCAAGAAAAACCGTACTTCACATGATAAGTGGCGGAATTATTGACCCCACCCCCAGCCCCTCCCCTTGATGGGAGGGGAGTGAAGAAGAAGAGGCCACCCCATCCCCTCCATGAGAGGGGCGAGTCATGGTAAATTGTACTGGTTTCTGAAACCTATGGTTTCGAGGTGCAATATCATAGATATTGGAGGCCAAAAGCATAGATATCGCGATGTTAAAACGCAGGTTGTGAAAAAATAATTATCTCAATTTCCTCAAGACCTAACATTGAAAAAACTTAAATGCTTTATTATGAGTAATTTAGGAGCAAAATGGGTGATAAAAGACCTAACATAA
>JBGUJY010000046.1:0-3356 GCA_045114185.1 Prevotella sp. | reverse complement strand
GTTTGGTGCTTTAGGCATGAGTGATGTGACGAAAGTATTGGAGCCAAACTGGTCAGCTACAAGGAACTTCCACGGACAGTGGTACACGGATTCCGACAAACTTGAAGAATACCTTCATTTCCGTAGTGGTGATGTGCATCAATTTATCAAGCGGATGGGTGATGAGGCTCCGGCTACAACAAAGCTGGCAAAATATGTGCCCTCGTGGATCATCAAGAACTTTGTGTTCAAGCCTGTAGCCAAGAAGCCTTTTGGCCCCCTGTATTGGTTTAAGCATGATGCACAACCACGCATCACTTCGTTCTTTGGTTCACGCGAGGCATGGAACCAGATCCCTGGATGGGAGGGCTTTAAACTCGAGCGTCCTTCCATGACTCCCACCTATCTTGACCATGGATATGATGAGACAAAGCCAGAGAGCGAACTGGATATTAACGATATGCGAAAAGTTGCTGAATTCAGAGGTGGCAAATGTCTCTCAGAAACCATGGTGAAAGGTGATCTGCGCACCAAACTGAAATGGGAGTGTGCTTTCGGACATCAGTTCGAGGCATCTCCAGCTCTTATTCTCTTCGGCGGTCACTGGTGTCCTGAATGCCTGCCCATGCCTTGGAACTATGATGAGGAGGCCAAGCGCAATCCCTTCTTCGCTCAGGTATGGAAACCATTACACGATGAGAACGAGCATAATACATACGATGAGAGTATCATAGATTATTAGATTCAAAAAGAATGAATAATATAATGGTAGAAATGAAAAGGACATTACTATTCCTTTTTTTGCTGGTCAGCTCCCTCTCTTATGCCCAAAGAGTGATAAGCTCTGCTGGTCCTTGGCTTGATACAAATGGCAAGAAGATTGAGGCTCACGGCTTCCAGGTTTTCTATCATGAGCAGGACAAGACTTATTATTGGTATGGCGAGAACAAGGAATTCACCGTTCCTGGTTCTACCGTTTGGACATGGGGCATTCGTGCATATGCCTCAATGGACTTCATCCATTGGGAAGACAAGGGACTTATTATTCCTCCCGACACGGTGGATGTCCATTCGCCGTTACACTATAGCCAATGGAATGACCGCCCGCATATCATCTATAATAAGACAACAAAGAAGTGGGTGTGCTGGATAAAGAATATGTCGATGACGGTGTTCTTTGTATTAGAAGCCGACAACTTCCTTGGTCCTTACAAGATCGTCAATCGAGGATTCCGTCCTGACGGCTATGGAGTGGGCGACTTTGACCTATATGTAGATGATGCGACAGGTAAGGCATATATCTGGTTTGAGCGTCCTCATTGGGAACTGCTTTGCTTCACACTTAATGATACTTACACCGATATTGCCGAAAAGAATCCGACAGTGGTAACTCAGAGTTCTCACTTCTTCGGTCTTCGTCCGCCATACACCCGTGAGGCTCCTGCACATTTTATGGCAAATGGTCATCATTATCTTTTCACTTCTGGCACAACAGGCTATTCCCCTAACGAGTCGTTGGTGACACGTTTTGACGATCCTCATGGCAAGTATGTTAATCTGGGTAATCCTCATCCTTCAGATACGACATGTACCTCTTTCTTCTCACAGATTACAGATGTCGTGAAGATACATGGTAAGAAAAACCTATACGTGGTTGTTGCCGACCGCTGGATGCCACAACTTATGGGAAAGATGGATACCGACAAGAACCTGCAGCAGTTTGTAAAGCAACATAAGAAGAGGCTTCCACCAGAGCAGAATTTCGAGCCTATAGGCGAATACCCTGACTACTCTAAAATAGCGCGTGGTGCCTGGGATGATATCCGTGAGGCTACATATACCTTCCTCCCTATGCAATTTGTCAATGGCATGCCTATCATAGAGTGGCACGATACATGGAGCCTTGATGACTATAAGTAAAAAAAATACTATCACAATAATAACTAAAAATTACAAATATGGTAAACAGATTTATTCTTAACGAGGTCTCTTATTTCGGTCCTGGCGCCCGTAAAGAACTGCCAGGCGTAGTAGAACGTTTGGGTTTCAAGAAAGCTTTAGTCGTAACAGATAAAGGACTGATGCAGTTTGGCGTAGCCAAAATGGTGCTTGACGTGATGGATGAGGCTGGCATAGCCTACGACATCTTTGATGATGTAAAGCCTAACCCCACAGTAACAAACGTGAAAAGTGGCATTGAGGCCTGCAAGAAGACTGGTGCAGACTTTATTGTAGCCATCGGTGGAGGCTCATCTATGGATACGGCAAAGGGTATAGGAATTGTAGTAAACAATCCAGAGTTCTCCGATATCGTGTCACTTGAAGGTGTTGCTGATACCAAAAAGAAATCGTTACCCATCATTGCCCTTCCCACAACAGCAGGAACAGCGGCAGAGACGACCATCAACTACGTTATTATTGATGAGAGTCGCCAGGCAAAGATGGTTTGTGTTGATCCTAACGACATTCCCGTCTGTGCCATTATTGATGCAGAACTCATGTATTCACTGCCAAAGGGCCTGACTGCCGCCACGGGTATGGATGCCATGACACACGCTATTGAAGGACTGATCACCAAGGCTGCCTGGGAGATGAGCGATATGTTTGAGTTGAAGGCTATTGAGATGATTCACAAGTATCTGCCTATGGCTGTCAATGATCCGAAGAATCCGGAAGGACGTAATGGTATGGCTGTCGCCCAGTATATTGCGGGAATGGCATTCTCCAATGTTGGTCTTGGTGTTGATCACGGCATGGCTCACCCGCTCTCTGCCCTATTCGACGTTCCTCATGGCGTTGCCTGCGCTATGTTGTTGCCTACGGTTATGCGCTTTAATGCACCTGTTTGCCTTAAAAAGTATGAGCAGATAGCCAAAGCTCTCGAAGTATGGCAGGAAGGTATGACTTTGGAGCAGGCTGCCGATGCTGCTTGTAAAGCCATTGAGGACCTGAGTGCTGTCGTTGGCACAAACAAGCACTTGACCGATCTCGGCATTACTGAGAAAGATATTTCAGCCCTTGCCGAACAGGCCATCAATGATGTCTGTACTCCAGGTAACCCCCGTGAGGTCAGCAAGGATGATATCATCAGCCTCTATCACAAAATATTGTAAATATTTAAACGATCGACAATGAAAGAGTATTTTTTTGCAGTTGACTTGGGGGCTACAAGTGGACGTACGATTGTTGGGAGCATTGTTGACGGACGCTTGGAACAAGAGGAAATCACCCGTTTCCCTAATAATCTCATAGAGACGGGCGGACATTTCTACTGGGACATCTATGCCCTTTATTTCGAGATGATCCGGGGATTGAAGGAAGTGGCTCGCCGGGGACTGAACATTACCTCTATTGGTATTGATACCTGGGGTGTTGAC
>JBGUJY010000045.1:0-8468 GCA_045114185.1 Prevotella sp. | reverse complement strand
AAAGTGGAATGATTATTTTGAGTAGAGAGCAACGATGGTCTCATACTTCTCCTGCTTACCAGAAGTCTGCTTGGGCTCACCCACCTTCTTACCATACTCGTAAGCCTGCTCGAGAGAGAGCTTGCCATCCTCGAAGTCCTTACCGATACCGCTGTCGAAGCTAGCGTAGCGAGCCTTCTTCATTGCGGGCAGCTCAGAGTTCTCAAGGATATCAGCAGCGTTCATGAGCGCGCGTGCCATAGCATCCATACCGCTGATGTGAGCGATGAAGAGATCCTCGAGGTCAGTGCTGTTACGACGGATCTTAGCATCGAAGTTGGTACCGCCATTGCCCAGACCACCATTGCGGATGATCTCGAGCATAGCCTGTGTCAGCTCGTAGTTGTCGATGGGGAACTGGTCGGTATCCCAACCGTTCTGAGCATCACCGCGGTTAGCGTCGATAGAACCGAGCATACCAGCGTCAACAGCGCAAGCCAGCTCGTGCTCGAAGGTATGACCAGCGAGTGTAGCGTGGTTCACCTCGATGTTCACCTTGAAGTCCTTGTCAAGACCGTGTGCCTTCAAGAAACCGATAACGGTCTCTGTGTCCACATCATACTGGTGCTTGCTGGGCTCCATGGGCTTCGGCTCAATGAGGAATGTGCCCTTGAATCCCTTAGCGCGAGCATAGTCGCGAGCCATGGTCAGCATAGTAGCCATATGCTCCTTCTCACGCTTCTGGTCGGTGTTCAGCAGGCTCATGTAGCCCTCACGACCACCCCAGAATACATAGTTGGTACCACCGAGCTTGATGGTAGCGTCGATAGCGTTCTTGATCTGAACGATAGCGCGAGCCACTACGTCGAAGTCGGGGTTGGTAGAAGCACCATTAGCATAGCGCTTGTTGCCGAATACGTTAGCGGTACCCCAAAGCAGCTTGATGTTGGGGAACTGCTTCATCTTCTCCTGAGCGTAGTCAGTGATAGCCTTCATGCGAGCCTCATACTCCTCAACGGTGGCACCCTCTTCTACGAGGTCAACATCGTGGAAGCAGAAATACTCGATGCCGAGCTTATCCATGATCTCGAAACCAGCGTCCATCTTGTCCTTAGCGCGCTGAACAGCGTCAGCAGCCTTGTCCCACTCATAAGAACGGGTCTGACCACCGAACTGGTCTGCAGAAGCGCCACCCAGTGTGTGCCACCAAGCCATAGCGAACTTCAGCCAATCCTTCATCTTCTTTCCCATCACGACCTTCTCAGGCTCGTAGTAGTGGAAAGCCATTACATTCTTACTGTCCTTTCCTTCGAAAGGAATCTTACCGGTAAACGGAAAATACTCTTTTGCCATAAGTTTAATTGTTTAATTGAATAATGATTTATAATTTCTAAATGATTTACTTAATAATCTTGATTAGATCTTTGCCAACTGCTCTTTCCAAGCGGCATAGGCAGCCAGATACTGTGAGCGCTTGCTGTCATCCGGCTCGATAACGGCCAGCTTCTTCAAGGTGGCGAAGGCCTCGTCGTGATCCTTGTAGATACCACAGCCCATACCAGCACCCTTGGCAGCACCCACACTACCATCAGTCTCATAAAGCTCGATAGTGGCACCGCTTACGCCGGCAAGGGTGTCGCGGAAGATCTCGCTGAGGAACATATTGGCCTTTCCTGCGTGAATCTTGCGGATGTCCATACCCATCTGCTGCATAATCTCCATACCGTAGCAGAAGCTGAACACAATACCCTCCTGAGCAGCTCTCATGAGATGAGCCTTAGAGTGCTTGTTGAAGTTAACGCCATGGATAGAGCAGCCCACCTCACGGTTCTCGAGTACACGCTCAGCACCATTTCCGAACGGGATGATGGATACGCCCTCGCTACCGATGGGGATATTGGCCATCATGTCGTTCATCTCGCTGTAAGAGATACCCTCAGGAGCCACGTTACGACGGATCCATGCATTGAGGATACCTGTACCGTTGATGCAGAGCAGTACGCCCAGACGATCAAGATCGGTGGTGTAGTTGACATGTGCGAAGGTGTTCACACGACTCTTCTTGTCGTAGTTAGCCTCGCCCAGTACACCATATACCACACCTGATGTACCAGCAGTAGAAGCAATCTCACCCGGATTGAACACGTTCAGTGACAGTGCATTATTCGGCTGGTCGCCACCACGGTAAGAGATCGGTGTACCCTCTTGCAGACCCAGCTCTTCAGCTGCCTGCTTGCTGACCGTACTCTGAATGCTGAATGTAGGAACGATATCTGCAATCAGTTTCTCGTCGAATCCATAGTAATCGAACAAGAAGCTTGCGGGAGCCTTCTCTTTGAAGTCCCACATCATACCCTCAGAAAGACCACTGATGGTGGTGTTCACTGTTCCGCTTAACTTCATGGCAAGGTAGTCGCCAGGGAGCATGATCTTGTCGATCTTGGCGAACAGCTCAGGCTCGTTCTCCTTCACCCAAGCCAACTTGGCAGCGGTGAAGTTACCCGGTGAGTTCAGCAGATGACCTAAGCACTTGTCGGCACCCAGCTCATTGAAAGCCTTCTCGCCATAGGGAACAGCACGTGAGTCACACCAGATAATACTCGGACGGAGCACCTGCTGAGCCTTGTCAACGCATACCAAGCCGTGCATCTGGTAAGAAATACCGATGGCCTTGATCTCCTCGGCCTTGGCACCTGCTTCAGCCTTGATCTTCTGGAAAGCAAGCTTAGCGTTTGTCCACCACATCTCCGGATCCTGTTCTGCCCAACCAGCCTTTACAGCCATGATGGGAGCCTCTGTCTCAGGGAAGAAAGCAGTTGCTGCACATACGCCTGTATCTGCATCAACCAATGATGCCTTGACAGATGAACTGCCGACATCAAATCCTAATAAATACCTTTTTGCCATAAATGTTTATATAACCTTTTTAATATAATACGTTTCAATATCCTTTTCCCCCACGAAATTTATGAAAAACCATCCGGGGTATTTCTTTGCACACAGTCTTACTTGAGATTTTCGTTGAAATAATTCACGATCTGCCTGAACAGGTGATTGCGTGTATTGCCGCCATAGATACTATGATTACGGTTGGTATAGACGTTCATCTTGAAGTCCTTATCCGCCTGTATCAGTGCTTCGGTATATTCGAATGTGTTCTGCGGATGCACATTATCGTCGGCCAGTCCATGGCAGATCAGCAGCTCGCCATGCAACTTCGAAGCCCATTGGATGGGATTTACATCATAGCCCGAGGCATTCTCCTGCGGGGTACGCATAAACCTTTCGGTATAGATGGTATCGTAGAAGCGCCAGTCTGTAGGTGGTGCCACAGCCACGCCAGCCTTGAACACACCCCTGCCCTCGCTCATACTCATCAAAGTACAGAAGCCGCCATAGCTCCAACCCCAGATACCGATATTCTCCTTGTCAACATACGAAAGCGAGCCTAGATAAAGAGCAGTCTCCACTTGGTCTTTTGCCTCCTTCTCACCCAGTCGCAGATAGGTACATTTCTCGAAGTCAGCACCTCTGCCACCAGTACCTCTACCATCCACGCATACAATGATATAGCCCTGTTCGGTGAGGTAGTTATCGAACATCGCACCACTACCCATGGAACCGATGGTCCAGCTGTTCTTCACCTGCTGACTACCGGGTCCGCTATATTGCCACATGATGACCGGGTATTTCTTTGAGGCATTGAAGTTGACCGGTTTGATCATCACGCCATTCAGCTTCACGCCCTCGGAGGTCGTGAACTCGAAGAACTCCTTTTTGGGCAGTTGCAATGCGGAGAGACGTTCCTTCAAACCACCGTTATCTACCAGTGTGGCGAGCGTCTTGCCCTCTGCTGAGCAGGTAGTATATATATAAGGTGTCTCGGCATCACTGAACTGATTTACGAAATAGCGGAATCCCTCACTGAACGTAGCCTGATTCCATCCCTTACGGGTGCTCAGTTTCTGTGTCTTACCATTCTTCAGCGTAACATAGATCTCGCGGTTCAGCGCATCCTCACCAGCAGCCTGATAATAGGTGTTACCCGTCTTCTCATCATAGCCATAGGCCTCGCTCACCTCGCCTTTCACATCAGTCACCTTTCTGATAAACTGACCGTTCTTATTATAGAGATAGAGTTGCATGGAGCCATCACGGTCGCTAGGCAACAGAATATTGTTCGAGGTGAACAGGATATTCTCCATGGCCTCCTCCTTGACATACTTATCCACCTTCTCCTTGATCAGCAACTTGGCTACCGTGCTGCGGGGATTCACGGCAAAGATGTTCAGTTCGTCCTGATGACGGTTCATCGTATAGACAATCATCCGCTCTGCATCATCAGTGGCTTTGAGGCGTGGGATATAACCATCCTTCTCCAAGGGCACCTGTAAGGTACGCGTCTGACGGCTCTGGATATCAAAGCTATGTACACTCACGGTAGAATTAACCTCGCCAGCCTTGGGATATTTGTATGAATATAAGCCAGGATAGGTTGCATACTCCTTCTTCTCGGGACGCATACCCTTATACATCTGCAGACTGTATTGTGGTACCTGACTCTCATCGAAACGCACCCAGCAGATCATCGTACCATCGGCATTGAAAGCCAGGGCGCAGTTAAAGCCGAACTCCTCCTCATACACCCAGTCGGGAATACCATTGATAACCTCATTGAATTTCCCATCCTTGGTTACCTGACTCTCTGCATTATCGTACAAAAGCTTGACGAGGAAGATATTATTGTCGCGTACAAAGGCCACCTGCTGACCGTCATTGCTCCATACGGGAGTTTGCTGCGGACCGTAATCCGAGAGCTTCTCCAGCATGCGAGTCTCGATATTGTAGATATAATATACGGCTGTGAACGAGCGACGGTAGATACGTTTCGTCTGTGTCTGAATCAGCATCTTCTTTCCGTCGGGACTCAGAATATAATCGTCGAAATCATCGATGTTCTCTTTCCTGGTATTCGTCACATCAAAGAGAACTGCGGTCTGCTTTCCGGTCTTGAACGAATAGCTCACCACCTGTTTGCCATCCTTACTGATCTGCGCATAGCTCTCCCCATCGGGTAAGGGCGTAACCGTACGCAGATACTCAGCCGAATACATGCCTCGGTTGATGTCGTTCAGTTCAATACGTTGTGCCTTTGTGGTGACAGAAAGCAGTAGGACCGTGATGATCCATAAGGTTCTTTTCATGAATGTATTGTCCATTTTATGATGAGTCATGTGCTTGGGGAGGGATCATTTATTCATATTTCCATCCAAGTATGCAAAGGTAAGCAATTTTATTGGAACCCACAAACGATTATAACTTTTTTACATTTCGTTCAAAAAAACAAACAAATACGGGCTTTTTCTTGGTATTTCTTTCACTAATTCGTACCTTTGTCAAAAATATCGTGAATCATGGACAACTACTTGTCAAGTACACAAAATCCCAAGATCAAGAAACTGCTGGCACTCCAGCAGAAATCGGCCCTTCGCCGCGAAACAGGACTGTTCGTTGTGGAGGGACGACGAGAGATCCAGCAATGCATTGATGCAGGATACGAGATTGACACGCTATATATCCGAGCCAAAGAGAACGAAGCGGTTATTCCCGCTGATCTGCCTTCAGGTATCAACACCTGTTTCGTTTCGCCGCATGTCTATGAACGCATCGCCTACAGGGAGAGCACAGAGGGTGTCATCGCCGTGGTTCATACACGAAACAGAACACTGGACGAGCTATCGTTTAAAGACAATCCCTTGCTGATCGTATTGGAACGTGTGGAGAAACCTGGAAACCTGGGGGCTATCATGCGCAGTGCGGATGCTGCTGGAGCGGATGCCGTGATTGTCTGCGACCCCTTGACCGACCTTTTCAACCCGAACCTGATCCGTGCCTCGTTAGGGGCTGTATTCAGTGTTCCCTGTGTGGTATGCACCTCTGAAGATTGTATCCGATACCTGAAAGAGCATCATATTAGGATATTAACGGCACAACTACAAGACTCCAGTCTGTATTACGACACAGACATGATAGGTCCCACCGCAATTGTGATGGGAACAGAGTCCACAGGACTGACAACATCATGGCGGGAAGCCGCAGATGCACATATCAGGATACCTATGAATGGAAGGTTGGATTCGCTGAACGTCTCCGTATCAGCAGCAGTACTCTTATATGAGGCTGTCAGACAACGACTCACTTCAACTGGGTGTAGTCGGTCATCTTCAACAATGCCTCCACAGTAATACCTGGATTGTTCTTCATAAAACGGTCAACCACCTGCACATAATGGGTATTGAAAAAGCGGTGTCCCACACAATGGTTGGTCACCCACATCACCTTACCCATGTGTAGGTCACGATCAACCTGACTACGGAGTTCGAAATCTTTCATGGGATACAGACTCAACAGATAAAAACTGATGCAATCGGGAACGATATGCTCACGATCCATCGATGCTCTTGTCTGTTCGGGATAATACTTGGCATACAAGGGATAGTCGGCACCCAAGTACTTATCCAACGAAATGCCCACACTCTCATCACCCACTATTATACTCTGTCCTAACGCACCTACCTGCGCATAGAAACGCGGGATGGGAATACCTGGAACATCATTCTTCAAACGGTCGATAGCATCATTAAGCTTCTTGTTGACATCATCGATGTTCGCATACTGTGCCTCGGCATCGCTGAGGATAGTCTGCAAGGTGGAATCCTGGTAGAAAGCAAGGAATTTCTTGTTGATGTCTGGAGAGTCAATCGGACCTAACATCAACACATTCTCAATCAATGCGCGGGTCTCCATAGGATAATTGGTCTCCATCTGCTGAAGGGCAGCGAAATCGGCTGTAGTGAGATACATGCTCTGCAAACGATCATAACGCTGAACAGCCACGCGTTGCTGGAGCAACTCGTCCTCGTTCGGCTTGAGTTTCCACTCGCAGGCCGAACATAAAAACAGCATCATCAAAAGAATGCAGTATTTCTTCACTATAGTCAAAAAAGTTAAAATTCCGCCACAAAATTACTAAAAAATATTTTATAATGCAAATTTTTTACTAAAATATTTTAATTAATATTGCAAAAACATTAATTTTGTATGATTTGAAACATGAATAAGGTACTCATTGCTATCGGATCTAACCATGATGCAGAAAGACATCTGGAGGAGGTGAGAATCCTGTTAAAGGACTCTTTCGGCAATGGTATCGTATTCTCTCCTACCATGCAGACAGCGGATGTGAACAAGGAAGGACCGGATTATATCAATGCCTTAGCTATCTTTGAAACCCAACTCTCCTACCGAGAGGTAAACAGCATGCTCAAACATCTGGAGATTCGTTGTGGAGACACCAAGGAAAAGCGGAAACAACATGAGGTTGCCATGGATCTGGATATCCTCGCGTTCAACCAACGTCGCTATCATCTGAACGATTGGAAAAGGACATATATCCAAGAACTGATAGGTCATCTCGAGAATAACATGACGCAATAAAAGAATCAAAATATGAAAAGAATAAAGATATTAGTTGCGATGATAACCTGCTTGTCGTTAACGACTTGGGCGCAGGATACAAAAGTGGCACACGAACCGGTGTTCGATGACTATTTCATCGATGGAACACTCCGTATCGACTATACATTCTCTGGCGATGTGAACCATCAGGAGATTGCCTTGGACAAGCTGAACAGTATTCCCCGCTGGTATGGAAAAAGGTATCGTTTGGATGAGGTACCCGTAGAAGGAAACGGACAGATTTGGGTAGCTGATCATCGTACCAAACGCATGATCTATAAGAACTCCTTCTCTACCCTCTTCCAGGAATGGCTGAGCTACGAAGAGGCTAAGACGGTTAAACGCTCCTTTGAGAATGTCTTTCTTGTTCCCATGCCAAAGGATACCGTGGATGTGACGGTGGCATTGATGAACAATAGAAGAGAGGTAGTGGCAACGTTAACCCATACCGTTATACCTACTGATATCTTGATCAGGAAGACGGGTACAAACAAGGTTACCCCGTACGAGACACTGCAACAGGCAGCCGACACCAATCGCTGTATTCACATCGCTTTTGTGGCAGAAGGATATTTAGAGGATGAGATGCCGGTATTCTTGGAGGATGCCCGGGTGGCCATCGATGCACTCTTTGCCCATGAACCCTTCAAGAGTATGCGTAACCGCTTTAATATCGTGGCCGTGAAATCTCCTTCCAAGGAGAGTGGGACGAGTGAGCCATCGAAAGGAATATGGAAAGAAACCGCCCTTCATTCGCACTTCGACACATTCTATAGCAACAGATACTTAACAACGCTGAACATCAAAGATTTACACGATGTATTAGCAGGAACTCCCTATGAGCATATCATCGTGTTGGTGAATACAGATATTTATGGTGGTGGTGGTATCCTGAACTCCTATAACCTGTCGATGACACACCATCCTCAATACCGTCCTGTGGTAGTTCACGAATTCGGTCATAGTTTCGG
>JBGUJY010000044.1:0-2757 GCA_045114185.1 Prevotella sp. | reverse complement strand
GAGTGCTAACTGGATGTGGCCCTGTCGTTCTCAGGAAGGTGAAGACGCCCGTCTGTATGCTGCCGTGGAGGCATTGAGTGATTTCTGCTGCGATCTCCATGTGAATGTGCCTACCGGTAAGGACTCCCTTTCACTAAGTCAGCAATACCCCAATGGTGAGAAGATCATCTCTCCGGGAACGGTTATCGTTAGTGCTGGCGGTGAGGTAAGTGATATCCGTAAGGTGGTATCGCCAGTGGTTGTCAACGACAAGAATTCTTCTCTCTACCATATCGACTTCTCCTTCGATGAACAGCGACTGGGCGGTAGTGCCTTCGCACAGAGCTTAGGTAAGGTGGGTAGTGATGTTCCTACCGTCAAGAACGCTGAGTATTTCGCTGATTGCTTCGAGGCCATTCAGGAAATGATCCGTCGCGGATGGATCCTGGCGGGTCATGATATCTCTGCAGGCGGTATGATCACCACCTTGTTGGAGATGTGCTTCGCCAATACGAATGGTGGTATGCATATCAACCTCCATAACTTAGCAGGAAACGATATCGTCAAGAACCTCTTTGCCGAGAACCCGGGTGTGATCATCCAGGTATCGGATGAGCATAAGTTTGAACTGAAGGAGTTCCTCGAGGACGCCGGCATCGGCTTCGCCAAGATCGGTTATCCCACTCCTAACAACCGTACACTCGTCATCAAGAAGGATGAGCAGGAGCACACCTTCGATATCGACGCGCTGCGCGATGTGTGGTACAAGACCTCTTATCTGCTCGACCGCAAGCAGAGCTTCAACGGTTGCGCTGCCGAACGTTTCAAGAACTACAAGCACCAGCCGATAGAGATGAAGTTCAACAAAGACTTCACCGGTAAGCTGTCACAATATGGTGAGATTCCCGCTGTGCGTCCCAAGGCCGCTATCATCCGCGAGAAAGGAACCAATGGTGAACGCGAGATGGCCTATAGTCTGTATCTGGCCGGCTTCGACGTGAAAGACGTGATGATGACCGACCTGATCAGCGGTCGTGAGACACTGGAAGAGATCAGCATGATCGTGTTCTGCGGCGGCTTCTCCAACAGTGATGTGCTCGGTTCTGCCAAGGGATGGGCTGGTGCCTTCCTGTTCAACCCGAAGGCCAAGGAAGCGCTGGATAAGTTCTATGCCCGCAAGGACACCCTCTCACTGGGTATCTGCAACGGCTGTCAGCTGATGGTGGAACTTGGATTGACAGGAAATACAGGCGTGAAGATGTTGCACAACGATTCGCATAAGTTCGAGAGTGCATTCCTTACCTTGGAGATTCCTCAGAACAACAGTGTGATGTTCGGCAGTCTGAGCGGTAACAAACTGGGCTTGTGGGTGGCTCACGGTGAAGGAAAGTTCCGTCTGCCTGAGGCAGAGAGCCAGTACAATATCATCGCGAAGTATAACTATCCCGACTATCCTGCCAATCCCAACGGCTCTGACTATAATGTAGCCGGTATCTGCTCAGCCGATGGTCGTCATCTGGCCATGATGCCCCACCTCGAGCGTGCCATCTTCCCCTGGCAGAATGCCTGGTATCCTGCCGACCGTCGTCAGGACGAGGTAACACCTTGGATCGAGGCCTTCATCAATGCCCGTCGTTGGGTGGAGGCTCATCAAGGCAAATAATACGCAAATGATTATCATAGCTGTATGAACCTTTATCGAGATCTGTTTCAAACTTTCTTCAAGATCGGCCTGGTCACCTTCGGAGGTGGCTATGCCATGATCCCTATTATTGAGACAGAGGTGGTCGATAAACACGGATGGTTGAAGAAGGAAGAACTGCTCGACCTCATTGCCGTTGCGCAGAGCTGTCCTGGTGTCTTCGCCATCAACATCAGTACCTTCATCGGCTATAAGCTACGGAAGAAAAACGGAGCAGTGTGTGCGGCACTTGCCACGGCACTGCCCTCGTTCTTCATCATCCTTTTCATTGCCATGTTCTTCCATCAGTTTGAAGACAACAAAGTGGTGGCAGCTATCTTCCGCGGGATCCGTCCTGCCGTAGTGGCCCTGATTGCCGTTCCCACCTTCAACCTCGCTAAGAGCGCGAAGATCAGTCTGTCGAACTGCTGGATTCCTATTGTCGGTGCCTTGGCAATCTGGGCACTGGGGGTCTCACCGATCCTCATTATCCTGATAGCTGGATTAGGTGGTTATGTCTATGGTCAATACGTGCAACCTACAGAATAAACGAAGTGGCCTATGATTTACCTATATCTGTTTATCACGTTCTTTGAGATCGGCCTCTTTGGTTTCGGTGGCGGGTATGGCATGCTCTCACTCATCCAGAACGAGGTGGTCTATCACTGGCATTGGATGAATACGGCACAGTTCACTAATATCGTTGCTATCAGTCAGATGACCCCAGGACCGGTGGGCATCAACTCGGCCACCTACTGTGGTTATACAGCCGTTTTGAACGCAGGATACAGCACCCCCATGGCTATTCTTGGTAGTGTTACTGCCACCTTTGCCCTAGTGTTACCGTCGCTGATCCTGATGATCCTGATCAGTAAGATGTTCATGAAATACATGAAGACGCCGTTGGTGAACAGCGTCTTCATGGGACTTCGTCCTGCAGTGGTGGGTCTTTTAGCTGCGGCCACCCTGATGTTGATGACTCCTGAGAACTTTTCTACACCCAGCACCAATCCGTGGCAGTTCTGGATCAGTTGCTTCCTGTTCGTCGCCACGTTTATCGGTACCAAGTTCTTCAAGATCAACCCCATCAGGATGAT
>JBGUJY010000043.1:0-28814 GCA_045114185.1 Prevotella sp. | reverse complement strand
AGGATGGGTGAGTGGCTGAAACCAGCAGTTTGCTAAACTGCCGTACGGGTTCCCGTACCGGGGGTTCGAATCCCCCTCCTTCCGCAGGGGTCTTTGAGAATGCCCGTTGGTGGATTCATCTAATGGTTAGGATACAAGATTCTCAATCTTGGCATAGGGGTTCGATTCCCCTATCCACTACTAAGAGTGCTGAAGGTCAGCACTCTTTTATTTTTCTAAGGTTGATGAAAGGAAATACCAGATGAAGACAAGACCCTGTGCCAAGATCAATTTAGGACTGAATATCGTCAGTAAACGTGAGGATGGTTACCATAATCTGGAAACCGTTTTCTTCCCTGTTCCTATCTATGACGAGATAGAAATAAAGGAAGTGCCAGATAGTTCGTCTGCTTCACGGTGTACCCTGACCATCAGCGGACTCCCCATCGAAGGAGATCCTGAGAAGAACTTGGTGGTACGGGCCTACCATCTGTTGGAGAAACGTTCTCCCCTACCTCCTGTTCATATCAACCTTATTAAGAATATTCCCATGCAGGCAGGTATGGGTGGTGGTTCCGCAGATGGTGCCTTTACCCTCACACTCCTAAACGAGATGTTTCATCTCAATATTCCAACTAAGGAATTGGAAGAGATGGCGGCAACACTGGGAGCCGACTGTGCCTTCTTCATCCAGTCACAACCAGCTTATGCGGAGGGAATCGGCGAGGTACTCTCCCCCATCGAACTGTCATTAAACAACTATACTCTGGCCATTGTCAAACCTCCTGTGGCGGTATCCACCCGTGAGGCCTTCGCATATATAAAATGTAGGAAGCCCGCCAAATGCTGTCGTGACATTGTTCAACAACCTATAGAGACCTGGCGTGATGAGCTCGTCAACGATTTCGAAGAGAGCATCTTCCCACAATATCCCGCCATTGCTGCCATCAAGCAGAAACTCTATGATCTGGGAGCAGTATATGCTTCTATGAGTGGTAGTGGCAGTGCTGTTTTTGCCCTCTTTGCGAACGAGCCAGAACCGTTGCAATCTCATTTTCCCGACTGCTTCACAGCTGTTCTGTAAAACTTTGAAGAAGAATGCAAAAAATCTTCTGATATATTTGGCAGTGTGGATAAAAATCACTAATTTTGCAGTCGATTTCAAATCAAGCCGTTTCCAGCTTATAGTCGGGGGCTACGCTCCAATGACATGGTAAACGACAAAGAATCAATTATTCAACATCCAATTTTAAAAATACACATATCCTACGTATGTATAACATAGACGAATTATTATCGAAGAATATCTCCGAGTTGGAAGATATTGCGAAAGAACTTGGTGTATCCATTGACAAGAAATCCTCTCAGCAGGACATCGTTTATACGATTCTTGATGAGCAGGCTAAGATAGGTGCTTCTAAGACGCCCCAAGGTACAAAACGTAAGCGAGTTCGCATCAGTAAGAAAGATACGGATCGTGTCTATTCCGTTAACGGAAAGGAAGGCGAGAACTTCGATCTGAAGAAGAGTAAGAGCACAGCTCCCGAAGCCGCTCCCCTCTTCTCTACAGACAATGTGGAAATCGTAGCCGCTCCCGAGCCAAAGGAAGAGGAACCCCAGGAAGAGAAACCCAAGGCAGAGAAAGTCAAGACCAAGAAGGCTGCTGCTGAAGAGGTTCTAGCACAGTTCCCCAAGCACCGCGGAAGGAAGTCAAAGGCAGAGTTGGCAGCCATTGCCGCCGCCGAAGCAGCCCAGCAGGAGGAAACAGTCAGCGAACCCATCGTAGAGGAACCTGTTGTTGTACCCGAAGCAGTTGTAGCACAGGACGATGTGATAACAGATGTTCCTGAGGCAGAGTTCGCCACTGGTGAGCAGTCGGATGATGACAACGAAGCCCAAAATGACCTCCTCGCACAGCTGCAGGCTAAGGTGAACGCCCATCATGAAGAGAGCGAACCAATGTTCAATCCAGATGAGGTATGGGAAGGTGATCCCGGTGACGGAACTGATTTCATTCCTGTCGTTGACCTGCCGATTGAGGATCATTCCGTGCTTCCTAACTACGACATGTTCGACAACCCCACCACACCGATGCCATCAGCTCAGCAGGCACTCAGACCTGCCGCTGTTCAGCAGACGGTGAGTGCTGCATACGACTTCTCAGATATCATCACCGCCAACGGTGTGCTGGAAGTGATGCCTGATGGTTACGGATTCCTCCGTTCCAGCGACTACAACTACCTCTCATCTCCTGATGATGTATATGTATCAGTGGCACAGATCAAGCGTTATGGCTTGAAGACCGGTGATGTGGTGAATTGTCATGTTCGTCCTCCGCATGATGGTGAGAAGTACTTCCCGCTGACCAGCATTGATCAGATTAACGGACGAGTACCTTCTGAAGTGCGCGACAGGATTCCGTTCGAGCACCTCACTCCCCTCTTCCCGGATGAGAAATACACCCTTTGCGGTGATCCGAGGACAACCAACCTCAGTACCCGCGTGGTGGATCTCTTCGCTCCTATTGGTAAGGGACAGCGTGCGCTGATTGTGGCACAGCCCAAGACAGGTAAGACCATCTTAATGAAGGACATTGCCAATGCCATCGCTGCCAACCATCCTGAAGCCTACCTGATGATGCTACTCATCGATGAGCGTCCTGAGGAAGTTACGGATATGGCCCGTACCGTGAATGCAGAGGTTATCGCCTCTACCTTCGACGAGCCTGCTGAACGTCACGTAAAGATTGCCGGAATCGTTTTGGAGAAAGCCAAGAGAATGGTAGAATGCGGTCATGATGTAGTCATCTTCCTCGACTCCATTACCCGTCTGGCCCGTGCATACAACACCGTTGCTCCTGCCAGTGGTAAGGTACTTACTGGTGGTGTGGATGCCAATGCCCTGCAGAAGCCGAAGCGTTTCTTCGGTGCTGCCCGTAACATTGAAGGCGGTGGTAGCTTGACCATCGTTGCTACAGCTCTTATCGACACAGGTTCTAAGATGGATGAGGTGATCTTTGAGGAGTTCAAGGGAACAGGTAACATGGAGTTGCAGTTGGATCGCTCACTCAGCAACAAGCGTATCTTCCCGGCTGTCAACCTCGTGGCATCAAGTACTCGTCGTGATGATCTGCTGCAGGATAAGACAACGCTCGATCGAATGTGGATCCTCCGCAAGTACATTGCTGACATGAATCCGATTGAGGCCATGAATACGATTCACGATAGTATGGAACGTACAAAGAGTAATGAGGAGTTCCTGCTTTCGATGAATTCGTAAGAACATGAAAGATTAAAGATTATACATTAACTACGTTGACTTTTGTCACGACTCGGCCAAACGTATAAACACGATGGCTCTCGCTGCTCCAAAAGTTAAACATTAAATAAGAAAAGACTCCCAATGAGTAGGAAAAATAAACTCATTAGGAGTCTTTCTTTTTCCCGTGGGGATTGACTTTGTCGATCCCATACCCTGCCACGGGCTAATCCCCATACAAAAAAAACTCCAACTGAAAACAAGTTTTCGTTGAAGCTCTTTCTGCATGTGATTCCGTCGGGATTCGAACCCGAGACCCACAGCTTAGAAGGCTGTTGCTCTATCCAGCTGAGCTACGGAACCAAAAGCGGCTGCAAAATTACTCTTTTTTCTTCGAATTTCCAAATTATTTGGCGAAAATCACGTCAGCTCATAGATATCGCTCGGTGTTTTCCTTCGCAGCACATCCAATTGGAAGTCCTTGCCTGGAACGATGCCCGCATCACGCAGAATCATCTCCACCGTCTTCCGAGCCAGCTCAGGATGGTTGTTCTCCTCGCTGAGATGACAGAGCCACACATGCTTCATACTTGGCGTGACATTCTCTACCAGTGCCTGGGCACATGCTTTATTGCTCAGATGACCGTTCTCGCTGTACACCCTATCCTTCAAGTATTGTGGATAAGGACCGTTGAACAGCATCTCTTCATCATGGTTCGCCTCAATAACGAGATAGTTGGCACGTTGGATATACTGCTTCATCTCGTCGGTCACATGCCCCGCATCGGTCATCAGACAGAACACCGTACCTTCGCACTCAATACAATAGCCCACGTTATCATTGCTATCATGAGGAACGTCGAACGTAGTTACGGTGAAGTCACCTAACTGAATCGTCGAACCCTTCTCAATGATATGTGCATTGATGGGTTGTATCTTGCGTCTCACGCAATAGTTATTGTCAATACCGCGATGCACCTCACGAGTGGCATAAACCGGCAGATGATACTCACAACTAAAAGAGCCTACAGACTTCACGTGGTCTGCATGATCATGGGTTATGATAATGTGGTGGACATGTGCCATCCTTAGTCCATAATCCTGAAAATATTTCTTTAGTGTACGTACACCTATACCAGTATCTATCAATATGCCGTCCGTTTCGGTGAAGAGAAAATAGCAGTTTCCGCTGCTACCGCTCCCGAAGGAAATGAATTTCAGCATGTCTGTGATTATTTTGAATGCAAAAGTAAGAAAAAACACGGGATAAACCAAAGAAAAGGCTTACCTTTAACTTCGTTTAAGGTACATATAAAAGGAAAAACAAAAGATTACTTGCATCTTTGATTCATAAATAGTATCTTTGCAAAAGAAACGTCATCATATGAAAACAAAAAGTTTACTCCTCCTGGTCATGGCTACTCTCATCGGATGCGGTGAGAGCAGGGATGGTTCTGAAGAGCAGTTGATGGAAGTCGTGGATAGTTTCTCGGTTAGTTATTTCAACTACGACCTCCAGAAAGCACAGCGTTTCAGTACTGTTGATTCCGAGAAATGGCTACAGTTCATTGCCACAAATATCCAGCAGGAAGATGTGGATATCTTACGGCAACAGGACCTACCCGCTACTGTTGAGATTGGTGAAGTAAACTATACCGGTGACAGCTCTGCGATTGTGAATATCTCCGTGCAGAATTTCCTAAGCATGGATTCCATTGGTAAGGCAGGACGAATGACCGACCATGCTTCGTTCCGCTTAAACGCATTGATCCAGAACGGCAAGTGGCGCATTAGAATGGAAGGCCCACTGCGAAGTGAAAAGAGAAGTCGCGACTGAGTCGTGGATTCACGATGGGGAAATGTTCCTTACCGTTCTCATACGCAGGATTCACCGCCTTCATACCCATATCAAAGCGCAGTACGAAATAGTCGAAGTTGAGTCGTAAACCAATACCATACGCCACCGCAATCTGCTTATAGAACTCATCCAGCTTGAACTGTCCTCCCGGCTGTTCCTCATAGTTGCGCAACGTCCAGATATTACCAGCATCCACGAATACCGCTCCATCGAATTTCCAGAACAGGAACGTACGATATTCCGCATTCAGGTCGAGCTTCATATCACCCGTTTGGTTGATGAAGTCGATGGCGCCATTCGTTCCCTTGAACTTTCCTGGTCCTAACCCTCTTACGCTCCATCCTCTTACAGAGTTCGCGCCACCCGAGAAATACCGTTTCTCAAACGGCAGAATCCTACTGTTACCATAAGGATAAGCTATGCCGAAGCCTGCATGAAGGGCCAACTGGTTTCTACGGTCGAAACGAATCAGGTGCGTATAGTCCACGTCGCCTTTTACATACTGCGCATAGGCAATATTAAATAAGGTGTACTGACCGCGTTCATTCTTTTCTTCGCCTAACAGATGACTGAACCCGTTCAGCAGATTACCAGCCGTCTCAACGTTCGCACGGAAAGCATGATGCCGTCCATTATGTGCCAACGAGAATCCGATCTTCATAATGAACAGATCCTCGTAGTTATACCGAAGGATGGCATTTCTGTTACTTACACTATCGAGATAGTCGTGCTTGAACGTACTGGATATCCACGGCATGTAGATATAGTTCAGGTCGATCACATCCGCGCGATAAGTTGTATTCCTGTTGGCATCCGTCCAACGGTAGCGCCATGCAGCCGAGAAGAGTCGTCTGTGGAACTCAGGACGGTTCTGCATGTTATAGCTGACCGACAATTCTGATGCTGCCGAACTCTTCTTCCGATAATTCTTTGATACAGGAGCAATGAACCGCGGGAACGACAGCTTCGCTTCCAAATTATACTCCTCGTAGTCCTGGTTCTGATAACCCTCCAATCCTGTGATGGCCTCGAACGCACCGCGCAGTTGCACACTGAACGTTTCCGAACCCTTGAAGAGGTTCCTGTTCTCATACGTCAGCGTGGCCGCAGCACCTAAGTCACCTGCCGTATTCGTACCTTCCGGCTGGAAGCTGACACTGTTTGGCTTATTCGTACTGATCTGTATGTTGCAGTCGAGCAGGTTACTATCAGGCACTTCCGCAAACCTCACACTCGTATAGCGTACCGCTGACAGTCGTCCGAAGCTGTTATACGTTCGCTGCAGGTTCTGCGAACTATAGAAATCCCCCTCCTTCAGCCAAGTATTCTCGCGGAGCACAGATCGTCTGAGGTGCAGCTTACCATCATCACCACTCATGAAGTTCACCTGGCGAACCTTATAGCGGGGATGAAACGTCACTTCTGCATCGTTATGCGACTGATACGGCATCAGTTGCATGGTAAGGTCAACCATCTTCGAACCGCGTGTAGTATCTGCATAGAAGCGGATGAAATCCTTGTGGAAACGGTAGAAGCCCGCATGGGTAAGCTGTTGGGTGATCTGCTTTCTGGCATTATCCAACTCAGTGGCCGAGAACTTCATACCCTCCTTCAGATACAGGTTCTTGGCATGTTCAATATCCAGCACCTTTGCCACCGTGTCGTCTTGGATATCGTACTTCACCGAGCGAATAAAATAAGGTATTCCAGGATGCAGCTTATAAATAGCGGTCAGCTTATGTCCATGCTTCTTGGTATCCAAGGTAACGTAACCGTTCATATAACCCATGTTATGCAAGGCATCCTGCAAGTCCTCACAGGTCTGCTTAGCCAACAGCGAATCATACACCACGGGCTCTTCACCGATATTCCTCAACGTGCGGTTCAACCACTTCGTCGTGTCCCTACCAGCCATCGCGTATGTTCCCAAGGGGACCTTGAACAGCGAGAACCATTTGCTGTTAGCCTGCTGATGGATATAAGTGGACATCTGAGAAGCATCAATTTCCTTGGCATCAGTCTCTACCCTTACCTTATCCAACAAATACTCACCATCGGATAAGAACTTCGATGATGAGCATGATGCCATAAACAGCAGACAGGCAAGTGGTGCGAGTAATCTCCTTGATACCATGAATTTTCCTTTTTCGCTTGCAAAAGTAAGAAAAAAAATGTACTTTTGCAATATGATAAGCAAAAACTTGTTGAAATACGTACGCAGTCTGGGACAGAAGAAAGGACGCAGACAGGAAGGACTCTTCGTGGCCGAGGGACCAAAGGTGGTAGGTGACTTGATGAAGGTGATGAATCCCTCCCGTCTGTTTGCCGTTGAGGAATGGTGGAATGAGAATGATCTGGCACCATGCGAGGAAGATGCGGTGGTTACTGAAGATGATCTCCGCCGACTCAGCTTCTTGCAGCATCCCCAACAGGTGATGGCGCTCTTCCCCATTCCCGACAATCACCTGTCTCTCCCCTTTGATGCCAACGAGTTGTTCCTGGCGCTTGATGATGTGCAGGATCCGGGTAATCTTGGTACGATTATCCGCATAGCCGACTGGTTTGGCATATCCACCATCTTCTGTAGTCCGAACACCGCTGACGCTTATAATCCCAAGGTGGTTCAAGCCACAATGGGTAGCATTGCCCGTGTAAAGCTTATCTACACCGATTTGGTGCAACTATTTCAGAATCTGCCTGATACGATTCCTGTCTATGGCACATTTCTCAACGGCAATAACATCTATCAGGAACCACTTTCTAATCATGGCATCATCGTCATGGGCAACGAAGGTAACGGCATTTCTCCTGCGGTTGCAGCGCATATCAACCGCCGTCTGCTGATCCCCAACTACCCCGAGGGGCGCACCACCGCCGACAGTCTCAACGTTGCTATTGCCACGGCTATAACATGTGCTGAATTTAGAAGAAGATAGATAGAAATAACAAATACATAGACAATGGGGGGCAGCATCGTACAGATGTTGCCTCTTTTTATATTACTCCAAGTTATAAGCCTTCTAGCACACAGTTATCAGCCTTCTAACGACCAGTTATAAGGCTAGTTTTACCATGTTATCAGCCTTCTAACTTGGGCGAACTGAATATGTTAGTTCAGGGGAGAAGTAGTAGATGTAGTACTACTTTTCTAAACATTTATAGATAATAATTATTTCTCTCGCGCACGAAAATATATAATGTTATAAAAACATCTACTACATCTACTACTTCTCCCCTGAAAAAGACCAGGAACGACTTGCAAATATCAGTATAATTATGTATCTTTGGCTCCGCCAAGATACTTTCGCTCGACAAAACAAAAAAAACGATTTTTTCTTTGATTTGTGCTCGTTTAATCGTATCTTTGTCACATAAATCATTGATTAACAACAAAAAACTTTACGGATATGAAACAAAAACTATTTCTGACAACAATCATGCTGATGGCCATTTGTTCCTTCAGCAACGCGCAGACCCCAAAGGCGTATGCCGTTTATACCTCAGATGATAAAACTTTAACCTTCCGTTATGATAATGAATGGGAGGAATTGGCGAACTCACCTACTTCGGTTATATATGATATGAACACTGGTGAAAACGAACCAGGTTGGATAATAGCTAAGAAGAAGATTGAAACAGTTGAATTTACTGCTTCTTTTGCCGATTACAAACCTACCTCAACTTATATGTGGTTCTACAATCTAACGGAGCTGACAAAAATCTATTATTTTACTAACTTGGAAACGGACAATGTAACGAATATGGCATACATGTTCTATAATTGCTGTAAACTGACAAAGCTAAACGTGAATAGCTGGAACACGGGGAATGTAACGAACATGAGTCATATGTTCTATAGTTGCTATGGTTTGGAGAGTCTTTATTTGATCAATTGGGACACAAGCAAAGTAACCGACATGAGTTATATGTTCGGTTTTTGCTTTGGTCTGTATTCTCTTAAAGTGAATGGTTGGGACACAGGTAATGTAACGAATATGAGTTACATGTTCACTTCGTGCTATGGTCTGTATTCTCTTGATGTGAGCGGTTGGAGCACGGCAAACGTTACAGATATGTCTGACATGTTCTATGATTGCGAACAGTTGAAAAGTCTTGATTTGAGCGACTGGGACACAAGTAAGGTAACTTCTATGAGTTCCATGTTCCTAAATTGCTTCAGCCTGACAAGTATTAATATGTGTGACAAGAACGCTGTTAACGTGATATCTATGAATAAGATGTTCTCTGGTTGCAAGAGTCTGACGAGCCTTGACTTGAGTGGATGGAATACGGAGAACGTTTCAGATATGTCTTCCATGTTCAATGGGTGCAGTAGTCTGACGAGCCTTGACTTGAGCGGTTGGAGTACGGATAATGTTACAGATATGTCTTCCATGTTCAATGGGTGCAAGGAGCTAACGACGATTTATGTCTGGAACGGCTGGAATACAGAAAATGTGCAATATTCAACTGATATGTTCTCTAGTTGTACCAAACTTGTTGGCGGTAGTGGCACTAAATATGATTTCATGTATAAAGATGCCACCTACGCCCGCATTGATTGCCCCCCATCCAACCCTGGCTATTTCTCTTCATACGTGATAGAGTATAACATTTCGATAGCAGGAACAAAAGTATCAACCTTGAATATGGGTGATGTGTTGGGCAACGGAATATTCTCATACTCACCCTCAACGAATACACTCACCATTATAGGTAGTTATACCATTACAAGCGGTTGGGACGATATAATCTATAGTAACATTGAAGGATTGACCATATATGTAACTCAAGATGCTGTTCTTGAAAATAAAGGTTCTGGAAATGTGATAATGCTGGTCAAATCGACCACAATCAAGGGCGAGGGCAAATTGACGCTGAAATCCCCAGATGTAACTGGCATTTATCTGTCTGGAGGTGCCCCGGTTACCATCGAGAATATGAACATGGATATAGAAGCATACTGGGGTATTGCCGGACCAACGAATGGTCTTACAAGAGAGAAAATCACCATCAAGTCATCAAATATAACCATAACAACAAGTACTAGTACGGCTCTGAATCCAACAGATGCTGCTGCTATCAGTGATCTGCCAGGCGGTATCGTACTCGAAGATTGCTCTATCATCTATCCGGCGAATGCCACAATTCAAAATAAAGGTGTCTATTTGGGCAATAGCAATACTCTTGCCAAGGATGTTACCATCAAAGCAAAAGTCAACATCGCAACAGACGTTAATCCAATTGAAAATGGAGAATGGATAATTGAAAAATCCATGCCGTTGTATAACCTGCAAGGTCAGCGTGTAACACATCCCGTAAAGGGTGGCATTTATATCCAAAACGGGAAAAAGAGAATCATCAAATAAGACAAACTAATATGTAGACAATGAGGGGTAGCATCACGCAGATATTACCCCTCATTTTTTTATCAAAATAGTTGGGGGATTCATGGATTATTATTAAATTTGCATGCAAGAATCCTAAACAATCCGAAAGAAGGATGGTACATATTAGGTTACCCGATGATAAGAACAGACCACTCAGCTTCTATCTGGCTATGGAAGAGTATGTTGCGCGATATACAACCGTTGCAGATGCCTTCTTTATCTGGCAGGTGGAGCCCAGTGTGATCTTCGGAAGGAACCAGCTGATTGAGAACGAGGTGAACATCAACTACTGTGAGCATCACGGGGTGAAGATGTACCGTAGGAAAAGCGGCGGCGGTTGCGTGTATGCCGACAAGAGTAATATGATGCTGTCGTATATCACCAATGGCGACCTCGTGAACTTCACCTATCACAAATATACCACGCTGGTGGTGACTGCCCTGCGGCAACTGGGGATTCCCGCTACGGCCAATGGCAGAAACGACATCCTGATAGAAGGAAAGAAGGTGAGCGGGAACGCATTCTACCATTTAGGTCCGCATCAGACAGTGATGGGTAAAGGGAGGAACATCGTTCACGGTACGCTGCTCTACGACACAGAGATGCGCAACATGCTGGGATGCATCACCCCAGATGACGAGAAACTGCTAAGCAAAGGCGTGAAGAGCGTTCGACAGCGCATCACCTTACTAAAGGATTATACATCGTTGACACTCGAGGAAATCCGCGAAGCACTCATCCGTTTCGCCTGCAACGAGGAGCGGATGCTGACACAGGAGGAGATCCTGCGCATCGAGGAAATGGAAAAAGAGTATCTCTCGCCTCATTTCATCTACGGAAACAACCCACGCTATACAGTGGTGAAGAAACAACGGATCGACGATGTGGGAACCATCGAGGTAAGAATGGAGGTGAAGAACGGGATCATCAGGGATATCGACCTGAAAGGCGACTATTTCCTGACAGGTGACCTGAATGAGCTTTGTACGAAGCTGAAAGGTACGGCACTTGACAAGGATGCGCTGATAGCGGCCATCCCCCACTCCATCAGCGACATCATCGTAAACTTACAAACAACCGATTTGATATCTTTAATCTTGAGTTAATGGAAAATAAAAGAACTTGTCTGTATGACAAACACGTGGCACTGGGCGCACTGATCTCGCCCTTTGGCGGCTTTGATATGCCGATACAGTATTCGAACATCATTGATGAGCATAATGCTGTAAGACAGCATTGCGGGGTGTTCGACGTGAGTCACATGGGAGAAGTAACGGTCAAGGGTCCTGAGGCGGAACGCTACGTGAACCACATCTTTACCAATGATGTGACGGGTGCGCCCAACGGACAGATCTATTATGGAATGATGTGCTATGAGAATGGTGGTACTGTTGACGACCTGCTGGTATATAAGATGGGTGAACAGGACTACTTCCTCGTAATCAATGCGGCGAACATCGATAAGGACTGGGCATGGATGCAGGAGCAGGCCAAGGGGTTCGACATTGATCTACAGCACTGCTCTGACTACTACGGACAGATTGCTGTGCAAGGACCGGAATCGGAGGCCGTGGTGGAAGAGGTGCTGGGACTGCCGTGCAAGGAACTGGTGTTCTACACGGTCAAGACCATTGATGTTGATGGCGAGACGATTATCATCAGCAGAACAGGCTACACGGGTGAAGATGGCTTCGAGATCTATGGCTCACATGCCTTCATCCAGCGTCAATGGGATAAGCTGATGGAAAGCGGACGATGCAAGCCCTGCGGATTGGGCTGTAGGGATACGCTCCGCTTTGAGGTTGGTCTGCCACTCTATGGTGACGAACTCTCTGATACCATCTCCCCCATCATGGCGGGTTTGTCGATGTTCTGCAAACTCGACAAAGAGGAGTTCATTGGTAAGGAGGCGCTGGCTCAGCAGAAGGCAGAGGGCGTGAAACAGCGCGTCATCGGCATTGAGTTGAAAGACAAGGCCATACCACGCCACGGCTACGATGTGTTGTTCCAAGGCGAGAAGGTGGGTGAAGTAACCACGGGCTACAACTCCATCTCAACGGGAAAGAGTGTATGCATGGCACTGGTTAACACCGAGCATGCCAAACTGGGTACGGAACTGGAGATCCAGATCCGCAAGAAAACCTTCCCAGGTGTGGTAGTGAAGAAACGTTTTTATGAGAAAAGATATAAGAAATAAATAAGAATAACTATGGCAAAAGTATTAGAAGGACTCTACTATTCAGAGAGTCATGAGTATGTGAAAGTGGAAGGTGACTTCGGATTCGTTGGAATTACTGACTATGCGCAGAACGCATTGGGTAACGTGGTGTATGTAGATATGCCCGAAGTGGATGATGAAGTGACTGCTGGTGAGGAATTCGGTGCTGTGGAGAGCGTGAAGGCTGCCAGCGACCTGATTTCACCGGTTAGTGGAACGGTGGTGGAGATCAATGAGGACCTTGAAGATCAGCCGGAACTGGTGAACGAGGATGCGTACGCCAACTGGATCATCAAGGTAGAACTCAGTGACAAGGGTGATCTCGACAACCTGATGAATGCTGCCGCCTACGAAGAATTCTGTGCTAAATAATGGCTTATGAACCACAAGTATTTCCCACATACTGAGGAGGAAATCAAGCAGATGCTCAAGGTGGCGGGCGTGGAATCGTTGGATGATCTCTATGCTGATGTGCCCGAGAGTATCCGCTTCAAAGGCGACTACGAGATTGCGGATGCGATGAGTGAGCTGGAGATCCGTCAGTTCTTCAATACCTTGGGGATGATGAACGACCAGCTGACGTGCTTCGCAGGCGGTGGTGTGTATGATCATTATACGCCTTCAGTAATTCCCAGTATCGTAGAACGCTCAGAGTTCCTGACCAGTTATACACCCTATCAGGCAGAGATCTCACAAGGTACGTTGCACTACATCTTCGAGTTCCAGAGTATGATGGCGGAGATGACGGGCTTGGACGTGTCGAATGCCTCGATGTACGATGGAGCTACTGCCACAGCAGAGGCGGTGATGATGGCTTTCGCTGCAGGAAAGAAATGTACAAAGGTATTGGTGAGCGAGACCATCGACCCGAAGGTGCGCCGTGTCATAGATACGTATGCAAAGTTCCACGGAATTGAGATCGTGAGTATTCATGCCAAGGAGGGCGTGACCGACAAGGCGGATATGGAGCAGAAACTCGCTGAGGGTGGCGTGGCTGGCGTGGTAGTACAGATGCCGAATTACTATGGTATCGTAGAGGACTACACCGGCTTTGCCGAAGCCATCCATGAGCAGAAGGCGTTGTTCATCATGAACAGTATTGCTGCGGATCTCGCCGTACTGAAATCACCTAAGGAATGGGGTGCTGATATCGCGGCAGGTGACGGACAAAGTCTAGGTATCCCCATGACATTCGGTGGTCCTTCGGTGGGTTATCTCTGCTGTACGGAGAAACTCATCAGGAAGATGCCGGGAAGAATCGTGGGTATGACCAAGGATAGTCGTGACCAGCGTGCCTTCGTACTCACCCTTCAGGCTCGTGAACAGCATATCCGCAGACAGAAAGCCACGTCGAATATCTGCTCGAATCAGAGTCTGATGGCCCTGTATGTCACAATCTACCTCTCACTGATGGGTAAACAAGGCATGAAGGAGGCTGCAGAACTGTCGTATGCAGGTGCTCACTACTTCTGTGATAAACTCATTGAGACAGGACTATTTAAGAAGACTTTCGACAAGCCGTTCTTCAATGAGTTCTGCGTAACCTATGAAGGGGATGTGGATGCACTGCAGAAGAAGTGTATGGAGTTGGGCTATCTGGCGGGTGTGAAGATCGATGCACACACGATCATGTTCGCTGTAACTGAGAAGCGGACCAAAGAGGACATCGACGATCTGGTAGAAATAATCAAGGAGGTAAAGAAATGAACAACAGACTATATGGAAACCTGATCTTCGAATTGTCGAAGGAAGGTCGCAGAGGCTACTCTCTGCCACAGAACAGATATGGCATCTACTCCTTCAATGAACTGCCGGATGCACTCAAACGACAGGAAGAAGCGCAACTGCCTGAGTGTGATGAGATGACCGTGGTACGCCACTACACGAATCACAGTGCTAACAACTTCGGCGTGAACAACGGATTCTATCCCTTGGGAAGCTGTACAATGAAATACAACCCCGTGATCAACGAAGAGATAGCTGCCATTAAGGAGTTCGCAGAACTGCATCCATTGCAGCCGGCAGAGACTTGTCAGGGAGCGCTCGAGGTGTATTACTGTGTGCAACAGGCTTTGTCGGAGCTCGCAGGACTGAGTGAGTTCACGCTCAATCCTTGTGCTGGAGCGCATGGAGAGCTCACAGGACTGATGGTGATCCGCGCCTATCATGAGAGTCGTGGGGATAACCAACGTACGAAGGTGATCGTGCCCGACTCAGCTCATGGTACGAATCCTGCCTCGGCAGCGGTGTGCGGACTGGACATCCTGGAGGTGAAGAGTACGGAAAACGGACTCGTGGATCTGCCTGACCTCATCGCACTGATTGAGGAACACGGACCGGAAATCGCGGGAATGATGATGACAAACCCGAATACCTTAGGTTTGTTCGAGAAAGATATTCCTGAGATTGCCAAGAGGATACACGACTGCGGAGGACTGATGTATTACGACGGGGCGAACCTGAACCCGATGCTAGGCGCTTGTCGTCCTGGTGACATGGGGTTCGACGTGATGCACATCAACCTGCACAAGACGTTCTCCACACCGCATGGTGGTGGTGGACCAGGTAGCGGTCCTATTGGTGTTCGTAAAGGACTGGAGCCCTTCCTCCCTACTCCACGCGTGATTCTGAATGAGGAGGAGAGTATGTTGACCGTTGAGACGGATAACGACCAGTCGTTGGGAAGTATCGGCTCGTTCTTCGGGAACTTCGGTGTGATTCTTCGTGCCTTCACCTATATCCTCTCTATGGGCAAACAGCACATCAAGATGGTGGGACCGTTGGCCACGCTGAATGCAAACTATATCAAGGAGAGTCTGAAGGATGTGTACGAACTGCCGATTGGCGGACTGTGCAAGCATGAGTTTGTGTTCGACGGACTGAAGGATAAGTCAACGGGTGTGACCACCATGGATGTGGCCAAACGACTGCTCGACTATGGTTATCATGCGCCAACCATTTATTTCCCGCTGCTCTTCCATGAGAGTCTGATGATTGAGCCGACGGAGAACGAGAGTAAGGAGACCATCGACGGGTTTATCCAGGTGATGCGGAAGATTGCGCAGGAGGCAAAGGAGAATCCTGAACTGGTGAAGAGCGCACCGCATAACACGCCCATCGGACGTGTGGATGATGTGCTGGCTGCCAAGCATCCTGTAGTAACCTTCCGACAAATGAAAAACGAGGAATAGGCATGAAGGAACTGATCATCATCGGTAGCGGACCTGGTGGCTACAGAACAGCTGCGTATGCCGCAAGTAAGGGTATTCATACCACCATCTTCGAAGATAAGGAGGCGGGCGGTACATGTCTTAACTGCGGATGTATTCCAACAAAAACGCTTTGTCATGAGGCGGAGATTGCCGACATCTTGAAGAATAAAGGTATTGACTCTGTCGACTTCTCCGCAATCATGGCACGGAAGAATGCAGTAATTGAACAATTGCGTTCGGGTGTGGAAACGGTGCTGCAAGGTGAGAACATCTCGTTCGTGAAAGCGCATGCTGCGTTTAAGGATGAGAAAACCGTGGTGGCTAACGGTCAGGAATATACGGCCGACAAGTTCATCATTGCCACGGGATCACATGCTAAGATGCTGCCCATTGAGGGAATCGACCAGTCCAACGTGATGACTTCTACGGAACTGCTGAATATCACTGAGGTGCCGAGACGGTTGTGCATCGTGGGTGCCGGGGTGATTGGCATGGAGATGGCTTCGGTGTTCAATAGCTTGGGAAGTGAAGTGACAGTCATCGAGTTCCTCAAGGAGTGCCTGCCGATGGTTGACAGTGATATTGCCAAACGCCTCCGTCAGACCATAGCCAAACGGGGCGTCACCTTCCTCATGCAGAGTGGCGTGAAACGCATCAATGGTAACACGGTGTTCTTCGAACGAAAAGGAAAAGAGGAACAGGTGGAAGCGGATATCATCCTCATTGCTACAGGACGTGGTGCCAATGTGGAAGGTCTCGGATTGGAGAACACGGGCGTGAACTTCTCTCCCAAAGGTATAGAGGTGGATGGGAATATGCAGACGAATATCCCACATATCTATGCCATTGGCGATGTGAATGCAAGGATGATGCTGGCACATGCTGCCACCTTCCAAGGATTACGGGCCGTGAACCACATGCTGGGAATCGATGATGAGATCAACCTCGACATCATGCCTGCGGCCATCTTTACAAAACCTGAGGCGGCGTGTGTAGGATTATCTGAGGATCAATGCAAAGAGAATGGTATGACATTTGTCTGTAAAAAGGGTTTCTACCGTGCCAACGGAAAGGCATTGGCCATGGATGAGACTGACGGCTTACTCAAACTGATAACAGATGAGAAGGGTTTGATCCTCGGCTGTCATGTGTTCGGCGCCCACGCTGCGGATATCGTGCAGGAAGTGAGTGTGTTGATGTGCAAACAAACCAACGTGCACGAACTGGCACAGATGGTGCATATCCATCCTACACTCAGTGAGATCCTGTCGGATACGGCGATGATGTTCTAGGATTAAAGATTAAAAAAATAAGGATTAAGAAAAGTCTTAATCCTTATTTTTTGATTAGTTGTTGACCGTTCCTCCAACAATGTCGAGCAACTCTGAGGTGATGGCCTGCTGACGACTCTTGTTGTACTGCAGGTTCAACTCGCGAAGGAGTTCATCCGCATTGTCGGTAGCAGTCTGCATAGCCACCATACGGGCGGCATGCTCAGACGCATTACTGTCGAGCAAGGCCGTATAAAGCATCAGGTGAGCAAGCTTGGGAACAAGCTGTGAAAGCACCGTATCCATGTCAGGCTCCACAATGAAGTTGTCATTCAACGGCTTCACATCCTCCTTCTTACTTGTATCGTCTTTCCGCTCACCTCTCTTCTTCAGGTACTCCTGACTCTCCTTCGTGGCAATGATCGTAGTGAGGTCACGCTCGTGATCACGCTGCAACTCTTCCTCCAAATCGAAAGGAAGGAATATCTTACGAGTGAGCACTTGGGAACCTGCACTCTTGAAATGATGATAGATCAGTTCCACCTTGTCAATCTTCCCTTCCAGGAACTTCATTCCAAGTTCCCGCGCAATCTCAATACAGTCATGCGCATTGGGCTTGTCTGCCAGAGAGGAGTACTCACCAACGGTCGTTAACCCCAACTTATTTGCCTTCTCATGAACCTTACGACCAATGGGATAGATCTCGATGTTCTCACGACCGATCTGCTGGGCGTACTCATCCACTGCCTGCGTCATCATCTTGATGATGTTGGCATTGAATCCGCCACAGAGGGAGGAGTTCGAGGAAAAGACCACAAGAGCTACCCGCTGCACGGGACGCACCTGGTCGAATACGGTCTGGGAGTCAGCTTCTGCAGCGAGGAACGATTTGAGGATATGCTCCAGCAAGGTCTCGTAAGGCAGCATGTTCTGAATGGCTACCTGTGCGTGATGCAACTTACTGGACGCAACCATCTTCATCGCCGACGTGATCTTCCGCGTGGAATTGACAGAGGCTATACGACCTTTGATTTCTTTCAACGAAGGCATAGGCTAGGCTTTATACGTTCCTGCAATGTCAGCCATAACGGCTTCGATCTTAGCAGTTGTCTCGTCGTCAATCTTACCATTGGCGAGGGTCTCGATGACCTCAGGATTGGCAGAGCGCAGCTTATCGAGGAATGCCGTCTGACACTCACGTACCTTAGGAATAGGTACCTCGCGCATCAGTCCGTGCACACCGCAATAAAGGATGGCAATCTGCTCGCCAACGGGCATAGGACTGTACTGCGGCTGGATCAACAACTGGTTGTTCTTTCGTCCACGGTCGAGGGTCATGGCGGTCACAGCATCCATATCACTGGAGAACTTCGAGAAGGCCTCCAACTCACGATACTGTGCCTGGTCGATCTTCAACGTACCGGCTACCTTCTTCATTGACTTGATCTGTGCCGAACCACCTACACGGGATACGGAGATACCGACGTTGATGGCAGGACGGAAACCTTGGTTGAAGAGGTCGCTCTCCAAGAAGATCTGACCATCGGTGATGGAGATCACGTTCGTGGGGATGTAAGCAGATACGTCACCTGCCTGTGTCTCAATGATCGGCAGAGCGGTCAAAGAGCCACCACCCTTCACATGTCCCTTCATACACTCGGGAAGGTCGTTCATTGACTCAGCCACTTCCTGCTGCTCGTTCATCTTTGCTGCTCGCTCCAAAAGACGAGAGTGGAGATAGAACACATCACCAGGATAAGCCTCACGTCCTGAAGGACGACGGAGAATCAGTGACACCTCACGGTAGGCAACAGCCTGCTTCGAGAGGTCGTCATATACCACGAGTGCTGGCAGACCACGATCACGGAAATACTCACCGATAGCTGCACCAGCAAATGGTGCATAGTACTGCATAGCTGCAGGATCAGCAGCAGTAGCAGCCACCACGATGGTATAAGGCATGGCGCCATGTTCCTGTAAGGTGGATACAAGGGTGGCAACAGTACTGGCCTTCTGACCAATAGCCACATAGATACAATATACAGGCTTACCAGCCTCATAGAAACTCTTCTGGTTGATGATCGTATCTACGGCAATGGCAGTCTTACCTGTCTGACGGTCACCGATAATCAGCTCACGCTGACCACGACCGATGGGGATCATCGAGTCGATGGCCTTCAAACCCGTCTGCAACGGCTCCTTCACCGGCTGACGATAGATCACACCCGGAGCCTTACGGTCGAGCGGCATCTCGAAAGCATCGCTCAAGTCAATGTCTCCCTTACCGTCAATGGCTTGACCCAGCGGATTGATGACACGTCCCAGCATGTTGTCGTTGACACGGATAGAGGCAATACGCTTTGTACGCTTCACCACCATGCCTTCCTTGATGCCTGAGGTAGTACCTAAGAGCACACAACCTACGTTGTCTTCCTCCAGGTTCATCACGATAGCCATGGTTCCGTTCTCGAATTCCAATAGCTCGTTCGCCTCGGCATTGCGCAGTCCGTAGATACGGGCCACACCATCACTGACGGTCAGCACGGTTCCCACCTCTTCGAACTTCTCGGCATTGGTGATTCCCTTCAGCTGGTCGAGCAGTACCTGGGATACTTCGCTTGGTTTAATCTTATCTGACATAGTTTTAATTCATAATTAATAATGCATAATGCACAATTATTTGCTTAATTGTGTGAGGATAGAGTTGAGCTTCGTCTTGACACTCGCATCCATGCGATAGGTGTCGTATTCGAGGATGAAACCACCGATGATATCGGGATCCACCTCCGACTCAAACTCCACTGTTCCATTAGTCTTGCCCTCCACCATCTGTCGCATCTTCTGCTCTGTGGCAGGTGAAACGGCGGCAGCAGTGATGAGACGTCCACGGATGACATTCTTCTGTTGACGATAAAGCGTGACGTACGAATTAGCGATGAACTGCATCACACGCTCACGATCCTCCCTCAGCACCAGCTGAATGAAGGTCTTGGTAAGGTCGGAAGGTTTCTCACCAACAGCGGTCAGCAACAAAGCCTCCTTCTTGTCCTTCGAGAGCATCGGATTGTCAATCGTAAACCGTAGCTGCGGCACTTCGACGTAGCTCTTGGCGAGCTGCTGCATCTCCGTGTACACAGCATCCTCGATCTTCGCTTCGGTCGCACTCTTGAGCAGTGCACGAGCGTATCTTACCGATATGACTCCTATATCCATACGTTATCGCTTAGTTGACAGTAGAAACATCATCCAGCATACGGTCAATCAGATCCATCTGCGACTTGTCGTCTTTCAGGTTCTTACGGAGAACCTTCTCGGCGATATCGACACTCAACGTGGCTACTTGGCTACGGATATCAGCAATGGCGGCTTTCTTCTCCTGTTCGATGGCTGTTCTCGCATCGTCCAGCAGACGGGCACCCTCTGCCCTTGCCTTTTCCTGGGCCTTCTCCACAATGGCGTCGCGCGTCTCTGCAGCCTCCTTTAATATCTGAGCCTGCTTCTCACGAGCCTCTTGCAAGATGGATTCACCTTCTTTCTCGATATTGGCGAGACGCTCCTGGGCCTCGTGAGCCTTACGGAGACTCTCGTCGATATAGTTCTTGCGTTCCTCCACCATACCAGTGATGACGGGGAAGCCGAACTTGGCTAGAAGGAGAAAGACCACCAAGAACGCCACCAACATCCAGAAGAATAATCCGAAGTCGGGCGTTAATATTGATGGTAAGTTAATTGAGCCCATTTGCACAGATGAATTTAATGATTAAAGGAATACGCAGAGTGCGCATACAACGACAGCGAACAGGGCAACACCCTCAACGAATGCAGCTGTCAGAATCATGTTCGTACGGATGGTGCCTGCAGCTTCCGGCTGACGAGCGATAGCATCCATGGCGTTTCCACCGATACGACCGATACCCAGACCGGCACCAATTGCTGCAATACCTGCGCCGAGACCGGCACCAAACTTAGCAAGACCAGCAGCGGCGGCTGCCTGTAAAATCATTGTTGAAATCATAACTTTTAATTTTTAGTTGTTAATATTTTATTTAATGTTTAATCCTAATCTCTATATATAAATAGGTATTGAATTCTCAATTATCAATTTTCAACTCTATGAAGCGTGATGCTCAGGATGTGCCAAACCAATGAAAACGGCACTAAGCATGGTGAAGACGTATGCTTGGATGAAAGCTACCAGGAACTCCAGACAGTTCATGAAGAGCATCATGACGAAGCTGAGCAAGGTCAGACCGGAGCCGAGGAAGGCATTCAACGACCAGCCGATAAAGATGATAGCCGTGAATGACAGGATGATTGCGTGACCTGCCATCATGTTGGCAAAGAGACGGACCATCAAGGCGAAGGGCTTGGTGATGATACCAAAGACCTCGATAATCGGCATGATAGCTGCGGGATAAGCCTTCAGGAACATCGGTACGTCTGGCCAGAAGATTTCCTTCCAGTATTCCTTGTTACCAAAGATGTTTACAGCCAGCATCGTACATAGCGCCAGGAAGAACGTGATATTGATGTTACCCGTTACGTTAGCACCTCCAGGGAAGATAGGCAACAATCCCAGCATGTTTGTGATGAGGATGAAGAAGAAGGCCGTGAGCAGATACGGTGCATAAGCACGGTAGTGCTTCTCACCGATAGAGTCGCGGATCAGATCATCATTGATTGACATCACCAGCATCTCTACCATGCCAACGAATCCCTTCGGCACATCCTTGGTGGGATCATGTTTCTTATACCACCGTGCACATCCAAGGAAGATGACCAGCATGATAATCACCACGATCCATATCTGCAACACGCTCTTGGTAATGCTGAGGTCCCAAGGACGGACACTCGTTCCATCTGCCAGACGCTCGTAGATCTTGCCGTTCTTCTCCTCATTGAAGTAGAAGCCATTGTAGTCGTGTCCCTCTTCAGCTGCCTCTTCCATACGTGAACTGCAGAACACCTGCCACTTACCAGTGGCCTCGCTTCTGACAATCACAGGCAAAGGAATGCTGATATGCTTGCCGCCAATGGTGGTGATGTGCCACTCATAAGCATCCGCAAGGTGACCAAGCACGATCTCCTTCACGTCTATCCCCTCACTCTCACTGGCCGACACAGGTGTGGCGGTAGTAAGAAGGAAAGTCAGGCATAAAAGCAAATATCTCATGTTATTCAGTTTATACATTATTTTTAATCTTCTTCTCAATCTTGACGAAATACCAGGTATCGTAGATGAGAATCACGAAATAGTAAATCAAGAAAGTAACGACGAAGAAAAGGATGGAATCACGATTGTTCGTGACCAGACAGTAGATGATCACCACGACGATGGCTGCAAACATCCTACAAGCGGAAGCCGACATATAGAGTGTCGGTAAGCTGTTAGGCGAAGAGGATGACACCCACTTCCACACCATGGCATAGGCGATGCAGGCCACCAATTGGAACACGGCTGAGATGCAGATAGGTAACGTCATGTGCTCCACATTTCCCCAAATGTTGACATAGAGCAGTGCCAGCAGGGTAATTCCTGCTATCAGACAGATACTCTGTCTCAGATAGGTGTTCACAACGTTTTTAGTCATGTTCTTGCAGTTCTACACACAAACTTACCTGATTCTTCTGAACAGCCACGAAGCCACCAGAGATCCCAATGGTATGCTTGCCGTCGGTAGCTTCATATACCACATCACCCACACCCAGCGATGAGATAATCGGCGCATGGTTGGTCAGGATCTCGAACTGTCCCATCGTGCCAGGCACTAGGACGCTCTCAACTACTCCGTCGTATTCTACCTTCTCGGGCGAAACTATCTTCAATTGCAACATAACTTCAATTCTTCAATTCTTAATTCTTGAATTATGCCTTAGCTGCTTCAAGAAGTCTCTTGGCTTTCTCCTTCGCGTCTTCGATGGTTCCCACGTTCAGGAATGCCTGCTCGGGCAGATCATCCACCTCACCGTCGAGGATGGCGTTGAAGCCCTTGATGGTTTCCTCGATGGGCACCATGACACCAGGCAGACCCGTGAACTGAGAGGCCACGGTAAACGGCTGACTCAGGAAGCGCTGTACACGACGAGCGCGGTTCACGGTGAGCTTATCTTCGTCAGAGAGCTCATCCATACCCAAGATGGCGATGATATCCTGCAACTCCTTATAGCGCTGCAGAATCTCCTTCACCCTCTGAGCACAATCATAGTGAGCCTTACCCACGATCAGCGGATCAAGAATACGTGAGGTAGAACCCAGCGGATCCACAGCAGGATAGATACCCAACTCAGCAATCTTACGATCGAGCACCGTGGTAGCATCCAAGTGAGTAAACGTTGTTGCAGGGGCCGGGTCGGTCAAGTCATCCGCAGGCACATACACGGCCTGTACAGAGGTGATAGAACCAGACTTCGTAGAAGTGATTCGCTCCTGCATCGTACCCATCTCTGAAGCCAGTGTAGGTTGATAACCTACGGCTGAAGGCATACGACCCAGCAGAGCGGATACCTCAGAACCAGCCTGTGTGAAACGGAAGATGTTATCGATGAAGAACAGGATATCAGCTGCACCGCCGTCCTTACCACCGCCGTCGCGGAAGCTCTCAGCAACGGTCAGACCTGACAAGGCAACTGATGCACGGGCACCTGGAGGCTCGTTCATCTGGCCATATACCAGGGTAGCCTGACTCTTCTTCATCTCTTCGGGATCCACAAGGCTCAAGTCCCACTTGCCCTCTTCCATTGCCTTGAGGAATTTCTCTCCATAGCGGATTACACCTGATTCCAGCATCTCTCGGATCAAGTCGTTACCCTCACGAGTACGCTCTCCTACTCCAGCGAATACAGAGAATCCGTTATGACCCTTGGCAATGTTGTTGATCAGCTCCATAATGAGCACTGTCTTTCCCACACCGGCACCACCAAAGAGTCCGATCTTACCACCTTTCATATAAGGTTCGAGCAGGTCGATAACCTTGATACCAGTGGCAAGGATCTCTTTCTTTGTAGAGAGCTCCTCGAAAGAAGGAGCCTCACGGTGAATGGGATAGGCACCCTCCATGTCGAGCTGTTTCATACCGTCGATAGGCTGACCGATCACGTTCAGCATTCGACCCTTAATCTGATCACCGGCAGGCATCACGATAGGTGTGCCCATCGGGATCGCCTCCAAACCACGTTGCAGACCATCGGTATTGTCCATTGCCACACAACGCACGGTATCCTCACCGATATGCTGCTGCACCTCGATGACCAGTTTCTCGCCGTTGGGACGAACAATCTGAAGAGCTTCGTGGATCTTGGGGAGCACTTTCTCTGCATCCAGTCCTTCGGTATCGAAATAAACGTCGATAACCGGACCAATAATCTGAGAAATGCGTCCTTTAATCTGTGTCATAAGCGATTTATATTTGTAAGTTGATATCTGATAGTTATAGTAAACGTTTTTAGATTATAAGCGCAAAAATAGCAAAAAAATCCCAATGTCACAAATTTTTTGTGGCTTTTATTAATAAAATAGTAAGAAAAGAATCATTACTGATGATTTTGCATCAGCGCTATGAGTTCATCTGGAGTAACGAGTTTCTGCTCGCCTGTGGTCATATCCTTCAGCGTCACCTTACCTTCATTGATCTCATTCTCGCCAACGAGGGCCACAAACGAGATACCTTTGGCATTGGCATAACTCATCTGTTTCTTCATCTTCACGGAGTCTGGGAACACCTCCGTACGAATGCCTGCTTCACGAAGCTTGGCAGCAATAGGCATACAGAAGGCGGTTTCCTTCTCACCGAAATTGATGAAGAGCAGTTGTGTACCGTTCACGGCTTCCTTAGGATAGGCATCAAGGGCATTGAGCACATCGAAAATACGGTCAACACCGAATGAGATTCCCACGCCTGAGATTCCCGGCATGCCGAAGATTCCTGTAAGGTTATCATAGCGACCACCTCCGGTGATACTACCAATCTGCACATCAAGAGCCTTCACCTCAAAGATAGCACGAGTATAATAGTTCAGGCCACGGGCTAAAGTCAGGTCGAGTTGGATCTCGTTCTGCAGACCGAATGACTTGAGCGTATCAAGAATAAAGCGGATTTCCTCCACGCCTTTCAGTCCGGTTTCTGAGTCTTTCAGCACTTCACTGATTACTTGAAGCTTTTCCTCATTAGTTCCTGAAAGTAAGATAATTGGCTGTAACTTCTCAATAGCTTCTGGGCTGATGCCATCCTTGGTCAGTTCTTCATTGACAGCCTCCAATCCAATCTTGTCAAGTTTGTCGATAGCCACAGTGATATCCACAATCTTATCGGCCTCTCCTATCACCTCGGCAATACCTGTGAGGATCTTTCGGTTATTGATCTTGATCTGTACTCGAACGCCGAAACGCTTGAATACCGTATCCACGATCTGCATCAACTCCACCTCATTCAGCAAGGAATCAGAGCCCACCACGTCACCATCGAACTGATAGAACTCACGGTAACGACCCTTCTGAGGACGGTCAGCTCTCCATACGGGCTGCACCTGATAACGTTTGAACGGCAATTGCAGTTCCTCACGATGCATCACCACATAGCGGGCAAAGGGAACAGTCAGGTCGTAACGAAGACCTTTCTCGCAGAGTCGGGCTGCCAGATGTAAGGCATTCCTTTCCTGTAGTTCCTCATCACTTACCTTATTTAGGAAATCACCACTGTTGAGAACCTTAAATAACAGTTTGTCACCTTCCTCACCGTACTTTCCCATCAGGGTCTGTAACGTTTCCATGGAAGGTGTTTCAATCTGCTGGAACCCATAGAGGGCATAGACACTACGGATGGTGTCGAATATATAGTTGCGCTTCGCCATCTCCACAGGAGAGAAGTCGCGCGTTCCTTTGGGAATACTTGGCTTCATATAGATGAAATGAAAAAAAGATGAGAGATCTGATTATTTCTTCTCACGTACGATTGTCTGGTCACGGTCAGGACCGATAGAGATGATGCTGATAGGTGTGGCCAGTTGCTCCTCGAGGAATGCGATATAATCCTTGAACTCCTTCGGGAACTGATCCTCTGATGTAAACTGCGTCATATCGGTCTTCCATCCTGGCAGTTCCTTATAAACAGGCTCAATACCCTCTTCGATGCTATAGGGGAAATGATCGATCTCTACCCCATTCTGCTTGTAGGCCACACATGCCTTGATGGTATCAAAGCCGTCAAGCACATCACTCTTCATCATAATCAGCTGGGTAACACCGTTCACATCAATAGCATAACGGAGTGCTACGAGGTCAATCCAACCACAACGACGCTCACGACCAGTTACAGCTCCGTACTCATGACCTAAGTCTCGGATCTTCTTACCTGTCTCGTCAAAGAGCTCTGTGGGGAAAGGACCGGCACCCACTCGCGTGCAATATGCCTTCATGATACCATATACCTCACCGATCTTGTTAGGACCGATACCCAAACCAGAGCAGGCACCTGAGCAGATGGTGTTCGAAGAGGTGACGAACGGATAACTACCGAAGTCGATATCCAGCATCGTACCCTGGGCACCCTCGCAGAGAATCGTCTTTCCCTGCTTGAGCAACTTGTTGATCTCATATTCAGAATCCACAATGGGGAATTGCTTCATGTATTCGATACCCTCCATCCATGTCTTCTCAACCTCAGTGATATCATAGTCGGTAAAGTTCAGCGAACGCAGGATCTCCTCATGACGGGCCTTGTGGGCAGCATATTTCTCCTCGAAGTTCTCGAAGATATCACCCACACGCAGACCGTTGCGAGAGATCTTGTCGGTATAGGTAGGACCGATACCCTTACCTGTTGTACCCACCTTGCTCTTTCCCTTCTGAGCCTCGTAGGCTGCATCGAGCACACGATGAGTAGGCATAATCAGGTGGGCCTTCTTAGAGATATACAGACGGGAACGCAGGTCATGACCGCTCTTCTCCAGATCCTTGGCCTCTAACATGAACAAATCGGGAGCCAGCACGACACCGTTACCGATGATGTTCACCTTTCCTCCCTGGAAAATACCGGAAGGAATGCTGCGAAGCACATATTTCTCACCTTCGAACTCCAAGGTGTGGCCGGCATTAGGACCACCCTGAAAACGAGCTACTACATCATAACCAGGTGTCAGTACATCGACCACCTTACCTTTACCTTCATCGCCCCACTGCAAACCTAGCAGGACATCTACTCTACCTTTGTTCATACAATCTATTGTTTTTTCTTATTCTTCTGTCGTGTAATCTTTGCCTGACAGCTACTGCACACCCCATAGATATACAGCGAGAAGCCATCACGGCGGAAGCGTTTCAGACGCGTTTCGTTCACAGCTTGAATGATAGCCGGAGATTTCACCGCAGTGGTCTTACCACATACCGTACAAATCTGTCGACAATGTCCCACACTGTCATATGCCGCCTCATAGCGTGTCTCCCCTCCCATACGGTGCGAGAGAACAAGTCGCAATTCCATAAAGAGGTTGATGGTGTTGTAGAGGGTGGCACGACTAACGGGGAAATGAGAGGCCTCCAACTTATTGTTCAAATCCTGTAAAGAGAAGTATGAAGGGAATTCGAAGATAGCATCAAGCACCGCAAAGCGCTCGGGCGTCTTACGGCGTTTGTTTTGTTCCAAATAGTTGGATAGCACTTTCCTCACAGCTACCTTTACGTCATCCTTCATGCGTTGATTCACATAATTCCGTGCAAAGTTACGAAAAATCGAGAGCAGAACAAAACAAATTCATTTGTTTTTTATGCCGAGATGTAGTAACCTCGCGAATTTATCCGCAAAGTTACGAAAAAACGAGAGAAACGCAAAAGAAAAATTTACTTTTCTTTTCGATTCCGAGTGCTAAGTAAGTTCGGCGAAGCCAAAGTTCGAAAAGTCGAGAGCAAGACAAATATACCTAAAAAAGTTCTAAATCCATGGATTTCGTAGCAGAACGAATAATTTGCGCATATTCATCTCCTTGTCGACCGAGCCATTGCAAGCAAGAGACAGCAGCACGACGTACGGGGAAAGAACCGCCTTGTAAAGCAGTGAGCACCTGGTCAATTACCTCATTAATGCCCCGCTCGTTGGGTGTCATACCCTTCATGAACAATCGTGACAACACATGATAGCCGCAAACCTGTTCGATATCCTTATCAGAGGCTATCCACTGGAACGCCAATACCGAGGCTTCCTCCAGATGCTGGTAAAGATTAAACGCAGCCTGCTCAGCCACTTCCAGCGAAGGAGTCTGTTCCATCCACAGCTCCACAATCTCCACAGGCATCTCTTCCGGTGGCATAATCATCGTGGCCAGGATCTTACACTCACGGATATTCTCCTTCCAGAGCTCAATGGCCAATGAATAGTCCTTCCCGTATTCCGCTGCCATCTTCTGCAAATCAGGAATACTCGCACCCCAATTCAAGTGATAGTCAATACCTTTATCACGCATGGAACGAGTGGTTACACCATTCATCAGCTGTCTGAAGCGCTGTTTGATTTCCTTTACCTTATTTCTTGTTTCCTCTGTCATATCATTTCTGTTTTATAGAAAGCCGTAGTCCTTACTGTACCGCAGCATCTGCTGGGCATAGCTTTCTGTATAATCAAGGGTAATATCCGTTATCTC
>JBGUJY010000042.1:0-4260 GCA_045114185.1 Prevotella sp. | reverse complement strand
TAAGCACCCATATGACCATAACCCTGAAGGGCATTTGTCACAAATGTGAACGGCATGGCCAGCATGGCAGCCCAAGCACAACCGATGAGCAGGAACGGAATGATCTGTCCGTACTGGTTCGGAACAAAGGGAATCAGTGCAAAGCCGATACCACCAATGAGCAAACTCACTGCATAGGCAACCTTCGTATTCTTGAATCTCGGCAAGATGGTAGCCCAAACCACACTACCCATAGCCTGGATGGCGTAGAGCACACCCGTCCAGTTACCTGCTTCCTGATAGGCAGCAGAGGCAGAATCAGTGGTCCCCCATACTGTCTCGGAAACGGCATCAACAACATACGTCCACATGTACAGCAGTGCTGCCCAGCAGAAGAACTGCACCAGTCCTACCTTCCAGAAAGTGGAGGGAGCGTTCTTCAACAAAGTAATCCAATTACCACCACTCTCTTTCTTCAGCTCTCCGTTGTACATCGCATACTCTTGCGGTGGCCACTCCTTCACTTTCAGCGTGGTATAAATTACACAAAGGATGAGGATGGCTGCACCAACGTAGAACGACCAGATCACAGAATCGGGCACGATTCCCTCAGGAGCCACGTTCTTCAATCCGAGCCAGGTAAAGACAAACGGGAAGAGGAATCCTACCACCGAGCCGGCATTGCACAAGAACGACTGGATAGAGTAAGCCTTTGCCTTCTGCTTCTCATTCACCATGTCACCTACCAGCATCTTGAACGGTTGCATGGCCATATTGATACTGGTATCCAGCAGCATCAGCATCAATAAACCAAAGATCATCACCGCCGAGATGCTTAGTCCTAACGAACCAGAATTTGGTAACAGGCACATCACAGCCACTGCCACGGCAGCCCCTATAAATAAATAAGGTATACGACGACCCCATCGGCACCAGGTCTTGTCGGATAAGGTTCCGACAATCGGTTGCACAAGTATTCCCATCAGCGGCGGGAGAATCCAGAAGAAACTCAGTGAATGGGGATCTGCCCCCAACGTTCTGAAGATTCGCGAAATGTTCGCACTCTGCAATGCATACGCAATCTGCACGCCAAAGAAACCAAAGCTCAGGTTCCACAACGGCCAAAAGCCTAAATCAGGTTTTACTTTCATAATATCTCGTTTTTAGTTCTATTAATATTCCACATCTACTTCGTTGTACCTCGTACCACCAAACGGGTACGGACAACTTTCTTGACCACCTTGTCAATTGGGGTAACGCCCTCCACAAGATTCACCAGAATATCCACTGCCTCCTCACCAACCATGTGTCCTCGCTGCTCCACGGTGGTGAGCATGGGTTCGCAGGCGATGGCACGTTCACCATTGGTAAACCCGCAGATACTGATATCATTAGGAACATGGAATCCCATACGTTTCGCTGTATAGAGAATACCGATGGCCGTATCATCATTCACGGCAAAGAAAGCATCGGGACGGTCTTCACGTGACAGAATCTCAGGAGTGATCTTCTCTGCTTCCATACGGTTATCACAGAAAAGACGCAGACTGTCATCGGGTCTTAATCCGTTCTTCAACAGTGCATCGACATAACCGTTGTAACGGTTCTTCGAGATCTCCAACTGCATCGGTGATCCATAGAAGGCAATGCGCTTGCATCCTGTCTGTATTAGATGGGTTACAGCTGTGAAAGCTCCCATATAATCATCCACCACCACACGATTGGTGTTGATGGCTGTACAGATACGATCGTAGAACACCAAGGGTACATGACTGTTGATCAGTTTCTTGAAATGATCGTACGCCACCGTATCCTTAGCCTGAGAGACGATGATGCCACAAACCCTGTTCTCCATGAACGACTCACAGATACGCACTTCTCGGTCGTAACGCTCTTCACTCTGTGCCACCATGATCCGGTAACCACGTACCCTTGCCTGTTCCTCTATTCCCGACAAGATGGTGGAGAAATAGTAATGCGCAATCTGCGGTACGATTACGCCAATGATCTTCGGGGAGGATATACGACTATGCCTAAGTGACTCCGCCAGATAATTAGGATAGAAATTATGTTCGCGCGCATACGACTTGATTCGTTCACGCTGCTGCTGACTGATACGAGGACTATCCTTCAAGGCTCGTGAGACCGTTGCTACGGAAACTCCCAGTTCCCGTGCAATATCCTTCATCGTTATGTTAGAGTTCTCGTTCATAGGCTATTTCTTTTTTGCAAAGTTATGCAAAAGATTGTTTCAGTAGTTCGCCTGCAAAAATAATAATAAAGATTGAAACGCGCAAACGTTTGCGCAATGTATTTACTTGATTTATATCATTTTTTCATACACCTTAACGAAAGTAATACTAAATTTGCAATCGGAAAGTATTACTATCTGATAACTTTTGACTAACGAAGATAAGGATTTTATTATAAACTAACTTTAAACAATAGAATGATGAAGCAGGTAAAATTCAGAATGCCTTTAAGGATGCTCGCACTCATCTGTGGGCTGATCCTTTCTGCTACGGCCTTCGCACAGCAAATTACTGTGAACGGCCATGTGAAAGATGCTACCGGCGAAGATGTCATCGGCGCTACGGTCCGTGTTGTCGGAACACAAGCGGGTACGGTGACTGACTTTGATGGTAACTTTACGATCAAAGCTAATCAAGGCGACCAGATTTCCGTTTCCTTCATTGGCTATCAGGATGCTATCGTAGCAGCCGCACCACAAGTAGAGGTCTTATTACAAGACGATGCTGCACAGTCACTCAACGAAGTGGTGGTCATCGGTTACGGTGTCGCCAAGAAAAATGACTTGACCGGTTCTGTTACAGCTATTAAGCCTGATGAGAAGAACCACGGTATGATTACCAATGCACAGGACATGATGCAAGGTAAGATTGCCGGTGTGAACGTCACCTCTGGTGGTGGTACTCCTGGTGGTGGCGCAACCATCCGTATTCGTGGCGGTTCGTCACTGAATGCGTCTAACGACCCGCTGATCGTGATCGACGGTCTGGCAATGGACAACCAAGGTATTAAGGGTGCAGCCAACCCGTTGACAATGGTGAACCCGAATGACATTGAGAGTTTCACGGTGCTGAAGGATGCTTCGGCTACTGCTATTTATGGTAGTCGTGGTTCTAACGGTGTCATCATCATCACCACCAAGAAAGGTCGTAAGGGAATGGCTCCCAAGGTGAGCTACAACGGCAATGTTTCTTACTCAGTGAAGAAAAAGACCCTTGACGTGCTGGATGGCGATGAGTATCGCTCATTCATCAAGTCGTACTACGGTGCCGACTCTGAGGCAGCTGCTCTCTTAGGCAACGAGAACACCAACTGGCAGGATGAGATCTTCCATGCCGCTGTATCCAGCGACCATAACGTAACCGTTCAGGGTGGTATCAGCAATATGCCTTACCGACTCAGCGTAGGTTACACCGACCAGAACGGTATCCTGAAGACTTCTAACTTCCAGCGTACTACGGCTAGTTTGACACTGAACCCATCCTTCTTGGAGGATCACTTGACATTCAATATCAACGGTAAGTTCATGTATGCTCACAACCGTTATGCTAACGAGGCTGCTATCGGTGATGCTACCCGTATGGATCCCACACAGCCAATCTACTCTTCAGATCCGAAGTACAAGAACTACCACGGCTACTGGCAGTGGCTCGACAGCGGTGCTTCTCTGAAGGATGACAACTATCCTACCATGTGGAACCGTAACACCGTTGCTAACCCGCTCTCTCGTCTGTATGAGAAGAACGATCGTGCCAACTCATACGACTATATGGGTAATGTGGAGGCTGACTATAAGATTCACGGCTTCGAGGATCTGCGTCTGCATGCCAATGCCAGCGGCGACTGGGCCAATGGTACACAGCATACCGACTATGCTAACTGGGGACCGTCTAATTTCTACTACGGAAACAGCGGTTACACCTATGAGAAGAAATACAACCTGACCTTCTCTGCTTATGCACAGTACTACAAGGACTTCCTTGAGACACAGCACTTCGATATCATGGGTGGTTACGAATGGAGCCACACCAAGTATTGGGGCGATTCCTACTATGCAGGACTTTATCCCAGAACTACCAAGCAGGTTATCACACTTGATGACGGAACCACCGAGCCTGCCGCAGGTAAACTCTATAACGGAAGTACTGGCATCTGGAAGTCAGAGAACTATCTCGTCAGCTTCTTCGGTCGTGCAAACTACATTGCTTTCGACCGCTACATGATCACCGCTACTGTTCGTCGTGACGGTTC
>JBGUJY010000041.1:0-11047 GCA_045114185.1 Prevotella sp. | reverse complement strand
ACTGTGGCACCTCTTCCTTTTTCACTTTCTTCTTTGCCTCCATACCGACTGGGACAAGAACCAAAGCAAGGAGAATCGTAATAATGGCTTTCTTCATTTTCATTTTCATTGTTTTTTATGCCGAGGTAGAGTACCTTCGCAAATTCATTTGCAAAGGTACTACAATTTGAAGCAGCCTCCAAATTTGATTCCCTGTGACACGTGAAAATCTGTTAAGAAAACGAGGATATTCCGTTAAAAAACATTGAATGCCGTAGTTTCTCCCAGAGATTAAGGCAAACGCTCTTAGAGATCAAGACAAACGCTACTGGTGAGCAGCACCTAAAAGATTAAACGACAAAAGTCAACTTTCTTAGAAAAAGAGTCAATGAAACACGTACGAAAAAAACAATTCTGGTTACAGTTGTTACAGTTACAGTTTAAAAAATATGCCCTATTCTACCTATCTGATACCTTCGAACAAAATTTTTTATTATATATATAATATATATATTATATATATAATAAATTAATATTAGAAAAATATACAAGTCAATGTTTGGACATTCACCCTATTAAATAAAAAACTGTAATCTGTAACTACTGTAACCAATTAAAGTGGCAAAGTGGCATTTCCTGTGGTGCTCTATCATTAAAGAGCATCATTATTATTATCTTTTTGTTTAGTGCCAAGGGACTATTCCTTCTATCTATATTATTTATTTAATAAGGTGTAAATGTGAACGTAAGTTAAATATTTCGTTTACACGAAAAAAAGTTGCCGAAATATTTGGAGCGTATTTGTAAAAGTCATACCTTTGCAGTGTACTATTAAAGTAGTACACCACAACACTCAGTCAAATGAGTCAAAAAATAGCAATAAGTTAAACATTAAAAACGATAGATTATGGAGACTATTATTACCGCCGCTACGATTCTCAGCATGTATCTGAGTTCGGCAATGAATGAGAATGCACCGTATAGCTACAATGCAGACATTGAGAACGGTCGTGTGAACACCATGTACGTCTATAACAGAGACGGAAACTATCTGACAGCCAAGTTGGCCTATACCTATGAATATGATGATCAGGATCGTTTGGTAAAGAAGGAAGTGATGCGTTGGGACGCTGTTCGCAACGAGTGGGTAAAAGATCATTGCCTGGAGCTTACCTACGACGTCGAGGGCTACGAGGTGTCGAAGCGCAACTGGAACCGTAAGGATCAGGCTTATGAGCCCGCCAAGGAGAAGGCCGTATATCATTATGAGTTCAGTCAGGTAATGTCGGTGAACTACCTGCGCCGCCAGGCTATCGAAAACGGTTTTGAGTCGGTTGACAAGATGCTGGTGATGAATCCTGCTGAGGACATCCTGTTGGCAACAGCACTTTAGATAATTGATAATTGAAAATTGAAAATTGATAATTAAGAATAGTGTTATGATTGAGGTTAAGAATATCAGTTTTAATTATGCAGGCTCGAAGGAGCAGGTGTTTAGCAACTTCAGCCTGCAGATGCCAGAAAATAATATCTATGGCTTGTTAGGTAAGAACGGAACGGGCAAGAGCACTTTGCTCTACCTGATCAGCGGTCTGCTTCATGCACAGCATGGTACAGTAACCTTTGACGGGGTGGAGACCAAGAAACGTCGCCCGGAGACTCTTCAGGAGATGTTCATCGTGCCTGAGGAGTTTGACCTTCCGCAAATGTCTCTCGACCAGTATGTAAAGATCAACATGCCGTTCTACCCCCGTTTCAGTCGCGAGGTGCTTGATAGCTGTCTGAAGGATTTCGACCTGTCCACCTCTTTGCAGTTAAATACCCTCTCGATGGGACAGAAGAAGAAGGTCTTCATGAGCTTTGCCCTCGCTGCTGGAACGAAGCTGCTGCTGATGGATGAGCCTACCAACGGACTCGACATTCCTTCAAAGGCAGAGTTCAGAAGAGTGGTGGCTAACCACATGACCGAGGACCGCACGCTGATCATCAGTACACACCAGGTGCATGACGTAGAGCAGCTGCTCGACCATATCCTGATTCTCGACCGCAGTCATCTGCTCCTCGACGCCAGTGTGGCTGACATCTGCGACAAGTATGTGTTTGAGTACCGCCAGCCCAGTGAGATGGGTGATGATGTGATCTATGCCGAGCCTTCGCTGCAAGGCAATGCCGTGATTGTTCCCCGTAAGGAGGGTGATGCTGAGACACAGATGAATCTGGAACTGCTGTTCGATGCAGTGACCACAGGGAAAATCTGTTAACTGATAATGGATAATAGACTATTGATTATGAAATGTTTCAGTATAAAACGATTTAAGCGGTTGCTGAACTGGACCTTCAGCCACGATCGCCAGGAATGGATCCATCATATACTGTCGGCAGCCTTGGGATTGTCGCTCTGCTTCGCCTTCATTCGATTTTCGGTTACTGAGTCGAACGACACCCACTTTGATATCTTCCCTCCGATCATCATTATGTTTCTCATCATTGATGGTGTGATCACTGCCAGCGGTATGCACTATACCATGAAGACAGATGACGACTGGCGGAGCTTGACGATGCTGCCAGCGAGCAACCTGGAGAAGTTCCTTGCGCGCTATCTCTCATCCTTATCAGCGGCAGTGGGCATCTTGCTGACTATCCCTTTGGGCGATGCAGTGCAGTATCTGACATCACTGATCTATGACGCACCGAACGCGCGCTCGGTAATAGCCTATGTGTTCAACACGAATGCTTTCTCGTTCCTTACGGAATACGAGTATTGGTATAATATCATCCTGTCGTTCCTTGCCATGCACAGCATGTTTCTGCTGGGTGCCAACTTCTTCCGTACACGTAAGTACTCGTGGGTGTTCACCGCTCTGGTGATCTGGATAGTGGGAATGATCATTACAGGAATAATCTACTGGCGTACCAATGGTTTCAACGTTACGGGTGTTGAATTCGATGGCTCCACATGGTCGGGAACCTTGATCAACATAGCAATTATCATTGTGTGTTATTGGCTGTCGTTCCGACTGTTCTGCCGCCGTCAGCTTATTGCAAAATATATCAATCTTTAAGATATGGAAAAATTCAGTTTCAAAAGGTTCTTCAGGGCGCTGAACTGGTACCTTCGTACCAATAGCAAACAGCTGCTGATGTGGTTCGCCGGTGCTGCCACCTGTGTGTTCCTGTTGCAGATGATAGTGACATTTACGGGAGTAGTGGTCAAGACGTCTGGTGGAAATGTCAATACCATGGGCTTTACTCCTGAAAACTATATGCGCGCACTTCTCGTGGTAAGATCGATTTTGTTGGTGGGTATGAGTATCGCCACGCTGTTTGTCCTGTCGGGCGTGTTCCGTCAGCTGAACAAGAAGCAGAAGGCCATCTCGTTCCTGATGCTGCCAGCAACGAACAAGGAGAAATACTGGGTGCTGCTCGTTTACGTGACAGTGGCTTGGACCTTGTGCCTCTTCTTAGGTTATGTGGTGGCTGATGTGCTGCGCATGGTGATTGTTCCGATGTTCAAAGACCTGCCGTATGTGACAACCCTGACAAGTCAGAAATTCTTTTTCATCCCTACCCATGGGAGCATCGCACTAAAGATCTCAGTATTTGTCTATTACTTGACAACCATCGTATGGGTATATTCCTGCTATATCGCAGCAGGATCGGTGTTCCGCAAGAACGGGTTCGTCATCGCCAGTGCAGGATTACTACTCATTGTGGCTCTCTTTGAAGATGTATGGATAAAAAACTTCGGTGATCTGATTAGAAAAGTAGACAATATGGTATTCGAGAATTTCACGGAGTGGATAGTGGCATTTGTGCTGCTGGCATGGGCTGTCTACAACTTCCGTCTGAGCTACCGATTGTTCAAGAATTATCAAGTGATTAACAATAAAAGAACGAATCTATGAATTTCAATAACGACAAAGCCATATACATCCAGATAGCCGACCGCCTTTGTGATGAGATCCTGGCGGGTAGCTATCAGGATGATGAAAGAATCCCCAGCGTACGAGAATATGCCGTACTGCTGCAGGTGAATACCAACACGGCTGTGAAGGCGTATGATGAGCTTGCCCGCAGTGAGATCATCTACAACAAGCGCGGACTGGGCTATTTCGTGACCAAGGGGGCGAAGAAGAAGATCCTGAAGGAGCGCAAGCAGTTGTTCATGAAGGAGAAACTGCCGGAACTGTTCCGCCAGATGCAGCTACTTGACATCTCAATGGAGGATATTGTGAATGCTTGGCAAAAAAATAATTGCTCACATTGCAACCTTTCCGCAGACAGATGCGTCTAACAGGTATAGTTTTAAGGTAAAAAGATTAAAATATACATGTCGTGATTCATTTACAAGACATCAACAAAACCTACTTCGGCGCCCAGCCGCTGCATGTGCTCAAGGGCATCAACCTTGATATTGACAAGGGGGAGTTCGTGAGTATCATGGGAGCCAGCGGCTCTGGGAAGTCCACCTTATTGAATATTCTGGGAATCCTCGACAACTACGATTCAGGGGAATATACCCTCGCAGGAACGTTGATCAAGGATCTCAGTGAGCGGCGGGCAGCGGAGTACCGCAACAAGATGATTGGTTTCATCTTCCAGAGTTTCAACCTCATCTCGTTCAAGACCGCCGTAGAGAATGTAGAGTTGCCATTATTTTATCAGGGGGTGTCCAGAAAGAAGCGCCATGCGCTTGCCATGGATTACTTGGATCGGCTTGGACTGTTGGACTGGGCCGATCATTACCCCAATGAGTTGTCGGGAGGACAGAAACAACGTGTAGCCATTGCCAGAGCACTCATCACCCATCCGCAGATCATTCTGGCTGATGAGCCTACGGGCGCACTCGACTCGAAGACTTCTGTGGAGGTGATGCAGTTGCTCAAACAACTCAATAAAGAGGAGGGTATGACCATCGTGGTGGTGACTCACGAGAGTGGCGTGGCGAACGAAACGAACAAGATCGTTCACATCAAGGATGGTATCATCGGACAGATCGAGGAGAACCTGAACCATGATTCCAGTCCGTTTGGCATCAATGGCATGATGAAATAACAATATGCACGATATACTTACAGAAATATGGTCAACGGCACGGAGAAACAAGCTCCGCACCACGCTTACCGGCTTTGCGGTGGCGTGGGGAATCTTTATGCTCATTGTGCTGTTGGGTGCAGGTAACGGACTTATCAACGCCACGATCAAGCAGAACAACGACTTCCTGTCGAACTCGATGGAGGCGTATGGCGGTCAGACCTCAAAGCCCTATAATGGTCTGAGCGAGGGTCGCTATATCAGTCTGAATGACCATGACCTTACTACCACCAATTCTGATTTCCAGGATAACATCGATGAGGTGGGAGCGGTTTACTATATGAGTGCCACCGTTACCCATGGCGAGAACTATATGAGTATGCAGATAGCGGGTGTGTATCCCGTTCATACGAAGATTGACAAGCAGACGTTGCTCTATGGTAGGTTCATCAACGATATTGACCTACGAGAGAAACGCAAGGTGTTGGTCATCAACGACAAGCAAGCCAAGGAACTGGAGCCGAAGGACTACAAGACGCTCATCGGTAAGTACGTGAAGGTGGGTAACTTCGCATTCAAGGTGGTGGGAATTTTCAAGAGTCGTGACGATGGTTCGAACAATGCCTTCTCAGCTTATTCTACCATCAAGAGCATCTATGGTGCCAATACAGACGCTATAGGTAATATTGAGTTTACCTTCCATGGATTGACAACAGAGAAGCAAAACGAGGATTTCGAAAAGACTTACCGTCGTAGGCTGAATGCCAACCACCAGGCTCATCCAGATGATGAGCGCAGTATCTGGATATGGAACGGCTATACCCAAAACATGCAGATGGAACAGGGTATCGCTGTCATCCGCACCTTCCTTTGGGTGGTAGGACTCTTTACGCTTTTGAGTGGCATCGTGGGTGTTTCGAACATCATGCTCATCACCGTAAAGGAGCGTACGCATGAGTTCGGCATCCGTAAGGCGATTGGTGCCAAGCCCTGGAGCATCCTCAAGTTGATCATCATCGAGAGTGTCATCATCACCACCTTCTTCGGTTATATAGGTATGGTATTGGGCGTGGCGGCCAACGAGTATATGGATGCCACATTAGGGCATGATGTCACAGATTTGGGTGTAGTCAAACTAACGCTCTTTGTGGATCCCACCGTAGGAATCGACGTCTGTCTTGAGGCGACAATGGTAATGATTATCGCTGGAACCATTGCAGGACTCATCCCTGCCTTCAAGGCCTCGCGCATCCGTCCCATCGAAGCGCTCCGCGCCGACTAATTATGCATTATGAATTATTAATTATGCATTGAAATGAGAATAGATTTAGATTCATATAGAGAAATCCTCGATACACTGACACGCAACAAGGCGCGTTCGTTCCTTACGGGATTTGGCGTGTTCTGGGGTGTGTTCATGCTCATAGGACTGATGGGAGGCGGAAAAGGACTGAGGGAACAGCTCGACAAGACCTTCGAGGGCTTCGCACAGAACACCGTCATCATTGGCGCTCAACAAACCACGAAACCTTACAAGGGATTCCGTAAGGGTCGTTGGTGGAGCATGGATTATAAAGATATCGACCGTCTGAAGCAGCGGGTGCCAGAACTTGATGTGGTGGTACCTATGCTCTTTTCACCCTGGGGTGGTAGCAACACGGCTTACTATGGCGACCAGAAGACATCCCCCAGAATCCAAGGCACACTTCCCGAACAGGCGAAGGTCATAGGACCCAAGATGTACTATGGTCGTTATCTCAATGATATGGACATCCGAGAGCATCGTAAGGTGTGTGTAATCGGTAAGAAGATCTACAAAGATCTCTTTAAGGAGGGTGGCGACCCTTGTGGTAAGAAGATACGTGTTGACTCAACCTACTTTGAGGTGATAGGTGTGGATTACAGTTCAAGTAATAATGTGTCCTTTAACGGACGAGCTGAAGAGCAGATCACCATGCCGATTACGCTGATGCAGACGTTGTTTAATCGTGGTAACGAGGTTGACTTGATTGCGGCTACTGGTCGTGAGGGGGTGGTGATGAGTAAGATCACTGACCGTATTCGTGAGACCATCGCCAGAGCACATTATGTGGATCCAACAGACGAGCAGGGAGCGTTAGTGTTTAATACGGAGCTGATATTCCAGATGATAGATAATATGTTCAAGGGGGTTAACTTCCTGATATGGCTGGTGGGCTTGGGAACCTTGCTCGCAGGTGCCATCGGCGTGTCGAACATCATGATGGTGACTGTGCGCGAGCGAACCACAGAGATAGGTATTCGCAGGGCCATTGGTGCTACACCCAAGATGATTCTCTCGCAGATTATTTCTGAGAGTATCGTACTGACATTGGTGGCGGGTATGAGTGGCATCTTCTTCGGCGTAATGATCCTGCAGATGTTGGAGATGGCAAACACCGAGGACGGTATCGTGAACACCCACTTCCAAGTAAGTTTCTGGACCGCTATCTTTGCCGCCCTTGTGGTGGCTACAGTGGGGGTGCTGGCAGGCTTAGCACCTGCTGCCCGCGCCATGAGCATCAAACCAGTTGACGCAATGAGAGATGAGTAGAATAAAATAAAAAATGATATAGTTATGAAGAAGTACAGCAAATTGATTATCGCAGCGATTGTCGCACTGATTTTCATTGGAACTTTCGTGTTTCTTTGGCAGAAATCGCAGCCGAAGCCCGTTGTCTATGACGAGTTTACACCCACCACGGCAGATATCGCCAAAACAACCATCATTACAGGAAAGATTGAACCACGTAATGAGGTGAACGTTAAACCGCAGATCTCAGGTATCATCACTGAACTGCTGAAGGAGGCTGGCGACTATGTACAGGCTGGCGAGGTGATTGCCAAGGTAAAGGTGATTCCCGACATGAGTCAGCTGAGCAGTGCAGAGATGCGCGTGCGGTTGGCTGTGATTAATCTGAAACAGGCGCAGACCGATTTCCAGCGTGAGGAGAGTCTCTATAACCAGAAGTTGGTTTCTGCTGATGAGTATGATAAGGCCAAGCTGGCATTGAACCAAGCCAAGCAAGAGAAACTCGCCGCTGATGATGCCTTGGCTGTTGTTCGCGATGGTGTTTCCAAGAGTAATGCCAAGGCCAGTTCCACATTGGTGCGCTCCACCATCTCTGGTGTCATCCTGGATATTCCTGTCAAGGTGGGAAACAGTGTGATCCTGAGTAACACGTTCAATGATGGTACGACCATTGCCAGCGTGGCAAACATGAACGACCTGATTTTCCGTGGTAATATCGACGAGACGGAGGTAGGACAGCTGGTATCGGGAATGCCGATGAAGATCACGATTGGTGCCTTGCAGGACCTTACCTTTGATGCTTCGCTTGAATATGTTTCACCGAAAGCCGTGGAAAGCAATGGTGCCAACCAGTTCGAGATCAAGGCTGCTGTACGTGTTCTGAAGGGAAGTAAGATTCGCTCTGGCTACAGCGCCACGGCAGAGATTGAGCTGGCTCGTGCCACCAAGGCTCTTTCTGTTCCTGAGAGTGCCATTGAGTTTAGTGGTGACTCCACCTTTGTCTATGTCATCAAGGAGAAAGGAAAGGAGAAGACCTACGAGCGCAAGCAGGTAGTAACGGGTTTGAGTGATGGTGTGAACATCGAGATCAAGTCGGGCATCACCTTAAAGGATAAGGTGCGCGGTCCGAAGGTGGTGACAGATGACATTGATAATGAAGAATAATCATTAAGATGAAGAAGATGAATACCTTGATCAATAGGTTGATGTGCAGTGCCGTATTACTGCCCTTCACCGTCTTCGCTTCGGCACAGCAGCCGTGGACGCTTCGGCAATGTATCGACTATGCCTTGGAACATAATATCCAGGTGAAGCAGCAGGATGTCAGTCGTATGCAGCGTGAACTGGATGTGAACACAGCCAAGAACAGTCGTTTGCCCGACTTATCCGCATCGGCCTCAGAGAATTTCTCGTTCGGTCGCGGACTGACTGCGCAGAATACGTATACGAATACGAACACCAGTAGTACTTCGTTCGGTCTGAATACCAGTGTACCCTTGTTTACAGGATACCGCATCCCAAGAACCTTGGAACTGCAGAAGCTGAACCTTGAAGCCGCCACCGCCGATTTAGAGAAAGCAAAGAACGATATCAGCATGCAGGTGGCACAGGCTTATGTGCAGATTCTCTATAACATGGAACTGTGCGATGTGGCCAAACGGCAGATCAGTATCGATTCCATGCATGTGCACCGTCTTACGGAGATGATGCGAAACGGGAAGGCGAGTGGTACGGAAGTGGCTCAGCAGGAGGCTGCGCTGGCACAAAGTCGTCTTACGGCCACACAGGCAGACAACGACTTCCGCTTGTCGCTGCTTACGCTCAGTCAGTTGCTTGAGCTTCCCTCACCGGAGTCGTTTACAATTTCAAGGGATGTGGCAGTACCCGAGATTCTTCCTTCCATGGATCTCATCTCTCCTGATGCCATCTATCAGGAGGCTTTGATGATCAAGCCTGAGATCCAGGCCGAGCAGTATCGCTTGGAAGGAACGTTGAAGAGTATCGATATTGCCAAGAGTGCCAAGTTGCCCAACCTTTCTCTTCAGGCAGGACTCGGTTCCAACTATTATAAGACGAGTGGTTTTCCCAGTGATGGCTTCTTCAAGCAGCTGAACAACAACTTCAGTCAGTATATTGGTCTGAGCCTGAGTGTTCCTATCTTCAACCGTTATGAGACCCGTAACAATATCAAGAGTGCGCAACTGAACCGGTATAACCAGCAGTTGCAACTGGATAATGTGAAGAAGGGATTGTACAAGGAGATCCAGCAGGCATACTATAATGCGGTAGCCGCGCAGGCCAAATACGAGAGCAGTGCTGAGGCCAAGCGCAGTCAGGATGAGGCTTTCCGTCTGATGTCAGCCAAGTATGAGTATGGCAAGGCGAACATCACGGAGTTCAACGAGGCGAAAAACAACCTGATGAAAGCGGAGAGCGACTTGGTGCGGGCTAAATATGAATACCTGTACCAACGTGCGCTGACCGATTTCTACAGGGGTAGGGAACTGAGTTTCAATGACTGATCGTCTTTCGCTTCCCTATGATGTACATCCCTTTGGGTAGCGATGCTGTACTTCCGTTGTTGCTGACCAGCATCCCCTCCATGGAATAGACGTTGTTCAAGGCGGCAATAGCAGTTGTCTCAATCATAGACACACTGGTATTGTCGCCTAAAAAGTTCCTTAATTCATAGAAGGCGGCATAGGGCTTGCCTGTCTCGTGGTTATACAAGGCGGCATTCCACCAGCCGTAGGTCACGTTCTTGTTCCCATTATCTTCGGGCCACCACCAGAACAATCCTTTTACAGACTCGTGCTTGTTCAGCAACGTGATGAGATCAGCGGTGAATTTCCGTTGTCCTTCTTCCGTATAGGGGTATGTCTTGGTATAGTCGAACGAGTTCCCGATGGGCCATGCGTAACTATAGCCTGCCTCCACGATCATGATCTCTTTTCCATACTGCTTCCCCTCAATGGTGTTCAATGCCGTTTCAAGGGATTTCATATCACCATGGTAGTCGGGATAATAGCTTAGTCCGATGATGTCATAGTCAACAGCGGCATTCTTCATCCTGTCAAAGAAATCCGTCAGGACACTAGGTTTAGGGGTTTGTTCGCTGTGAAGGATAATCCGGGCTTGCGGACACTCCTCGCGACACGCTTTCCCTGCTTGCTTGAGGAGGGTGATGAAACGGGTCCAGTTAGCCTCAGGGGAATTGGTGTAGCAGCGGTTTGTCTGGTTGTTCTTGGCTTCCGCCTCTGTTCCCCAAAGCATACCAAAGGAAATCTCATTACCTGTCTGGATCATGTCAGGTGTGGCTCCAGCCTCTTTCATCTGTCGAAGACACTCTTTGGTGTATTCGTAGATCTTCACGTATAGCTCCTCGTTGGAGAGGGCTTTCCACGCATCGGGTGTCCACTGCTTGGCAGGATCTGCCCAGGTGTCGCTGTAGTGGAAGTCGAGCATCAGTTGCATTCCCGCATC
>JBGUJY010000040.1:0-54856 GCA_045114185.1 Prevotella sp. | reverse complement strand
TAAAAATAAGGGGCGGCATCTGCGTGTGATGCTACCCCTCATTGTTGCATTAGTTTGTTTTTACTTGATGATCTGTTTATTTCCGTTGTGAATGTAGATACCCTTCTTCGTAGGCACCCCATTCAGCTTCCTTCCATCAATCGTGTACCACGCATTACTTTGAACTTTGCGCTCGGCTTTGCCGCTTTGCTTGCCGAAGAACTATTTCTAGGGAAGCACATACCTTTTCTAAGACAACCATTTCAGGGGGGATGTAATGCCCGATCATGATCTATGGCACTTTTCGGTGCAAACTATGGCACTTTCTGTAATTTGTCAAAAAAGTGCAGTATATAGTGAAAATAACTGACAAAATTTTTGCTATGTCAAAAAATGTTCGTACCTTTGTGGCGCAAAAGTCGAAGAAGTGGAAAAACAATAAGTAGTGCGCAGACTTGAAAGATTTGAACACAACGGAGGCTAAGCAAAAACAAAAATCTTAATTATTAACCCTTAAAAAACACACACATGGCAAGATTAATCATCAAAAAGTACAAGAACAACAGTTTTAAACATCTCTCACAATAGCATAATAAAGATATGCATTTTTCGTTGTAAATAGGCAAAACGATATTTTCGAACAACATGTATTGGATTATTATTTATTTTTTAGTAGCCATCGTTCTTGTGGTTTACATGACATATACGGAAAGAGCAGAGAAAGAATCTCATGATTGGAATACTGAGGATCATCTTGTTGATGAAGAACTCAAAAGCAAGATGCAAGAATTGGCTTGCTGTCACACTACCTTTTATGATTCCACCGATCCCGTCAGGATAGAAAAAGCATATAAAGAGGCATGTGAACGAGGAGGAAGAGAGGGGTTCTTTCCAGTTCTTCTTGTATTGGAAGACAGTTTTATGGACAACATTCTAGACACGTTTGGAGTTAAGGATAGCAAGAATGGTATTGATATGGATAAAGTTCAAATGTGCCGTCAAGAACTGATGCATTCAACAGAAAACGCAAAGGATTGGTTGGATATACGACTCCGTGAGTTGCAGAAAGGCTTTAAGAAAGAACACCCTGATTTCTATAAAATTGATGTGCTGGGTGAGCATGTGGAAAATGGTATTGGCAACACGTCCTTCAACGGTATCATCAATAACGAGACGGAGCAAACACTTCCGCTACTTCTGGCCGAAGTGCCAGTAAAGCAACCTTGGCAGATATTGGCATGGTTTCCTATTAGAGGGGGTGGCAATTGTCCTAGTGCAGAACACCTCGTAAGTGTTTCTAAGCATTGGTATGAAGAATATGGAGCCGCCCCCGCAGTCATATGCGAAGGCATCATAGAGTTTGCTGTTCCCCAACCTGTCAGTGAAGAGGAAAGTCTTCCTTTGGCCGAAGAGCACTATGCCTTCTGCACCGATATCGTAGACCAAAATCTTGGGACGATCAATGCGTTAGCCGACGTTTTGCGAAAATCCACGGTTTGGTTCTTTTGTTGGGTATAAGAAAAATCTCGCAAGTTGCTTGTTCTTAGCTTCTTGCGAGATTTAGAAGTACCCAGAGCCGGGGTCGAACCGGCACGGGTTGCCCCACTGGTGTTTGAGACCAGCGCGTCTACCGATTCCGCCATCTGGGCTTCAATGCGGGTGCAAAGGTACGAATAAACGAGGAAATAACCAAATATAATTTGAGTTTTTTCGAGCGAGAGTACTTTCAACGAAGTTAAAGGTATGTGATAAGTGAGCAAAGAACAAAATAAAAAACACAATTTTTCTAAAATACATACGAAATATTTGTATGCTCCGTTATTATTATGTATCTTAGTAGCGTAATAATACCTACATTAACCTATCATTGTCATGACAACATACAACAAAGACAATTATTGTGTCATCCTTGCTGGCGGAAAAGGACGCCGCTTGTGGCCCTGCAGTCGCTCGAGAAAACCCAAGCAGTTTGTTGATTTCTTTTCAACGGGTCAGACCTTATTGCAGAGCACTTTCAGCAGGATCTCCAAATTGATTCCCATAGAGAACATTTATGTGAGTACGAACCACGAGTATGCGCATTATGTGCTGGAACAGTTACCGGAACTGCCACCAGAGAATGTGCTGAGCGAACCCATTCACCGTAATACGGCACCCAGTGTGGCGTGGGCTACCTATCGCATCTGGCGCAGGAATATGAATGCCCGTATGACCATCGTTCCCTCGGATCAGGCCGTGTTCAAGGAGGAGATGTTCCTGGAGAATATCCGTGAGGGACTCGATTTAGTGGCCGAAAAGGATATTGTGCTGACAATGGGCGTGAAGCCTACACGACCGGAACCCGGTTACGGTTATATTCAGAAAGGGGAGCCCACGGAGAATGAACAGGTGTTCGAGGTGAAGTCAGTTACGGAGAAGCCCGACCGTCAGTTTGCCCAGATGTTCATGGAGAGTGGAGAGTTCTTGTGGAACACCGGTATCTATCTGTCGAACGTGAAGCATCTGCGTGAATGTCTCCACCATATCTTCCCCAAGGTGCTCCGTCAGATCGAGGACAACAGACAGGTAACGCTTGAAGAGGAGCTGTTATATATCGAGGAGAAGTTCCCTGCATACCCCAATGTGTCTATCGATTCAGGATTGCTCGACGGGAGTGATCAGGTGTATGTGATGAACTGCGATTTCGGCTGGGCCGACTTAGGAATGTGGCACTCCATCTACGAGAGCATGAAAAAGAGTGATGACGATAATGTAGTGATCACGGATCAGATCATTATCGAGAACAGTCGTGATAATATCGTGAAACTGCCGAAGGATCACCTGGGCATCATCCATGGTCTCGAAGGTTTCATCGTGGCCGAACAGGGCAACGTACTCCTCATCTGTAAGAAGGAAGATTCCTCGGCACTGGTACGCAAATATATCAGTGAGGTGCAAATTAAGTATGGGGATGAATTTGTGTAAACATTAAACGTTAAACATTATACATTAAAGATTTGACATTAAATTATGGATATATTTAGTAAGATTGCTGCTGGAGAGATTCCCAGCTACAAATGTGCAGAGAACGAGGAGTTCTATGCCTTCCTTGATATCAACCCGATGGTGAAGGGTCATACCCTTGTAATTCCCCGTCGGGAAGTAGATTACATCTTTGATATGGATGATGACGAGATTGCCCGCTTCCAGGTGTTTGCCAAGCAGGTGGCAAAGGCCATCAAGGTCGCCTTCCCTTGCAAGAAGGTAGCTCAGGTGGTATTAGGATTGGAAGTGCCTCATGCTCACATCCATCTCATTCCTATGCAATCAGAGAAAGATGTTGATTTCCGTCGTGAAAAGCTTCAGCTCACAGAAGAGGAGTTTAAGGAAATCGCAGGAAAAATCTTAGAGAATTTCTAATGGATAATAGAACTGCCGCACAAGTAGATATCATCAATCACTTGTGCGGCAGTAATTTTCAATTCTCATTTCAGTAGATTAGCCTACCGTAATTTTGTCAATACGTAACTTGATGGTGCCGCGGGGGATCTTGATTTCCACCTCGTCACCCACCTTGTGGTTCAGCAGACCTTGGGCGATAGGGGTGGTGATGGAGATCTTTCCTTCACGCAGGTTCGCCTCGCTTTCGCTCACAATGGTATAGGTCATCTTAGCCTTGTTGGCCAGATTGGTCATCTCTACCTTTGAGAGGATCTGCACAGCATCAGTACTCAAGCGCGATACATCCACCACCTTTGCCTCTGAGATCTGTACCTTCAGGCGATTGATCTTATCCTCGAGGTTTGCCTGTGCTTCCTTGGCTGCATCGTACTCGCTATTTTCACTCAAGTCGCCTTTATCACGGGCCTCAGCAATGGCTGCAGAAGCCTTCGGGCGCTCAACGCTTTCCAATCGTTTTAGTTCAGCTACCAGTTTGTCGTAGCCTTCTTGTGACATATATGCCATAATCTATCGTTTTTTAATTGTTTTCAAAAAGATGCAAAATAGAAAGAATTCCGACAATCTTCGTCAGTGTCGGAATCCCTTACTCTTATCTAAGTTTTTAATTATCCGCGGCAAAGATAGAGATTATTTTTGATACAAACAAATTTTTAGCAATAAATTTGGTTTTCTCCTTACTTATCTGTACTTTTGTCTTTCGATGGAAGTGTATGCATTTGATTTCGACGGTACACTGACGCGGCATGATTCCTTGGTGGAGTTCATCCGATTCGTCAAAGGTGAGAAGGAATTCCTGAAGTGCTTTCTCCGCTATTCGCCTCAGCTGGTGGCGATGAAGATCGGGTTGTATCCCAACTGGAAGGTGAAACGACAGGTGTTCAGCTATTGTTTTGCCGGGATGACAGAGGCGGTGTTCGAGGCCTACTGTACACAGTTCGCCCAGTCGAAAGCCGCCATCATGCGTCCTGCAGGATTGGAGAAGATCCGTTCCTTGTTGAAGGAAGGCGGATGTGACATCGTGGTGGTGAGTGCCAGTGTGGAGAACTGGGTGCGCCCGTTCTTCGGAGAGATGGCTTCTTCGATGAAGTTCCTCTGTACGCAGGTGGAAGTGAAGGAAGGTCGACTGACGGGTCGTTTCCTTACTAAGAACTGCTTCGGGAAGGAAAAGGTGGCACGACTGCGTTCGTTGTATCCCAACCGTAAGGATATCGTGCTTACAGCCTATGGTGACAGCCGTGGTGACAAAGAGATGCTCGACTATGCCAATGAAGGATATTATAAACCGTTTAGGTAAGGAGCGGATAGGAGAGGTGATCCGCTTTGGTGTGGTGGGTGTGTTCGCCACGCTGATCCAATACCTGGTGTATTGGCTATTGGTACATTGGCTGAATCCCAGTCTGTCAATGACCATCGGCTATGCGGTGAGCTTCATCTTTAACTTCCTCGCCTCTACACACTACACCTTCCGTGTGAAAGCCAATGTGCGCCACGGGGCAGGCTTCGCCCTTTCTCATGGCGTGAACTACTTGTTGCAGATGATCCTGCTGAACTTATTCCTCTGGGTAGGATTCAGTAAGCAGCTGGCTCCTATTCCGATGTTCTGCGTCTGCATTCCTGTAAACTTCCTGTTGGTGAGATATTTTCTGAAACGATGAGAGAACTGCTTCGTACATTTAAGATTTCGCGAGAAGAAAGGTGGCTGGCATTGGTCGCCCTGGTGGTGTTCATCCTGCTGAACGCCCTGACGATCTATAAGTATGGTGACTTGTTCATGCAGCCTGTAGATGACTATTGGAAACTGTTCATTGGGCGTTTCCGCGTATCGGGCTATGATCCCATCACCTATTATGTATTGTCAGACTGGGAAACGCGTTACAATGTGTACCGCCATCCGCTGCTCGCCTTCTTCATGTACTTGCCCTATCTGCTGAACCAAGGAGTGCTATCGTTGACGGGCTTGAACGGAGTACAGTTAGTGACGGCCATGATCTTGGTAACGGCCTCGTTGTATTCGTTCCTCTTCCTTAATCGCATCTTCCGTGAAATCGTGGGATTGGGTAAGCGGGATGCGCTTCTTCTCTCCACCCTGTGTTTCTCGTTTGCCTATATCATGGTGGCCACGATGGTGCCTGATCATTTCATCCTCTCGATGATGATGCTCCTGCTGACATTGTATGTGGCTGGTCGTCAGATTAAGGAAGGACGACAGATGAGTCGTTCGCAAACGATTTGGCTGTTCATCTTCACCGCAGGCATCTCACTGAACAACGGTATCAAGGTGTTCTTAGCCAATTTGTTCGTGAATGGCAAACGGTTCTTCCAGCCTATGAACCTGCTGTTGGCTGTGATCATACCCGCTGCCCTGATGTGGCTGTTCTGTCGTTGGGAATACAAGACCTTCGTACTGGAGAATGAAAAGGCGCGACATGCACAGAAGAAACAGGAGCGGGAAGAGAAGCGGCAAAAGGAGAGAGTACTGAAATTAGAGGCAGCCCGAAAGGATTCCATCCGCAGGGCGCAAGGGGATACAACGACAGCAGCACCTGTAGCCAAACCCGTTGTAAAGAAACGGGCTCCCCATACGGGCAAGCCCATCGGTAAGGGGGAGTTTATGCGCTGGACGGATATCACTACCTCGCGTTGGGACACCACCGTGGAGAACCTCTTCGGGGAGTCGTTGCAGTTGCATGAGCAGCATCTCTTAGGGGATGTGTTCCGAAGACGACCGATTATTGTGCGGTACGATCACTGGTGGAACTATGCTGCTGAGGCTGTGGCTGTGTTGCTGTTCTTCATCGGCATCTGGTGCGGTCGTCGTTCGCGCTTCCTCTGGCTCACCCTTTCGTTCCTGGCTGTTGATATGGCCTTGCACATGGGATTGGGTTTCGGCATCAACGAGATTTATATCATGTCGCCACATTACCTGTTCGCTCTGCCTATCTCTATGGGTTATCTCTTGCTGACGAAGCATCGTTGGCTGAGGCTGACAGGAAGGGTACTGATACTGTTGCTGACTGTTTATCTTTGGGTTCATAACGGCTATCTGCTGACGCAATATATGTTGACATGATGAGAAGGTGTTGTCTTTCCAAAGAAGAACGGTGGCCGGCATTGTATGCACTGGTGTTCATCCTGTCGTACCAGTACCTGATCATCTCGAAGTTCTTCTGTTTGTTTGCTGATTTCAGTGAACATAATTGGAACGTATTCCTTCGCAACTATCACATGTCGGGATTCGACCCCATCACCTATGATGTGCTCTCTGATTGGAGTCTGCGCTATGACGTGGTGCGCCATCCGCTGTTGGGTCTGGAGATGTATCCACTGTCACTGCTTAACCATCTGCTGGAACAACTCACCACTGTGAACTGTGCCCAACTGATTATGGGAGCTTTACTGACGGTCTGCGCCTTCCTGACCTTCCTGTTCTTTTACAGGATTCTACGCAAGGTGATAGGGATCAGTCATCTGTCATCATTCCTGCTCACGGCTTTCTTCTTCAGTTTCGCCTATATCTGGGTGTCAACGCTGGTGGCTGATCATTTCGGCTTGTCGCTCTTCCTCCTTATCTACCTGCTGTATCGGTCGGGTATGAAACTGAAAAACGACGAACGGTTCGGTATCTGGGAAACCATTACCTATTTCATGGTGGTGGCAGGCGTTACCCTCAGCAATGGCGTGATCGTCTTTCTCTGTGTGTGGGTGGTGAACGGACGACAGTTCTTCCAACCTTCATTCCTATTGAAAACGGTAGTGATACCGTCGGTCTGCCTGTTGTCGTTTGCCTATATGCTGAATCTCACCACCGATAAAGCACCTTCAGAGAAAGAGAACCCCATCAGCGAACAGATGGAATGGGTGGGAACAAAGGTGTCGCGGACAGATATCCTGATCGAGAACTTCTTCGGGGAGTCGATACAACTGCACCGACAGAACATATTGGGAGATGTGCTGATCAAACGACCGGTTGTTGTGCGCTATACATGGCCGGTGCAATATGTGGTGGAAGCAGTGATCATTATGCTGTTCCTCTGGGGAGCATGGCAGGGACGAAGGGAGCGGTTCCTATGGTTACTCATGGGTATCCTGGCCTTCAATGTTATTCTTCATATCGTGATAGGCTTCGGCATCGAGGAGGTATATATCATGGCGGCCCATTGGCTCTTTGTCATACCTTTATCTATCGCATGGCTGTTTACCACACGACAGCGATGGCTTTATCTTTCGTTACTGATGCTTATAGGTGCTATTACCGCATACCTGCTTATCTATCACGGCTATTGGCTCCACTATTACCTCACCTGGCCGCTGGCTAAATAATCAGGAATGCTTTTTCTTACCTGTCCATTTGCGGAAACGGTTGCAAATGGCTTTCCCAATGTGCTTGAAGTTCCCATAGCGAAGGTTCAGCCACAGTTCTTCCAATGAACGACCTGCTTTGATCCAGGGATGTCCCCAGGCATTGACCTTGTAAAGACGCTCTTTGTAAGTGGTGTCCTCAACGATCTGCTGAGGATGACGTAGCGGGAACTCCAACTCATGGCGTTTCATAGTGAAGATGCGGCGGTAGGCGCGAGGCGTGGTATAGATACTCCCTGAGAAGTGGGTGCTATCGGTTGTAAGTCCCCTGTTGTTGATCAGGTTACGGGCAGGCATGATGGCAAGACTGTCATGAAGCAGCATGTCGGCCCAATAGATGGTTTCAAAATATTCCTTACCACTCTCACTATGGTCGCGGAACATCTGCATCATGTCGCTGCGCAAATGTTTCTCCTTGGCAATGGTCTCCAGCCGTTGCACGGTTTCAGGACAGTGCATAAAACTATATGTAGGATCCCAACGCTGGGCTACCCTTCGCCAAGAAGCCCAGCCCCAGATGCTGAACACTGATGTGAAGAAATAACTGTCATTGCAGTCGGGAGTGACCTCATCGACATTGAAACCGGCTATCATCGAGATGCGCTCATCGTTCTCGTACCTGTCGAGCATCTCCTTGCAGAAGGGGAAGAACGATTGTGAAGGAACTACATCATCTTCCAGGATAATCACCTTGTCAGCCAGAGAGAATGCCCACTGATGAGAACGAAACCCCGACGGATCACAACCTTGGTTTTCTTTTAGGTAGTTGCGGTGTACTTCGCACTCCCAGTCAATATCTTCCACCACTTTCCGGCAGGCCTCAATACCAACCATGTCTTGTTCCCCTCGAGGACCGTCTTGGTAGAGAAGCAGTTTCGAAGGGCGTGCTTTCTTAACCTCGTCGAATACCTCCTGAAGGTGATCCGGACGGTTAAAGAACAGGATCAGAACGGCAACATCGATATTAGCAGGGTGTTTCATGGTGCTTGTTTTTTGTTTTCGACAGGAGGAACTGCATGCATTCTTTCATGATCTGTGCCCCAGCTACCCGCATCACGATATAATAGATGACGATGGCAAGTATGATTCTGACAATCAGGAGCAGAACGAGGTTCTGAATGCCACGGGTGATGAAGGCGGTAAGGAGCATCGTTCCCAAGGCACAGAGAGCAAAGGGCGCGATATCTTTGAGCAGGGAAAGCAGGCGATAGCCAGTGAGCCGTTGCACGGCATAATGCCAGACAAACAGCCAGCAGATGTTCAGGATGACGTATCCGATGATCATCGTGCGGACGCCATAAGGATAGAGTACCAACATGAGTACCAGCTGACATAATCCTAATGCCAGGGTGTTCCACATGTAGGTATCCGATCTTCCCTTACTGATAATCATATTATATAATAAGGTATTGATGGGCATGAAGGCACCGGCGATGCAGAGCAGTTGCAGGTAGGAGGCACTGGTGCTCCATTTCTCGCCAATAGCGGTAACGATGAACTCATGCGACACCATGCCGAAGCCGAAGAGGAGGGGGAAGGAGAGGAAGGCCGTGAAGCGGATAAGTTTACGCATGGCCCGCAGTTGTCGTTCTCCATCACTCTTCAAATCCACAAATACCGGTTGTGCCACTGTCTGCACCATTCCCTGCAACAGGTTAAAGCACTTGTAATCCCATTGGTAGGCCTGGTTGTAGTTTCCCGCATCTCTGGGAGTAAAGAATCGTCCAAGCAGGATATTGAGGATTTGGTTGTTCACCTGTGTGAAGATAGCCGAGAACATGATCTTACAGCTGAAGGGGAACATCCGCTTGATGGGCTCTGGATCAAAGTGCCATTTCGGTCGCCAATCGGAATAATGCCAGTACATCAATGTGCAGATAAGTACATAGACGATGCTCTGTGTGGCCAATGACCAATACGAAAACCCTTTCCAGGCCATCACAGCACCGATGATGTTCGACACGATGATGGCGGTCATACCAGCCTTTGCCTGCTGCTTGGTACGAAGGTTCTTATAAAGGTAAGCCGACTGTGCCAAGCCGAAGCTGGAGAACACGAAGCTCAGGAAGACATATCTACAAAGAGGTGTGAGTGCGGGTTGATGATAGTATCTGGCGATGAGCGGGGCACAGAAGAACAGGATGACATAGATGCCGAGGCTCACCACGATGTTGAACCAGAACACCGAGTTATAGTCATTGTCTGTAGGATGCTCCATGTTGGCGAGGGCAGTTTTGAACCCGCTGCTCTGCAACTCTACGGCAATGACGGTAAAGATGGTGATCATGGCAATCATACCGAAATCATCAGGCGACAGCAGTCGTCCGAGAATAATGCCGAACACCAGTCCTATAAGCTGTTGCACGCCATTGTTCATTCCTCCCCAGAATAAACCTTTCGCGGTTTTCTCTTTCAGTGATTCAGTCTCGTTACTCATAGATCTCTATATGATTGACATGAGGATGGATAGCATCAAGATCAGGCAGCTGCATGTAGTCGCCATAGATGCAACGCAGATGATGATCGTAGTCATGTGGCACAGGGAAGGAAATGCCTTCGAATATATGTTCCGCCAGCGGGAAGATATCTTCGGCATAGCGCGGATTATGATAGGGGATGCCCATGCCGGAGGTGATAGTCTTTCGAGAAGTGAGGCAAGAGGTGAGCGGCAAGAGCGTCGCACGAAGGAAGGGGAAGAAGACACGGTTATTGAAGTTGAAGATGCGTCGTACCGACTTGATCGCCTTGGCGTCTTCCGTACTAGTGCGCCAGATCTTATACATGTGTCCCACGCTCTTCTCCGTCAGCTTATGCAACCAGATGGGATGCTTCTCCATGGGGAAGATATCTATATAGATTCCCCTCTCCTTCCAGATACGGTCGTAGTTGTTCCCCTCGTTGAGAAACGAACGACGGTCGCGAACCTTGGCATAATAGTAGAAGTAGTTCTCATCGGTCTTCTCGTTCTGCAAGGCAAGCCACTCGGGCAACTCACGAGGCAGGATCTTCATCAGTTTGACGTAGTCATCCCGCATCATCTCAATATCCAGATCATCATCCCAAGGAATGAAGCCGTTATGACGGATGGCTCCTATCAGCGTTCCGCTTGACAGCCAGTAACGGAGTTCATGCTTCTTGCAGATACGGTCAACCTCGACAAGGATATCAAGCATCCTCATCTGCTGACGACGGAGCAAGGAGCCGTCGGGGTTGAATCGTTGGCGCAAGGCGTGATGGTCAATGGTTGTCGTGGCCATATTGTATCATTTGCTGTCCCCAACGATGAACGAGGTCCATCACAGGGGTATGGATATTCTTTTCTTTTGCCAATCGACGGATGAGGTCGAGGCCATAGGGGAAGTCCTCGGTGAAGTACCTGCTGTTCAGATCTGGCACGAATCCTTTTGCCGTTTCCTTCATCGGTGATAGGATACCTTGGAATGCCTCGATGGAACGCAACTTACGAGTGAGCGAGGCGGCGTCATGACTCTCATAATAGTCGAGCACCGTAGGCAGACAATGGGGTGTGACAGGAAGCACAGTCAGCAACTGATGCAACTCCTGATCCATCTGGATGTAAATCTCAGAGGCCTCATCGTTCCATTCACCATAGAAAGCGCAGTTGCGGGGATAGACAACCCCGGGCTTCCAGTCTTTCCACATCGTATAAAGACGGGCAGGATGGAGGATGGGATTACTATTGCTCATGCTAGCTTCATAATAACTGCTGAGCATCTCCACGGGAACAAGGAAGAGGGATTCCAGTTGTTCTTTCAGACGGTCTGTATCAGGAACATGGGCTGTCCCTATACGCATAAGCGACTTACGTCCTAAAAGATGGGCTGAGCATCCGTATTCCTCTAAGCGAGAGATAAACGGAACGCGCTGGAAGCCGAAGAGTGGGGTACCTTCGGGAAGGATCTGCAGGGCTTCCTCAAAGAATCCCGTACTAGAAACGACACTTCCGACAAGGGTATGTGAAGAGAGGACAGGAGCAATTTGGTGAAGCACTTCGGCAATGGAGAAGCCCGGCAGACAAAGTAATACGATGTCTGCATCCTTCACTACCTCATCAGGATGGGAAGAGATATGATGAATCTGTCCATGTAGCGTCTCACCTTCAGGTGTGTGAACCAGCAGTTCTCCCTTCCATCGCTCAGGATGACGGGTGAGCAGATCCACTTCACAATGACCTTGAGCCGCCAAGTAACCTGCCATCACATGACCCAGGTTACCGCCTCCACAGATGCAGATTCTTGTCATGCTACTTCTTTATTGTTTTTAATGCCTCAATCAGTCGGGTATTGTCCTCATGGTTTCGCACAGCAATACGCATATACTGTTTATTCGGATCAAGACCCGGTTTCAGACTGCAGTCGCGTGTCAGGATATTGTGCTGTCTGAGCATGTATATCACAATCTCTTTGGCCGTATAAGGTGGCAGCACTTCACAAAGGAAATAGTTGGCCTGCGACGGCATGACACGCAGATAAGAGATGGTGCGCAACTGCTTCTCGAAGTCTGCCCGCTCACTGACGAATTTCCCACAGGCTTTCAGGTAGTCTTTCTCATGCTTGTTATAGATCTGCATGAAGAACTCGGCAAAGGAATTCAGGTTCCAGATGGACACATCTTTCTTGATGCGGGCAATTAGTTCCTTATCGGCCGAGGCGAGAATACCCAAACGGAGTCCGGGCACGCCGAAGCTCTTGGAGATACTCTTCATCACGGCCATATGGGGATATGCTTCCAGAATGGCATCCGACAGTAGGGAGCTGGTCTTGTAATCCTCACTGAAATCCACAAAACTCTCATCCACCACCAGTCGTATATCTCTTTCCTCGCACCATGCAGCTAATCTCAGCACATCGTCTTTGGGGATATAGTTACCCGAGGGATTATCCGGATTGATGAGCATCAGCGTCTGGATATCTTTGTCAGCAAAGAACGACATCAGGTCATCTGCCGTATAGCGATACTCGTCGTTTTGGGGAACGAAAGTTTCTTGGTTTTCCTTATTATATCTATTGGGATACTCCTCAAACGTAGGACGAATAAAACCTGTCTTACCCGTGGTGCCTTCCATCAGGATCTTGATGAGTTCTGCGGCACCATTTCCTGGTACGATATAGGGTTCGCTCACGCCGAAACACTTACTGGCAATCAGTGTATTTACCTTCATGCCCGAAGGATATTCCGTTAACAGCGTGTCGAAATTATTGCGAAGTTCGTCCTTCATCCGCTGACTGGGGAAATAGGGGTTCACCAGATAGCAGTAATCGAGCATCTGCGGGAAGCGCCAGAAACCGCCATACCTGCCGTAATACTTGCGGAGCACGTCCTGATCATCCGCAAACAGCGCCTCTGCGATATCCAGATCCTGCTTGTCGTCAATCTCGTACCACCTCTCACTACCGATAGGCTGTGCCTTCATGCTATGTGTATCAAGCAAAGAGATGATACGCAGCACGTTCTCGTAATACTCATTGTTGCCTACAGCCTTTGTATAGGCATCCAAGAACGGAACATAGCTGTTTCTCAGGAACTCACGACTGAGCTTATAGATGTTCACCGTTTTATAATAGGTATCCACGTCATTGTAGTCGAAAGCCTGCTTGGGCACGAAGTTCACGATGTTGTTGTCGGCATCAATGCGCACCATCGTACCATCCATCCAACTCTCATACTTCGCCACGAGTGCGAGGTTGGGATAGGGGTTCTCCAGGATCATGGGGAACAGTTTGTCTGAGAAGATCAGGTCGCTCTCGATGAGTAGCGTGTCATCTTCTTGCAGTTGTTCCTTAGCCAGCGAGAGTGAATAGATATTGTTGGTCTTATCGTAGATGGGGTTATACACATATTCAATATCCAGACTGTCGGCATAGCGCGTGCCGATATAGTTTTTGAGGTTTTCTGCCTGGTAGCCTACTACGATGACTACACGACTGAGCGACAGTCGTGACAATTGTCCTAACAGTCGGTCGATGAGTCTGACCCCGTTGACGGGCACCATACACTTCGTATTATCACGTGTCAACTCAGCGAGTCTGCGGCCCATTCCTGCCGCGAGGATGATTGCTTGCATAGTTTCGTTATTTCTGCATCATTGTTGCAAAGGTAAGGCTTTTCAACGGATCCTGCAACCCAACAAAGTGATTTTAGCCGACAGGTTTGTTAAATAAACATAATTTTTTTACTTGCTTAACAGCAGTCATACGTTATTCCCAAGAAAATCAGTACCTTTGCATCCCGATTCTACGTGGGGCCGTATGAACCCCCGAGGGTAGCGTGTAAATAGCAGCCTTTGCAGGAATGTGATCGTTGTGGTTTGTGAATCGCTACTCACTGGCAGGCGGAGAGTCTGCTCGCTTCCAGGTGCGTGAAGCCAGGCGCGGTCGGATGGCGACATATCCGTATAAAAAACGTTTTAATAATAATTCATTTATCAATGGACACTTTAAGTTACAAGACTATTTCCGCTAACAAGGAAACAGCACAGAAGGAGTGGGTGGTTGTTGATGCTACCGATCAGGTGGTGGGCCGTCTCGCTTCTAAGGTAGCGAAGTTGATTCGCGGTAAGTACAAACCCTCATTCACCCCGCATGTTGATTGTGGTGACAATGTGATTATCATCAATGCCAAGAAGGCTTATTTCACTGGAAAGAAGGAAACCGACAAGGTGTACACCCGTTACACTGGTTATCCTGGTGGTCAGCGTTTCACAACGCCTGCTCAGCTCCGTACTCGTGAGTTCGGTATGGACCGCATCCTGCGTCATGCTGTTAAAGGCATGCTGCCAAAAGGTCGTCTGGGCCGTCAGTTGCTCGACAACCTCTATGTTTACAATGGCACAGAGCATCCTCATGCTGCTCAGAAGCCCAAGGCAATTGATATTAACCAGTATAAATAATTGAGAAGATGGAAGTAATTAATGCATTAGGTCGCCGTAAGAGTGCTATTGCACGTATTTACGTAAGTGAAGGTACAGGCAAGATTACAATCAATAAGAAGGATATTACTGAGTATTTCCCTTCAGCCATCCTGCAGTATGTGGTTAAGCAGCCGCTGAACCTGCTCGAAGTTGCTGAGAAGTACGACATCAAGGTGAATCTCGACGGTGGTGGTTTCACAGGTCAGAGCCAGGCTCTGCGTCTCGCTATCGCTCGTGCACTGGTGAAGATCAATGCCGAAGACAAGAAGAAACTGAAGGATCAGGGCTTCCTGACACGCGACAGCCGCGAGGTTGAGCGTAAGAAGCCGGGACAGCCGAAGGCTCGTCGTCGCTTCCAGTTCAGTAAGCGTTAATATTGGCTGTTGGCTTTTAGCCTTTGGTTATTGGCCAATGCTAATACTGAACAGTTTAGTATCTAAACCGCTGAGACTCGAATGCCAACAGCTAAAGGCTAATGGCAAACGGCTACAAAGCGGCTGGTTCTAACAAGAATTAAAAAGAAAGTAAACAACAAATTAAAGAATTCAAAAAATGGCAAGAACAAATTTTGACATGTTGCTCGAGGCCGGCTGTCATTTCGGTCACCTCAAGCGCAAGTGGAACCCCGCAATGGCTCCTTATATCTTCATGGAGCGCAACGGTATTCATATTATCGACCTGCACAAGACTGTAGCAAAGATCGACGAGGCTGCTGAGGCTCTCAAGCAGATCGCTAAGTCTGGCAAGAAGGTGCTCTTCGTAGCTACCAAGAAGCAAGCTAAGGACATCGTGGCTGAGAAGGCTACCGCCGTTAACATGCCGTACGTGATCGAGCGTTGGCCGGGTGGTATGCTTACCAACTTCCCCACCATCCGCAAGGCTGTGAAGAAGATGGCTACTATCGATAAGCTGATGAGCGACGGTACCTATGGTAACCTCTCTAAGCGTGAGATCCTCCAGGTTAGTCGTCAGCGTGCCAAGTTGGAGAAGAACCTCGGTTCTATTGCCGACCTGACCCGTCTGCCCTCTGCCCTCTTCGTGATCGACGTGATGAAGGAGCACATCGCTGTTAAGGAGGCTAACCGCCTGGGTATCCCCGTATTCGCTATCGTTGATACCAATAGCAACCCCAACGACATCGACTTCATGATTCCCGCCAACGACGATGCCAAGGATTCTATCGAGGTGATCCTGAACGCTTGCTGCACAGCAATCGCTGAAGGTCTCGAGGAGCGTAAGGCTGAGCGTGCTGACGAGAAGGCTGCCAAAGAGCAGGCTGAAGAGGTGAGCGAGGCTAAGCCCCGTGCCCGTCGTGCTCGTAAAGAGGCTCCCGCTGAGGAAGCTCCCGCAGAGGCTCCTGTAGAGGAGGCACCCGCTGCTGAGGCTGCTGCTGAGGAAGAGGCTCCCGCCGCTGAGTAATACATTTAAGATTAAAGATTAAACATAAAGATTATTATGGCAATTTCAATTGATGATATCAAGAAGCTTCGCGCTATGACTGGTGCTGGTCTGGCTGACGTAAAGAAGGCGCTGACCGAGGCTGAGGGTGATTTCGACCATGCCAAGGAGCTGCTCCGTGAGCGCGGTCTGGCTATCGCAGCTAAGCGTAGTGATCGTGAGACTTCCAATGGTTGTGTTCTCGTAAAGGTTGAGAATGGCTTTGCTGCTACTATCGCCCTGAAGTGCGAGACTGACTTCGTGGCTAACGGTGCTGACTTCATCGCTCTGACTCAGAGCATCCTCGACGCTGCTGTGGCTAACAAGTGCCAGACTATCGACGAGGTGAAGGAACTTACTCTGGCTGATGGTCAGAAGGTGGCTGACGCTGTTACTCAGCGTTCAGGTATCACTGGTGAGAAGATGGAGCTGGATGGCTACCTCACACTCACTGGCGAGAACATCGAGGTTTACGACCACATGGGTAAGCACACACTCGCTACCATGGTTCAGACCAACAAGCCCGCTGTAGAGGCTGGTCACAAGCTGGCTATGCAGGTGGCTGCTATGAAGCCGGTAGCTCTCGATGAGAAGAGTGTTCCCCAGGCTGTTATCGATGAGGAGTACAAGACTGCTGTTGAGAAGACCAAGCTGGAGCAGGTTGAGAAGTATGTTGACTCTGTTCTGAAGAAGAACGGTATCAACCCGAACCTGGTTGACAGCGAGGATCATATCGAGAGCAACATCAAGAAGGGCTGGCTCACAGAAGAGGAGGCTCAGAAGGCTCGCGAGCTGAAGGAGAAGGCTGCTGCCGAGAAGGCTGCTAACCTGCCCGCTCAGATGATCGAGAACATCGCTAAGGGTCGTGTTCAGAAGTTCTTGAAGGAGAACTGTCTGGTTGATCAGGAGTTCCAGTTCGGTGATGGCGACAAGGCTACTGTTTCTCAGTGGCTCGCTGCTCAGGACAAGGAGCTGCAGATCGTTGGCTTCAAGCGTTTCACACTTGTTGCAGAGTAATTCATTTTACTATACAACATAGAGAATCGGCATTGCATCCGCAGTGCCGATTCTTTTTTGTTTTATTGTTCCACCATTCTATATACTTTCCCTTGATTGGTTCTGCGCACCTCGAAATGGAACTGGGTGTCGTTCAGGGCATTGCCCATGGCCGTATTACTTATTCCCGGATCAAATGAGGCATAGTAGCAACTCAGAATCTCTTTGATCTCATCAATAGAGAGCCAGCGTGCTTCTTCCGACGGCTTGGGATTTCGGAAGGTTCCTGCAATCATTTCCTCGAGGGTATAAAGTTGCTGGTAGCATTCGTTCTCCTTGATCAGTTCCGCAATCTCTGCATCATTCAGCCAGAAGCGTTCACCTTTATTGAACAGGTGGAGAGCCTGGGCGAAGAGCTGCTGGTGGTTCAACGAGTCGTCGTAGTTGATATGTCCTGTCACGCCGATGCAGGCAAAACGGCGGGATCCTGTAGGATCAGTAAGTGGCTTACGCTTGTTGGTGGTACCGATGAATGATGTGTATCTGCGGTATTGCTTGATGGTCTTACCATATGGAGGACGGAACTTGACATCAGCCGACGAGAGCAGGTATTTCAGTACCACCTGCTGACTCTTGGTGGTCTTGTCGAACTCATCGATATTGATCAGCGCGAACGAGGTAAGCGCGATGTTCAGGTCGAACTCGTTCTTGAAGTTGATCTTGTCATTGTAGTAGTCGCGCAGTTCCGGTGGCAGGATAATCTTGCAGAAGCGCGTCTTTCCGCAGCCCTGTCTGCCTATCAGCAAGGGAACCAATGCATTACCCGTCAGTTGCTTGTCGCTTTCACGCCACTGGGCCACCATGCCCGTGAGCCACATCTTCAAGTACTTTTCCCAATGGGGCTGGTCTGTCGGCACACGCTCTGCGAGTTCCTTGATATAGTCTTGACCGTCCCACTGAGGTAGTTTGTCGAGCCAGGTGTTCACAGGATCGTATTGTTCGATACGTGTGGAGTCGATGAAACGGTTCACATTCTTGTCCCACGCTTTCAGTCCCAGTTCCACAGCCCTGAGCGTCATGTCGTTCCTTACTTCTTCGGTCAGTGGCTTGTAGGTCTGATCATTGCTGTATCTCTCTCGGTATTCGGCCACACCGGTCATGAGGTTCTTACGCATAAAGTAGTTCGCTTTGAGGAATATCTCCGTCCTCATGGCCTGGATGGTCTCTTCGGGCACACTCTTCAGGGGTTTGAAAGGATGTTTCTCCAGATAGTCCTCCTGCTGTGTAACGGCATATACCGAAGCGAAAACGTTCCTTACCAGCATCTCATCCCTGGCCAATATCGGATGACTGAGCGTGAATTGTTGTGCATGAGCCATGGGGATACCCTCGTTCAGGCAGGCAGTGGCCACTTGCATCAGCAGTTCCATCTCCCGTCGTTCATCAGGCAATTCAAAATAAAGTCCCAGGACATTGTTCACGATGAAGAGCCAGTTGAGGTGAAAAGTCCTTTCAATCGTTCTTCCCGGCATCAGACTGTCGCTTTCCTCGCTGATGCTGACGGGTTCTTGCTGCTCAGTCTTTTTCGTGTCTGCCAGGAAGGCCCGTGCCTCAGGGTTGAAGAACATCTCCGGGTCGGCACTCAGATAGACTGTACGATCGAGTCTCGGCTCCAGATACTCGATGTTCATCTGGAACTGGTTCTGATAGGCTAGCCTTGCCGTCTCGTACAGATTCCTATGGAACCGCCTAACCTCTTCTTCCTCCTTTGGCAATAGTGGTTTTTCATACAACTCGCCCCTACACACAATCTTCACACTCATCCCCGACCCACCAAGAAACGCCATCAGCGTCTCAGGCATCTTACTGGCCTGGTTCCTAAGTGTGACGGCCTGCTCATAGCTGTCCAGACCGTTCAGTTCCAAAACCACCAGACCGTTGTAATTAACCATCTGCCGTTCATGATTCTTGTGAGCATATTCTGCTGCGAAACAGATGCGGGGCAGACTGATGTCAAGACTGAAATCCGTCAACACCTGTCCATCCTCTTGTCTTTCTGTTCTCATCAGATGATACACTTGACGGATCCGTTTCACTTCCTCGGCCACGCTTCCTTCACGGATAGACATGGCAACATTCGTGAGTTCCTCACGGTTAATCACTTCTTTTCTACGACTAATTTTAAGAATTGTTACCTTCATAATATTTCGATTTATAAAATTCACGCAAAGATACACAAAAAATAGCGGAAATCCAAATAAATAAAGGGAAATCTATCAGTTTTAACATACACCAAGGGTACACAAACATACACTATACGGGAACCAACATACACGCATCATACACGCGAGATTCACAAACGAGTTTTGTTCCCAACGTGGGAATAAATTGTTCCCAACGTGGGAATGTCGAGTAAGAAGCCTCGTTGCTATAAGTAAGTGGCCAAGTTTGAGGTGGTAATCAGCCTAGTTACTATGAGAAAGTACCATAGTTTCTATGCTCAAGTAGCCTACTTAGCAGTGTATGTTGCGTGTATGTTATAGGGGTTATAGTGTATGTTAGTGTATGTTGCGTGTATGTTGAAAACACCCATTTCCCTCGTATATAAAGGCGTTTCCAGCGAAATCCGTGTATGTTGCGCGAGTTTTTTGAATTCAAAATTTGGATTGTGAGGTTTTGTATTGCGATATCTATGCTTTCAGGCGCTAATACCTATGCTTTTAGACTCCAATATCTATGATATTGCACCTCGAAACCATAGGTTTCAGAAACATATTCAATTGCCTTCTCTCCCCCCTTATGGAGGTGATAGAGGTCTAGAAAACGGCGGCACAAGCCTTTTTGATGTCCATCAATTTGGCGAGGAGCGTCTTTTTCTGCCTGGCCACAGACATATTATAGCGTGCCTGCATGTTAATGAGCAATTCGGGATTGACACCAAGGGCTGCTTCTACCATGAGGGCGAAATCAGTTGTCACAGGGCGCTTCCCGTTCAGAATCTCGTTCAACTGGGTATATGGCACGTTCAGCACCTCAGAGAAATTCTTCTGAGAAATGCCCCTTGCCGCCAACTCCTCTTTCAATACATCACCAGGATGTGTCGTTATTCTGTTCATAGCTTTTCCTCCTTATTATTAGTTATTGCATCGTTCGCAGATTTGGATACAAAAGTAATACTTTCTTATATAATTCACAAATTTAGTGAAGATTATTTGTAATTATTGCAATATGGTTTTCATTTCACCCCTCCCTTTGGAGGGGCTGGGGTGGCTCCTCTTCTTCTCCTCTATGGAGGGGATGGGGGCCTCTTTTTCTCATGGAGGGGCTAGGGCCACTTCTTCCATTTTTTTTGGGGCTCCCCCCTCAAAATAAGTGTAAATCAGACAAATAAGAGGGAAAATGAAGGGGGAAATGAAAGGATATGCGATGTAAAATGGGCTGTTTGTGGCAAAAAGTAGTTGCTTTTGAAATAATTAAGAAAAAACACTTGCATTTATCTTAAAAAAAACATATCTTTGACATCGTGGAGGAAAGTCCGTCATATATACAATGAAGAAGCGTTCTGTTATTACTAACTTGAGATTTCGACATTTCAGAGTTTTACTCAAAAGATGAGGACTTCTTGTCAGTTTAGAAGACGGATTCACACTTCTTTTTGTTATGGCAAACCTAACTATATTAGAATTATTCTACAGCTTATGACAGTAAAAGATTTTATCAACAAGTATTTCATTGAGGAAATTGGTTCGTTAGTAGAAGAACGTTCATTTGTTAGTTTTGTTCTGATGGCTATTGGTATCGAGTTCCTTGGTAAATGTCTCAATACTAACGATTGGGATGACAAAAGTGAAAAGTCTGGTAAAACATTTGATGCTGCCAAAATACAATTTGATTCGCTTGTGAAGTATCAAGCTATACCTGATTTGTATCATAGTTTGCGTTGTGGATTAGCTCATCGATTAATGGTTAAAGGGCATATCATTTTGAGTCCAGATCAGAACAATTTAACAGGCCCAGATTATACTATTGGCTGTAAGGAGTTTTATAATGACTTCAAACAAGCATGTCAGGATGCAATTGACAACAAAAACGGAATGATTAAGAAAAATCTCAATGAAGAATATGATATTGAGTTTGGCGGAATGACTGGCTCAACTATTACAACGCCAAACGTAATTATTTAACTGACTAATATTATTATGGAATTATTTCATTACCCCAACACAGAGGTTTCAACTTCTCTATATGGCTTTGATTTTTCTCTGAATGTTACTGACAATATCAACGCATTCTTAAAAGCAGTACATAAAGTGAAGAAAAGATACTTCAATCTCAATTTTGAAGAAATGAGTTACTACGCATCTTGTGTTAATGAAGAATCCCTATCTCATGTGGAACGTGTATTTGCATATGAATTGTATTATCAATGGTCAAAAATTATAGGTAGAAGAAAGTGGGTGTTAAATGGAGAAGCAGGCAAATATCTACAGTGGTTTTATAAAAACAGAAACGAAACAGACATTAAGCAGAAATATCCTGATCTTGTACAATATCGTTTAAATGGTAATGATGAAGATTCTCATATGATAGTATGCGAGATTAAACGTGAAAAGAATGTTGCCGAGGGCTTACAGGAAGATATTCTTAAATTATATAGCTTTACATGTTCTAGTGAGAATGATACTAGTAAGGGACGTTGGTTCCAATCATATAAATGTGGTATTTTTCTAATGATAGGTAATGATTTATCCATGTTAAAAAAAAAACTTGGAGATAAACAAAAGTCGACGTTATGGTACATGGAAAGTCTTCAAACAGATTCCTAGTGACGAGACCAAAAAGATATTATGTGTTTTATGTAAGGAAGAAGACGGTAAGATAAGTGTACAATATCAATCCCTTTATAATATTGTTGAAGATAAACTGAATAATAAAAGTCGCTAATATATGTTTTGTACTAAGTGTGGAAATCAGATAAAGGATGGATTTAAGTTCTGTCCGAAGTGTGGAACTCCTATCTATGTTGAGAAGGAGAAGGTTGAGAGTGAAGCTAAGGCTCAAGAAGAAGTTAAAGAAGAGGCTACTAAAAATGAGTCGGAAACCAAGAAAGATGTTGATGCAAAGGCCAAGTCAAAGTCTACTGCATCATCCAAGAAGTCCTCTGAATCTTCCACACCAAAACAAAAATATATCCCCAATCCTTTTATAGCAAAAGAATTAGATATTGATGGCGTAAAGATGAGGGCAGGACAAGGAGATAAGCATGCAATGAGATTACAGAGTCTCAGGTACGAGATGGGAATAGGCACGGAAATCGACATGGAAAAATTTAATGAACTTAAAGAACTCGGTGCAGATGTTTTTGATGAAGAATGGATAAGTCTTTTTTATTACTCCAAAGAATTAGCAACTCCATACGTAGCAACAAAAAAAGGATGAACTATGGAAATATTTTCATGTGTTAAGGATTTGATATTAGACTTTGCCCAGAAGATAGCCGAGGCAAAGTGCCAAGGCAAGTTAAGCCAATCTGTTGAGGATATTAAGAAGGATTTTGTATCGAAAATGATGGCAACACGAGACAAGCTGCCACAATTCCTATATATTAACTATAACAGAGATATAACGGAAACTGAAGTTAAAGAGGTCTTTAAGAAAATTAAATCAAAGGCCTTAAAGCACTATTTCTTTCATATCCCATTGCCGCAATATGCGCCAATCACTATTGACGGAATTAAACTGGAAATCCCAATTGTATCTACCTGGACAACACCAAATAGTAAAGAGCATACCAAGGGCTTATTCGTTCTTGATTATGACACAAATGAAAACAAAATAGCCAGTTTGAATCAAACTCTGATTCAAATACTAATGACCTTGCCGATCAAAAAGATATTGTTGAATCTGGTAGATTTGAAAGCGAAGTATGAAGATGAGTTCTTGTTGCAGAATTTGCCTCCAATAATATATAATGAGGCACCAATTACAACAGAGGAACAACTAGTAAGACTACTTGACAGACTTGAAAAAAGGAAGCAGGAGGTTATTACCAAATACGATGTGTTTGGGGGATATTGTAGTCAGCACAAAACCTTTCCGATGCCTTACGAAATAGTTGTATTATACGACGAAGTCTATGACGAGGCTATTCGGAAAAGGTTAAATGCAATCATTGATGATTCTGCCCGTATGGGGGTATATTTCATTCTACCGAGGAAAGCCACAAAAGTTATTCGTGGAATCTCTAAGCCATATGTTTTTAGCCCTGATGGCAAGGAAATTTATATGTCGGATGTCCCTGAGTTTATCAAGAATGGTAATGATGCGAGATATACAGGATTATACTACACATATTACAACCGAGATGAGGCAGAAGTGGATATGTTAGCTGATTTACAGAGAAGGCCTTATGATAGTAATATCGTAGTAGGTTCTGGAAATTTCGAAGTGAAAGGTATTAGAAGAATGTCTGATTGGAATGAACCTGTGAAATTTTACCCTACATTGTTGGGATGTTTTCCAACTAAAAAGGAAGCAATATCTTTTGTTTCAGATTATTGTGCTCGTGAAAAGTATCCAACAGAAATGGCGTACGCGCCTGCGATTGGTTTAGCAACAACAGAATGTGGTTTCTGGACTAACAAAGCTACTTTAGAACTCTATATTGAGGGTAGAGGGGATTTACTGAATTATTCTAACGACTTACTTTTTTATTTTAGTCAATTTGGATTTGCAAAAGAAATAACAGAAAGGATATTTGGCTTAATAAACGGAAATGATTCTCCAAAAACTTCTACCGAATATATTTATGTTGATTACAACAGAGTGTTAAAGTTACGACTAAGATATTGGAAAGATTTTCCTAACAAAGTCGAAGCAGACAGGTTTCGTATTCAGTTGTTGAATCATATAGAAAAACAGGCTGTTAAATTGTGGGGGGAGGATTACATATACGATCATCTTCATATTATTGAGAAGTCGTTTTCTCAAGATCGTTCGAGTTATATGTGGACATATCTTAATCATTTTTTAAAGATAGAGGAAATAAAACACATTGCAATACCTCTAGAGCATTATGAAACTCCTAAAAATGATGGACTCATCAACTTTACACCCATAACGAGTAATCCCACACTGCTAAAAGCATGTTTCGATTATATCAGAACTGAAGCAGAGGCAAAAGACGAAATGAAAGTGCAGAGCTTGGACTTTGGCTCTGCAGCTGAAAACAAGTATGAGACAGATTTGTCAACAATGACTATTCCTGTGGGCAAGGCAGATGCGAAGGATGCAGACTTTCGTATGGATTTAGTGAGTCATGTTCATTCGTTCATCATTGGTCAATCTGGTTCTGGTAAGTCCGTGTTCTTGCATAATATAATCGGTGGGGCGATGTTAAAGTATGCTCCAGAGGATTTGCAACTATATTTGCTCGACTTCAAATTGGGTGGTGTAGAGTTCAATCGCTATCAAGGAGCCAAGCATGTAAAGGCATTGCTGGTGGATAATTCTGACCCACAGGTAACATTAGAGATCCTAAGGGAACTACGCAATAGCATGACTGAACGAGGAAAACTATTACGTAGTGCTGGCGTAAACAACATTGGAGAATACAACAAACTGCATCAACAGGATAGAATGCCTCATGTGCTGGTGGTAGCAGATGAGTGCCATGAGATGTTCAAGGCTGATGACTCCATCCCTCGACAGGTAAGGAATGAAATATCTGATATTGTTATCAAGATAGCCAAGGAAGGTCGTAGTCAGGGCGTACATCTGGTATTTGCTACGCAAACTTTGTCCGGCACGGAGATATCGAGTGAGATTATCAATAATGTGAGTGACTTCTATCTGTTGAAGTGTGCTCAGACGGATTCTGAACGATTGGTTCCTAATAGTTCTTCGATTACATCGGAGCTGTCAACTGGTCAGATTTACTATCATCATGTAGATGAACAGGTAAAGTTCCAGGCATATTATACAGATAAGGAAGCAGCTGAGAAACTGATGGCAGCCATTGTGGAGAAGGCCAAAGACCATAAGAGTAATGGTGAGTTCTATTTCAATGGTGCCCAGATGTTCTATCTGGATGAATCTGTGAAAGAGCAGATACAGAATGTAAAGGGTAAGTCCCCTGCGGCATTCTTGGGTAAGGCTATCGACATCAGTCAGAAGGATTTGTATATCAAACTGAACGAGGACTTCAGCGAGAACGTACTGTTGTTGGGCCTGAACGATCAGGAGCAGGTGACTCGTACGACGATGAATCTGTTCGTGTCATTGATGATGTCAGCCAAGTTGAAGCACAAGGATATCGCCTTTAAGGTGATAGACTGCTTGAACAATGAAGAGGGCGAGGTACATGAATTGATATTCGACTTGGAGAATGAGGGCTATTGTGAGATCATCGAGCGCAGACAGCGCAGCAAGTTCTTCATGGATCTGGCAAAAGGTGTACAGGATGGAACTGCTGAAGAAACCATCCTGCTGATATTGGGCCAAGACCGCTTCCGTGAGTTGAAAATGGATATGGAGTTGGAGGATGGCAATAGCAGTAAGGGTTCTGATGAAGACATGATGAGTATTTCGGATGATTTCTTTGGAGATAGCGGCAGTTCTTCATTGAATGTAAAGACATATAAGGATGCGCTGAAAGTAATTCTTGACAAGGGTCCTGACTATGGCGTGCATACTTTGCTACAGATAGAGAAGGCATCCAATCTGCTTTTTGAGGACTACATTACTCCAAAGGTGGTATTCCAGAAGTTCAAGCATCTGGTGATGCTGAAGTCTGACGAAACGGCAGGTGTAACGCTGCATCTGAATGATGACATCCGCTTGGAGAAACTGAGCAGCGACTGGGAGCGCCTTCGTGCATACTATTATGCGGAGGAAAGTGATAGCTATACGCTGTTCACACCGTATATGCCTTTGGCTACAAAAACAATAATTGAACTATTAAAATGTAACGATTATGAATCAGTGTAGTAAATGTAAACAGATATTTGAGGATGAAGTAGTATTTTGCCCTTATTGCGGTGAAAAACTGGAAGAGTTAATAGAAGAGAAACAAGCGGAATACACATGTGTTGAATGTGGTGAAATCATAGATGAAGAATGTGATTTCTGTCCGTATTGTGGTGCGGCTCAATACGATGAGGAGGAATTTGAAGAGCAAGAAGATACAGAAATGGAAGATACAGAAATGGAAGATACAGAAATGGAAGATTCAGAAATACTTCTTTCTTCAGATGACCTTAAAAAATTAAAACTGAGAAAGTGGATAGGAATAGTAGCATCGGCATTTTTGATAGTGTATCCTATTATTATCCACGGCTTTTCTTTTGGTTGGATTTGGTATGTGCTTTTGTTTGTTGTTTTCTTTTTGATGCTTACGTTCTATTCTATTACAGAAACGACAAAGGATGCATTGGATTCTATTGATGGATTGTTTACCATTCTTTTCATTATATGGCTTGTCATGTATCTATGGGGGCCTGCTAATTCAGATTATTCATATTAATTATTGTTAAATATATGGCACAGGAAGTAGGTGTAAGAAACGTGCAGGAACTGAAGCAGTTCGGCAACGACTTGAAGCGATTAAGTGAGCAATTGTCAGCGGCTTTCCATGCAGCGGGCCTAAAAATGAACCGTGTGTGTGAGGGATGGAACGACAATGTGAACCAGAAATTTATGACAGAGTTTCAAAAAGATGCCAAGCAAATAGACGAGATTTCTAACCGTATGGTGGAGTATGCAAAGTTTATAGGCAAGAGTGCAGAAATCCTGGAGATGTATCGTAGTAATAGGTTCTAAGTTATGGCAGTTGACGCAAAGGTTTCAAAAATAGATGAACTAGCTGCATACGCTGGTAAGATGCAGGGATTCATGGAGTCTGTATCTGATAACAGTACGGCTCTGAGAAATCTAATGGTTCAGAAGTTGGATAGTCTCCGCAAGAAGTTGAAGAAGGCTGAACAGATGGAAGCTGAGGCTGTGGCAGAGTATAATGACTTGATTAAAGCAATGGCCTATACAGCCAATGACGATGTTGAGGGAAGGCGGGCCTTACTTGCGCAAAAATCTTTTTTGGAGAATCGGAAGAACAAAGCTAAGCTGATGCGAGAGAGGGTTGCGTCTCAGGTGCTTTCTGCTCAAGGGGCCACTAGTGCCATCATTGATGCAACCAAGTCGTTTCAGAATAAAGTAAGGAATAATGTTGATAAAGGTCGTCAAGTTATCAAGAAGTCTGTTGGACAGTTGGAACAGTATAACGAATCAAGGAAGAAGGTATGAATCCAATTAATATATTGAATAATGATATGTCCACCTTTATGATGGCTACTAAAAAAGTCTTTGAGGCATGGAATGATAAAGTGGCTGAAGGCTTTAGAAATCATTGCGTGAATCAGATCCAGAGTGATTGGAATGCATATCTGCAGGAGATGAACACAAGAATGAACATCTTTATGCGAGCAGAGAGAACCATTGATGATGAGATAACCAAGTACGAAAGAGAGTATAAAAGGAGGTAACAATATGAAAAAGTGTCCCAATTGTAATGCAATGATGGAAGATGACGCTTTGTTTTGCGGCGAGTGCGGAACAAAGTTTGAGGTAGAAGATGTTTCTGATCAAGTAGAAGAAACAGCAATTCCATTGGAAAAGAAGTGTATCCATTGTGGTGAGAGTATTGAGGAGGATAGCGCGTTTTGTCCTTTCTGCGGTAAACCTCAGACTGTAGAAGAAGTCATGCCTGTAGAAGAAGTTAAAAAAGCCCCCCAAAAAGAAACTATTCGTAATGAAGTCCAAAAGCCTAAACCTCTCCATGAGGAACCTATTGAAAATGGACGTGTTATTGAAGTCCCAGACTTTACAAATGAGGTTATCGAGAATAATACAAGTAGAACTAACAGGTGGATTTGGGCTATTCTTTTACTAATAGGGTTAATAGGAGGTGCATGGTATTATTACAGTCAACAGAACCGTGGATATTCTTCCTCTGGTGAAGCGACAGCAATAGATACAACGCTTGTTGACACAACACTTGTTGATGACAATATGTCCAATTATTCTAATGCTCGGGATTTTCTCGAACAGTTTTATAAAGGGGAAAACGGAGATGAAGGATATATTGAGCAGTTCGTTACTGCCAATGTGCTCAACAAACTGAAGCGAGATTATGAATATGATAATTGTAATGACTGTTTGGCAACATGGGTGTTCACTGCATATCCAGCTGGTGCAGATTACGACTTAGAAGGGGGACCATACATCTCGGAGACAGAAGTGAAAGGAAGGTACAAGGTTGACTTCAAGTATTCTGTCCGTGATGGAAATCGAAAAGAATATAGAACAAGAACAGTATATTTGACTGTAACGGAGAAAGATGGGAAGTATTTGATTTCGGATTATGAGACAATAGAACCAGAAAGAGACATGGAGGCCTATGAAGATGTTCAGGAAGAGGGTAAAGAAATAGATACACCATCTGAGAATAGTGAATCCCAAGAGGTAAACAATGTAGAGAATTCACAGAATACGCAAGTCACTTCTACGCAAGAAAAGCTTCAGGGATCAACTTTTGTTGTCTTCGCTACTGCAAATGAATTGAAGGAATTTGGTATTATTGATGATAGCGGAAGACTCCGCTCGAATTTCAATAAGAGTTTCTTTACAAAGATTGATCCCAACGATAATAAAACAATCAAACTCTACAGCAAGTCTGCGAAGCTATTGACCTCCCATCCCTCTAATTCCTACTCATTAAAGCTTGATGATAATAAAAATTATGTACTAAGTATTACCGACCCACAACTTTTTTGGTCTTTAAATAAGTACCTCGTCATATTAGTTAATTAAATGTGGTGCTGTTTCGTAATGACAATATATATGCTGAGAGAAGGAATTACTCCATGGAAAGATGAGTATGGGGGCATCTATTCTGCAGACAACAAAAGACTGCTGAAGTGCCCTAACGTGAAGCGGTATCGGATTGCTGAAGGGTGTGAGGAGGTGGATGAGAAGGCCTTCGTGGGTTGCAGCCTATTGGAGAACTTGTATGTACCATACACCTTTTCAGAAGAGGCATTCAATGCCCTAATGGCATCTGATACAATTAATAATGACATTGGAAACATTTGTCATTGGGATAGACCATACGTGGAGGAGGTGTTTGATGTCAATGAGTTCTGGTATGATGAGGATAAGGTCATAATGGATGCGTTTGGGGTGATGTATGCTAATGAAGGAAGAAGACTGATCATGGCCAAAGAGCCTGACTTAATTGGCAAGGAGTATTTCGTGCCTGATGGCGTTCTGACTATCTGTAATGGTGCCTTTGGCTTTTGCAGTGACTATTTGGTACTTTCATTAGCTAAGAGCATCAAAATTATTGGTGACTATATATTTGGACAAGAGGGTGGAAGAATTGAAATCATTCGATAAACTGCAAGTAGTAATACCTATATACATAATATCAACAGTAGTTAAACCTCAGAGAAGCATGTAACTGCTGTTGTGTTTTTACATGCTCAGGAATCATTCTCATCTGGTTGTATGAAGCCAATGGGGCGGCGGGGCTTATTCTCAGGTCGATTCGATTGCAACTCCGCCAAAGCGGTGCTGATGGCATCGAGTTGGGCACGAGTACTCTCGTTGATGTCGTTTTGGTCAGCAAGAATCTCATTCATCTCGTTTCTGATTTCTTCAATCTGCTTTCTCAGGTCGAGATATGTAGCAGCCAGAGGCAATTCTGCCAAATGACGATAAGTAACAAAGGCTTTCATGATCATTCGGTTGGCTTGTATAGCGACTTCTGATTTCAAGACACTGCTGAGCATTGCTACACCAATCTCTGAAAAAACATAGGGTGGGCGCCTATTTCTACCCCATTTGTCTGAAAATCTTGAGGTCACAAATTGTGACCGCAAGTTGTAATTACCTGTAAATGAATCTGTATTTGTGATACTATGGGATTATTGTAAGTTTGGTTTTGTAAATATTTTCCACTCTTCTTTTGTGAGCTGGAACATAAATTCTTCACCCTCGAATCGTTTGAGGTTACGTTTCACTGCTTGGTTGAGCACTTTCGTCTCTACTTGGTAGATTCTTGCGAGGTCAAAGTCGAGCATCACTCGCTGACCACGAATGCTATAAATCAGATTCTGAATATTTTGTAATTCGTCCATAGTATAATGGATTTAATGTCAATAATAAGTATGATAGTGCAAAGGTAATACTTTTTGTTGAAACAACAAAAGAAATCCTTGAATCCGAGAAATTAGAAAACTCATTTTCATTCCGATTCATTTTGCAGTTCGCAAAATAATGTGTACCTTTGGCCAAAAGCAGTTGTTATGAAGATATTTGCTATTGGAATGAATTACCTCCAACACAATAAAGAGCTGGAAGGTGCGTTATATAGAACGGAACAGCCCGTGATCTTCACCAAGGCCGACTCGGCTTTGCTGAAAGACAAGAAGCCGTTATTCCTGCCTGAAGAGCTGGGAAGGATTGATTACGAAACGGAGCTGGTAGTACGAATCTGTCGTTTAGGAAAGGGTATCCCGCAGCGCTTCGCCCATCGTTATTATGATGCGGTGACTGTGGGAATTGACTTTACGGCACGCGACTTACAGCGGAAACTGCGGGATGCAGGACAGCCCTGGGAACTCTGCAAGGGTTTTGATGGTGCTGCCGCCATCGGGGAATGGGTGCCCGTAGAGAAGTTCCGCGACATCCAGGCCATCCACTTCCATCTCGACATCAACGGGAAAACGGTACAGGAGGGTTGCACCAGTGATATGCTCTTCAAAGTGGATGAACTGATCAGCTATATCAGCAGGTGGTTCACCCTGAAGACAGGCGACATCCTTTATACAGGAACGCCAGCAGGTGTAGGACCTGTCAGCATCAACGACCATCTCGAAGGGTGGATAGAAGAACGGAAGGTGCTGGAAATGAACGTGAAATAATATATTGACTTGAGAATACTCAGACCGATAGTAAGTACCCTACTGCTGTTGTGTGCACTCTGTTTGCAGGCACAACGGCAGCAGTTCTTTAACCTGACCGCCGAGGAGGTCAGGATCGGGGAGACACTGCCCGTATTTGTTCATACGGTGGATCTTGGAAGGAATTACGATGACTCGGTCTATACAGTAAGCATTAAGTACCCTGAGTTCATTACAATGAGTAATGAGGATGCGAAACGCTGTCAGGCTATGTGCGAACATGAACCGCCTGAACTGCCCGTTATCGTTACGGAACAGGTGGTTGACAGGAAATGCGGGGAACTACAAATCATGCTCTCGCCTGTGGTGGTACGAGATGGGAAATGGATGAAGATGGTGAGTTTCATGCTTTCCATCGAGGCCAAGGCGACAGATGCGGCAAAGGCAAAGGCGCAGAACGTGGAGACACGTGCCACGGCAGCATCATCACGCTATGCGGAACACTCCGTATTGGCAACAGGAAAATGGGCAAAGATCCGTGTTCCTGAATCAGGTATCTACCAGCTTACCGAGGCGCTCATCAAGAAAGCGGGCTTCTCTAATATTAATAAGGTGAAGGTTTATGGTTATGGCGGAGCCTTGCAACCAGAGCGCTTAACAGGCAGTTATCTCACGGAAACCGATGATCTGAAGGAGGTGCCTACCTGTATTGTGAACGGACGACGACTGTTTCATGCTCAGGGCCCCGTATCTTGGAATACTTATTATCCGCAACGAACCCGCAATCCATACTCTGATTACGGCTACTATTTCCTGACTGAGAACGATGCTGAGGCATTGATTGTTGACAGTGCCGCCTTTGTGAAAACCTTCTATCCGTCGGGTGACTATAATCATGTGATTCGCGAAGTGGATAACTACGCCTGGTTCGAGGGTGGAAGGAATCTTTTTGAAGATGATCCCATTGAGGAGGGAAAATCCAGAACTTACACGTTTAATGCTCCGGGTCCTCGCAGTGAGGGTTGGGATGAGGATGCATGTCTGTATGTGTCGGTATCAACCAACAAGGCGACGACCTTGTCTGTTGAGATGAATGGATCACCCATGGGTACCATGTCGTTATCACTCTATGATTCTAGTTATGATACGGGTACCATGGCTGGCGGCAGCTTCTATGTTGATGGATTCGAGGATGTGAACACGGTGAAGATCACCAATACGGGAGGAAACATTATCCGTCCTGACTATATCGTAGCCATGACAGGTACTTACCGTCCTGTGGAAAAACTCAGTACGGATCAGTTTGCAGAGCCGGAATATGTGTATAATATCACCAATCAGGACCTGCATGCCGACCAGGGCTATCAGATGGTGATCATTATTCCCGCATCGCAGATATTCCTGCAGCAGGCAGAGCGACTGAAGGAATTCCACGAGAAGCACGACGGTCTAAAGACCAGAATCGTTCCTGCCGATGAGTTGTTTAATGAGTTCTCCAGCGGTACGCCTGATGCAAATGCCTATAGAAGGTATATGAAGATGCTGTACGACAAGGCGGAGAGTGACAGTGAGATGCCACGCTACCTCCTGCTCTTCGGCGATTGTGCCTGGGATAACCGTATGAACACCCGTTCGTGGAAGAACTACCAGCCAGATGACTTCCTGCTCTGCTACGAGAGCGAGAACTCTTTCAATAAGGTGAACTGCTTCGTGGACGAGAATTACTTCTGCTATCTCGATGACGGAGAGGGTGGAAACCCGCAGAGAAGTGACAGGGCAGATGTGGCCGTGGGCCGTTTCCCCGTAAGAACAGTGGCTCAGGCAAAGACCATGGTTGACAAGACCATCAGCTATATCGAGAACAAGAACGCTGGTGCATGGCAGAATACCGTGATGGTGATGGGTGATGACGGTAATAATAATATTCACATGAACGATGCTATCGCCGCAGCTGACCTGATCATAGAAGGTAACCCTGCCATGTATGTCAAAAGGGTGATGTGGGATGCCTATAACCGCACATCATCATCCACAGGTAACTCTTATCCTGATGTAACGGCACTGGTGAAGCAACAGCAGGCTAACGGAGCTTTGATCATGGACTATTGCGGTCATGGTAGTGCGGTGAGCCTTTCTCATGAACGAGTGCTGGGACTGGCTGATTTCGAGAATTTCGTGAATACCAATCTGCCGCTCTGGATTACCGCCTCTTGTGATATCATGCCTTTTGACGGTCAGACAGACAATATCGGTGAGACCGCAATCTTTAATAGTAAAGGTGGTGCCGTGGCTTTCTTTGGTACCACAAGAACGGTTTATACCAATTATAATATGCTCATCAACACGCAGTACCTCAAAGCACTGTTCGAACGGAACAGCAGCGGGAAGTTCAACTCCATTGGTGAGGCACAACGATTGGCTAAGAGTAGAATCTTGTCAAGTACGTTGATTGGTTACGACAAGGATGGTAATCCCAAGTACAGCTATGACCATACAGTGAACAAACTACAGTATTCACTACTGGGTGACCCTGCGCTGATCCTGAATATCCCAACCTTGCAGGCAGTGATTGATGACATCAACGGTCAGCCGGTTAATGATGGAGCTGTGTTACCTGAACTGAAAGCAGGTTCCATCGCCACGGTGAAAGGTCATATCGAGCGCAATGGTGTTAAGGAGAGTAACTTTAAGGGTACCATGAATGCTACCGTAAGGGATGCGAAGGAGACCATCACCTGTCAGTTGAACGACACCTCTATCGATGGTGCAACAAAGGCTTTCACGTATGTGGACCGCACCAAGGTGCTGTTCAGCGGAAGTAGTAGCGTGAATGATGGTATGTTCACCTTCTCTTTTGCTATTCCCAAGGATATTAACTATAGTGGTGAGAGTGGACTGATCAATATCTATGCGCAGACTGAGGATCTCTCAGAGACAGCTAACGGTTATACGGAACACTTCCTAGTGGGCGGCTCTGCCTTGGCTGCCAACGACTCTATTGGTCCTTCTGTGTTCTGCTACCTGAACTCTCCTGAGTTTGTGGACGGTGGCGATGTGAACACCACCCCGTATTTCGTGGCAGAGATTACAGATAAGGATGGTTTGAATACCACGGGCAACGGTATCGGTCATGACCTGGAACTGGTGATTGACGGTGAGATGTCAATGACCTACAACCTGAACGATCATTTCCAGTATGACTTCGGCTCCTATACACAAGGTACTACCTATTATAGTATTCCTGCACTGACTCCTGGTAAGCATAAGCTGAAGTTCAGGGCATGGGATATTCTGAATAACTCTACAACAACGGAGCTGTCATTCAATGTGGTGCGCTCCCTCAAACCGAACAGCTTAGAGGTGAATGTTACGCAGAACCCGGCACGAACAGGAACGACATTTGTCGTGAACCATGACCGCATAGGCAGTCCTGTAGATGTAGAGATAGATATTTATGACATCAGCGGTCGTAGGTTGTGGAAGATGGAGAATAATGGTGTGACTACTGATGGCGCCTTCACAGCTGAATGGGACCTGACAACAGGAAACGGTAAGCTGCAAACAGGTGTTTATCTCTATCGCGTCCAGCTGAGCTGCGACGGTAGCAGTAAGGTGTCAAAGGCCAAGAAACTGGTGATTATCAATGAATAAACGTAACAATAGGATATGGAAAGAAATGACAATAAGCAGATGATCAGAAGGACAGGTAAGCTGTTGTTCCTTCTCGTGTTTCTCTTCTTGCCACTCACAATGATGGCGCAGGACAAGGAGGATATGTTCAACCCGGTACATTCATCTGTCACCTCGCAGACGATTGCTCCTGATGCAAGGGCAGCTGGTATGGGTGATGTGGGTGCTGCTACGGATCCGGATGTGAACTCACAGTACTGGAACCCGGCTAAATACCCGTTCACGATCAGTAGGGCAGGTGTGGCATTGAACTACACACCGTGGCTCCGTCAGTTGGTCAACGACATGGACCTGGCCTATCTTGCAGGTTATTATCGTATTGGCGACTACAGTGCTGTGAGTGGTTCATTGCGCTATTTCTCGTTGGGTGAGGTGTTCACGAGCATGGATGATGATGCCATGACCATCAATCCGTATGAGATGTCGCTTGATGTGGCCTACTCGCTGATGCTCAGTGAGAAGTTCTCTATTGCTGCTGGTGTACGATGGATCTATTCTGATCTTACTTACGACTATACCGACGATGTGTCGCCAGGTAGTGCTTTTGCTGCTGATATCGCTTGCTATTATAATAACTATGTGAATATCGGACAGCGTGAGTGCCAGTTAGGACTGGGTCTGAACGTCAGCAATATCGGTAGTAAGATCTCCTTTGGTGGAGACGACCATAGTGAGTTTATTCCTACGAACATGCGACTGGGTGCTTCGCTGATGGTGCCCGTGGATGAGTATAACCGTTTCAGTATCGCGGCTGATGCCAACAAACTGTTGGTACCAACCTATCCGAAGGATGAGAACGGTGATTATAGTGAGGCTTATGCAGAGGACCATTATTATAATGTGAGCAGTATCAGTGGTATCTTCAAGAGCTTTAATGATGCCCCTGGTGGCTTCAAGGAGGAGTTGGAAGAGGTAAGCTGGAGTGTTGGTGCTGAATATGTGTACCATGATCAGTTCTCTCTTCGTGGAGGTTATCACCATGAGAGCGAGAATAAGGGTAACCGAAAATACTTCACGCTGGGTGCCGGCTTCCGCATGAATGTGTTCTCACTGGATGTAGGTTATGTGATTGCCACGGCCAAGAGTAATCCACTCGACCAGACTCTCCGCTTTACTTTGGCGTTCGATATGGATGGTATCAAGGACTTGTTCAGATAAAAATGAAGATAAGAGTAGGAATGGGCTTTGATGTCCACCGTTTGGTGCCCGACCGCGATTTATGGCTGGGAGGTATCAAGATTGAACATTCGTTAGGATTACTGGGACATAGTGATGCTGACGTGCTGATCCATGCTATCTGTGATGCGCTGTTAGGTGCTGCCAATATGCGTGATATCGGATATCATTTCCCAGATACTTCTGATGAGACATTAGATATGGACAGTAAGATAATCCTTCAGAAAACCATGGATCTGATCAGAAGCAAGGGTTACCAATTTGGTAATCTTGATGCTACCGTTTGTGCTGAACGTCCGAAGATCAACCCGCATGTGCCGGCCATGAAGAAGTGTCTTGCTGAGATTATTGGGACTGATGAGGATAATATCTCCATCAAGGCTACCACCACAGAGAAACTGGGGTTCACAGGTCGTGAAGAAGGGATGAGTGCCTATGCTACGGTGCTGATTACAAAAGAGGACTAAAAAGGCGTTTTTCTTATCATTTTGTGGGTGTTATCGCACACAAGACTTGATTTGCATCAAGAAAAACGTTATTTTTCACCAAAATATAACTAGAATCCATTGCGGTTCTGCAAAATCGTCGTACCTTTGCATTGTCAAAAGGTTAATAGATTGTTTAGGTTAGTAGTAATAGATTTAGGTTTTTAGTTATTAGATTAAGGTAAGTTTTCATGATTGTTGAAATGGATGACAATGGTAACCGTGAGGCTCCCATTTGATTCAGAAAAGGATTTTTAGTTAAACATAGTTGATACGTTGCAGCTCGTGGTGAGTTGCAGCGTATTTTTTTTCTGCTCGTTTAATTCCACGGAATCAATTATTTTTTGTACTTTTGCACTATGAGAGTACTGATCGTGAATACGAGTGAGAAGACGGGAGGGGCGGCACTGGCTGCCAACCGTCTGATGGAAGCACTGAAGAACAATGGTGTGAAAGCGATGATGCTGGTGCGTGACAAGGAAACAGACCAGATCAGTGTCGCTTCTCTGTCACAGCAATGGTGCATGCGGTGGTATTTCCTTTGGGAACGCTGGTGCGTGTTCTGCCGTCTCTGCTTCCGTAGAAAGCATTTGTTTGATGTCGATATAGCCAATACTGGTGCAGATATTACGAAGACTCGTGAGTTTCAGGAGGCGGATGTGATTCATCTGCATTGGGTGAACCAGGGTATGTTGTCGTTGAAGGGGATAAGGAAAATCCTTGATAGTGGCAAGCCTGTGGTGTGGACCATGCATGATATATGGCCGGCAACAGCTATTTGTCATCTTACTCTCGAATGCAGACAGTTTGAGACGCAGTGCTGCAAATGTCGTTTACTTCCAGGAGGAGGCTCGTCAAATGACCTTTCTGCCAAGGTATGGCGCAAGAAACAGAAGATGTTGGCAGGAAAGCGTATATCCTTTGTAGGATGCAGTCAGTGGCTTGCTGGAGAAGCGCGTAAGAGCAGTTTGCTGCAAGGACAGGATGTTACCAGTATTCCCAACCCCATCGACACTCGTATCTATTGTCCTGCTGACCGTTTGCAAGCACGTAAGTCGTTAGGACTGCCACAAGATGGACGAATCATCCTGTTTGTTTCGCAAAGGGTGACGAATCCTAATAAGGGTATGCAATACTTGGTAGAAGCCTGTCATCTTCTTGCTCAGCAGTATCCAAACATGTTGAAAGACACCTCTGTCGCCATCTTAGGTGGACATGCAGAGGAACTCCAAGGGCAACTGCCTTTCCCCACACATGCCTTAGGCTATATCAATGATGAACATCAGGTGGTCAAGGTGTATAACGCTGCTGACGTGTTCGTACTCCCCTCCCTCTCTGAGAATCTTCCCAATACAATCATGGAGGCGATGGCTTGTGGTATTCCCAGTGTGGGCTTCCGCATTGGTGGTATTCCTGAGGAAATAGACCATCTGCAGAATGGCTATGTAGCTAACTATAAGGATGCAGATGATCTGGCCAAAGGAATCAGATGGGCACTGGATGAGTCTGATACGGAGGAGGTAAAGAAAGCCTGTCTTCAGAAGGTGGCTCGCCATTATTCCCAACAGAGTGTTGCCAAGCGATATATGGAAATATATGAGTCTATGGTACTCCCCAAGAATTAAAGAATGAACGTTTGTCATGAAGATATCCATCATCACCGTTACCTATAACGCAGCCAGCGTTCTGCAACGCACCCTCGACAGTGTGAAGGAGCAGAGCTGCCATCAGATTGAACACCTCATCATCGACGGTGCTTCGAAAGATGATACCATCAGTATGGTTGAGGCTTACAAAGCACAGTGTCCATACGAGGTTGTTGTCCTTTCTGAACCTGACAAAGGACTCTATGATGCGATGAATAAAGGACTACGTTTGGCTACAGGTGACTATCTGGTGTTCATGAATGCTGGAGACACACTACATGCTAATGACACTTTAGAAACGATTGTAAGCAGTCTGCAGACAGTCAACAAACAGCCAGGTGTCATCTATGGTGATACAGCTATCACTGATGGAGAAGGGAAGTTCCTTTATCTTCGTCGGCTGCGCCCTCCTAAACAACTCTCATGGAAGTCATTCCGTCAGGGAATGCTCGTCTGTCATCAGGCTTTCTATGCGCTGACCGCTATTGCCAAAGACATCCCCTACGACCTGCGTTATCGTTACTCTGCTGATGTTGACTGGTGTATCAAGGTGATGAAGGAGGCGGAGAGGAGAGATCTTCCGCTTGTGAACACACATACTGTTGTGGCGAATTATCTGGAGGAAGGACAAACCACCATTCATCACCGCGCATCATTGAAGGAACGGTTCGATGTGATGCGTCGCCACTACGGACTGATCAGTACTGTCTTTATGCACTTGTGGTTTGCCATCAGACAAGTCTTCAAATAAAAAAAGGGACCCGCCGTAGCGAATCCCTTCTCATCTCATATCTAAAGTATCACCTTTTTCTTAAGAGAACTTCAGCACCTGACCTACCTTGATGTTGGTGCTCTTACCCAAACGGTTAATCTTGCGGAGCTGATCTACGGTAAGACCATGGCTCTTAGCAATGGAGAAGAGGGTCTCGCCCTTCTGAACCTTGTGGGTTGTAGCCTTCGGTGCAGCAGCCGTTTTCTTCACAGGTGTAGCAGGCTTTGCAGAAGTCTGGTCATTGGGTTCGCCAATGATAGGTACATTCTGCTGAACCTCCACCTTTGGAGTGGTGGTATTCTTGGCGATGGTACCAACCTTCTTGGCATTACTGTTACGGAACATGTAGAAGTCGGCAGTCACGTCCTGGTTCTTGAAGTCGAACATCAATGCAGGGTCTAAGGCCACGCCACAAAGACGAGTCTCAAAGTGCAGGTGAGAACCTGTGCTTCGTCCTGTATTACCACCTAAACCAATGGGATCACCAGCCTTAACGTTCTGGTTCTCGTTAACCAACCGCTTGGACATGTGTCCATAGATGGTCTCTAGACCGTTGTTATGGCGGATCACCACATAGTTTCCGTAACCGGCAGCCTCATAGTTAGCTACTCGTACCTTTCCATCGAAGGCAGCACGGATGGTGTCGCCGATATAAACCTTTACGTCAATACCCTTGTGCATACGTCCCCAACGGCGACCGTAGTTACTGGTGACAACCCTGCTGGGTGTCGGCATATGGTATCCACGGAGGTCGATCCTGAAAGAATCGGGCAATTCAGTAGCACGATGTGCATACTTATTACTCCATTCTGAATAAAGTTGGGAAGATAATGACTGAGCCTGTTCGCGCTCAATGATGTTGCGCAGGGCTACTGTATCGACTGCTTTCATTTTACGGTCGATTGGTGCCTGGCGTGCCAGCAGGTCTTGTCCCATTACTGGTGTAGCGGCCAGAGCCAATACGACTGTCATTGCAAATGTTCTTATTCTTTTTTGTAAATGCATATTCAATTTTTTCGCCTGAGAAAATAGGCAGTTAATAGTGTTCAGAGGAAAGCCGATAAAAGATAAACAACCATCGGTTTTACCAAAAATCGTTGCAAAGATAGGAAAAATAATTGGAAATAAGTGTGATATTAACAGTTTTTGTGCCCTATTTAACTATTTATATGCACATTTAATGTAATTTGTGCACGCTCACATCAATAAAAATGCAAATAACCATTACCTTACTATTTCATCGGTTTAGGAAATAGCTGCCCAGTTCATATTGGTTTTTCGCAGTGCGGCGAGCCGGTTCCAAAGTAGCTCATTTTCTGTTTTCTTACAGTCGGGATCATCATCAATAATCCGCTGAGCCTCATCACGGGCTAATTGTACAAGCTGACCATCACGCGCTATATCGGCAATCTTCAGGTCGAAAGCCATACCACTCTGCTGCGTTCCTTCCAAATCACCAGGTCCTCTCAACTTCAGGTCGGCCTCTGCAATTTGGAAGCCGTCGTTGGTGTCACACATGATATCAATACGCTTGGCCGTTTCCTTACTGAGTTGATGCGTAGTCACAAGGATGCAGTACGACTGATCAGCACCTCTTCCTACCCTGCCACGAAGTTGATGCAATTGTGACAGACCGAAGCGTTGGGCATCCAAGATGACCATCACGGATGCATTAGGAACATTTACACCCACCTCAATAACAGTGGTGGCCACGAGGATCTGTGTCTCACCGCGAACAAAGCGCTGCATCTCCTCTTCCTTGTCGGCAGGCTTCATCTGACCATGCACCTTACTGAGCTTGAATTCGGGGAACACTTGCAGTAATGTCTCGAATCCCTCCTCAAGGTTCTTCAAGTCAATACGCTCACTCTCCTTGATCAGCGGGAAGACGATATATACTTGTCGTCCCTGTTGGATCTGCTGACGGATTCCGTTATACAGACTGGTAGTCTGATTGTCGTATTTATGAAGGGTAACCACGGGTTTCCTGCCTGGTGGCAATTCATCAATCACACTCACGTCGAGATCACCATAGATGGTCATGGCCAGGGTGCGAGGAATAGGTGTGGCTGTCATCACCAGCACATGAGGTGGGTTCAGACTCTTGCTCCACAACTTGGCCCTTTGTGCCACGCCAAAGCGATGTTGTTCATCCACCACCACGAAACCCAAATGAAGGAACTGTACGGTATCTTCAATCACCGCATGCGTTCCCACGAGAATCTGCACACTGCCGTCAGCAATGCCCTGTAGAATCTCCTGTCGTTTCTTTCCCTTGACAATACCTGTGAGCAGTTCCACACGAACAGGCATATCACCAAGGAACTCACGGATGGTGGCCAGATGCTGTTCGGCTAGGATTTCCGTGGGTGCCATGATACAAGCCTGATAATTATTGTCAAGAGCAATGAGCATTGACATCAATGCCACCAGTGTCTTACCCGATCCCACATCACCTTGCAACAGACGGTTCATCTGTCGTCCGCTTCCCATATCAGTGCGGATCTCACGAATCACCCTTTTCTGTGCTCCTGTCAGCGGGAAGGGCAGGTGGTGCTTGTAGAATTCGTTGAAGATGTTGCCCACATGCTGGAAGATATAGCCACGGTATTTCCTTCTATGGTCACTGGCATAGCGCACAATATTCAGTTGCACATAGAACAACTCCTCGAATTTCAGTCGTACACGAGCATGTCTCAGTTCATCAGCAGTCTTAGGATAATGGATATGGCGGAAGGCCGTATCACGCGAAACGAGTCGTAAGCGGTTGGCAATGAATGGTGGCAAAGTCTCTGGCAACGGATCCGTCAATTTCTCCAGCAGACTCTTCATGATCTTCTCGATAGTTCGAGACGTGATACCTGCCTTCTTCATGCGCTCCGTAGTAGAGTAATAAGGTTGCATACCCATCTCTGTCAGTTGCACATCGTTCACTTTCTCCACCTCAGGATGGGCAAACTGATACCGACCGTTATAGATGGTGGGCTTACCAAACACGATATACTCAGTATTCACCTGATAGTTCTTCGTAATCTGTTTCGCTCGCATGAACCAAACCAGGTCAACAATACCCGTTCCGTCGGTCATATGTGCCACAATACGTTTCTTACGCGGTCCCATATCAAACTCCTCGAAACTCAGGATCTCCCCTTTCACCTGTACGAAAGGCATCTCATTTGTCAGCTCATTGATATGGAAAATCTTACTGCGATCCACATATTTGTAAGGATAATACTCCAACAGGTCACCAAAGGTTTTGATGCCCAGTTCCTTGCTCAGGATCTCCTTTCTTTTCGGACCAACTCCTGGCACGTATTGAATGTCTTGTTGGAGTATATCGTACATCCTTCCTTCTTACTCCTGATTGATAATCCCCTCTGCTACGATGCAGTCGAACGGTGTAGTAATCTTGATATTCTCGCGGTTCCCATCTACCAATGCCACGGCATGCCCCATGCTCTCCACAACCGACGCATCATCAGTGAAGCTATCACGATAGTCTTGTGCATATGCTTTCTTGTGCAGCTGGATATCGAACACCTGCGGTGTTTGTACCAAACGGTACTCATCCCGTGGAACAGTCCTTGACCTTTGACCTTTGACCTTTGACCTTTGAGTTATTCCTTCCAGATGCCGGATTGTCTCCACTACAGGGATTACAGGTATGGCAGAACCTTCCCTACGGGCTGTCTCGTAACAGTTGCGGATTACCTCCACAGACGGGAACGGTCGCACCCCATCGTGTACACCTACCAGTCCTTGTGCATCATCAGGAATCAGCTGAAGACCGTTCTTGATGGAATGAAAGCGAGTCTCCCCACCATTGGCAATCAGATAGTCCTCCTGGAAATGATACTCTTCACACAAGGTCTGCCAGTATGCCTGTTGCTGTTTAGGCAATACCAGGATAATCTTCAGTTCCTTGCTATATTCGCGAAAACGCTTCAAGGTGTGCATCAGTACGGGCATACCACCAATGGGCAGGAACTGTTTGGGGATATCACTCCCCATACGTAATCCCTTCCCTCCAGCCAGAATGATGATATAATCCATGGGCAATGGGGTTACTTATAACATTCGCGCCTCCATCAGGTGCAGGTAGCGCATTCCTTCAGCCACCTCGGCAGCCTTCTCTTCGCTTACCAGCAGGGCCAGCAGAGAGTAGGCATACGGGAAGGCGGCAGCAGGACCTTCACCTGTGATGATATTCCCGTCGATAGTCCAGAGGTCACCTGTATAGGTGGCACCCTCTAACTTCTCTTCGAAGCCGGGATAGCAGGTGGCACGCTTACCGCGAAGAATTCCTAGACCGCCAAGAACCATGGGTGCGGCACAGATGGCTGATACCATCTTCCCTGCCTCAGCCTGAGCAACCAGTGCCTTCTTCAGTTCTTCATGCTCGTTCAGGTTTGAGGCACCTGGCATACCGCCAGGGAGCATCAGCAAGTCAGCATCACTCAGGTCGGCCTCCTCAAAGATCAGGTCGGTCACCATCTGCACGCCGTGAGCCGATTCCACGATATTACTGTCGGTAATGCTCACAGTCTGAATATCCACTCCGCCACGACGAAGCACGTCAACGGGTATCAGGGCCTCGATATCCTCGAAGCCGTCAGCCATAAACTGATATACTTTTGCCATATTCCGATAATGTTTAGGTTTATTTTGCAAATATAGGAATATTTTTTGAGATAACGGGGAGGAAGGGTGGAAAAATGAGTAAAAAGCTACGAAAAACTGAAACGAAAGAACGCCAGTGCGAGCCGCGGAAGCAAGGAGTGTTCCAGTCCTTTATTCCTATCTGACGATGTATTCAAAGTCGTCGAACACGCTGAAGCCCATCTGTAACAGGCGTTGGCGGCTCTTTGCAATGTCTTCCGCTGTATTGTAGCCGGGGATATGTGGCAGGCGCAGCACGATATTTCCTTCCTCTGGATGCTGTCTTTTGAGCCATTCGAGGTTCTCCACAACGAGGTGGTTGTCGCTTCCTGTATACCTACAATATATCTCGGGGTTCATGTCTTTCACGTCAACGACCCACTGGCTGACCTTCGGGAACAGCTGTTCCACCAATTTTTTGTCTACGTTGAGACTCGTTTCTATCGTTATTGTCCATTCTGATGGCATCTTGTTGGCGAACTCGCAAATAAAGTCGGAACGCAGGCAGGGCTCGCCACCGCCGAAGCAGATGCCGCCACCCGTTGCCAGAAAGTAAAGATGGTCAACCATGACCTCGCGAAGCAACTCGTCTGTTGTTAGCTCGCGCCACACACCATCGGATTCCTGACAGCATCGGTTCAGGCAATAGGCGCACCGTAGTGGACAACCGTGGAAGGCCACCAACGTGGTGACTCCCTTCCCGTCGATGGCCAGCCGATGTCTGTTCAGTCCGATAAGCGGTGCAACGCCGGATGGTCTTGTGTTATCTGCTGTGGTAGTAAACGTCATCGATGCATACCTTCTTCACCTCGCCAATAATGACCTCCCCCATGAGGCTTTCGTCGGGTTCGTCAAAGATCACATGATTGGGGTTCTGGCTTTTTATGACAATCTCCTTGTCCTCGTAACCTATGTAGGTGAACACAATCTTGCTCCCAATGGGAGCCTCGATGGCAAAACATCCGTTGGTGTCTGTTATCGAGTGTAGTGGCTTTTCCTTTCCTTCTTCTACTCTTATGATGGTGACTCCGATCATGGGAAAGCTGTCCTCGTCCAAAACCTGTCCACGCCAGATCACTCCTTGCTCACCTTCACGTAACATCGAAGTGACGGTTATCGTGTCCAGTTGGACAGAGTTTGTTAGTAAGCTGGCCTTATGGTCAGGCGTTTGTTTCTGAGCTTGCGCGGGATGTATTGCCGACAAGGCGACTCCCACCACGGCAACGGCTTTGCCCAAGCGTTTTCGTAGCGAGATCTGTTGCTCAAGATAACGCATTTCCTGCTCACATAGCGGACAGGTGCCAGCGCACGGCCCTTTGTGTGTACATTCCGTGGGCTCATAGCTGATGCCGTTGGCCTGTGCAATGGCCAAGCGCACGTTCTTCAGCGTCCTACAAGTCTCTTTTCCTCTCATACAAGAACTTTATTACATACAAATATACAATAAAAACGTCACAATTTCCCTTTCTCTTGCTTTAAAACCATCTTAATTCCACATTTTTAACAGTTTCCCGCCTTTTTGGTAGCCTGTGGTTTGTCCTCGTTTATCCGTATCTTTGGCTTTGCCGAAGATACTCACGCTCAACAATAAAAATAAATTCATATTTCTTTTGTATTGTCCTCGCTTAATCGTACTTTTGGCTTTGCCGAAGATACTTTCACTCGACAAAACTAAAGAAAAACAAGCTTTTCTTTTGAATTGTCCTCGCTTAATCGTATCTTTGCAGTCAAAAGGAATGCGCATGGAAAAGGAAGGAAAGAAGAAACTACGGTTCGCCATCTTTGGCAATGTGTATCAGGCTAAGAAGTCGGCCAGTATCCAGAAAATACTCTCGTATCTCTCCGAGCGGGAGGCTGATGTGTTCATGGAGCGGGAGTTTTACGACTTCGTCACGAAAGGACAGCATCTGGATGTGCAGGTAACGAGGGTGTTCGAAGGGAATGACTTCGATGCTGACTTCGTCATTTCCATGGGAGGTGACGGTACGTTGCTGAAGTCGGCCCATTTTGTAGGGAACAAGAGTATTCCTATCATGGGTGTGAACATGGGACGCCTGGGCTTCCTTGCTGATGTCAGTCCACAGGATATAGAAAGTGCCATTGATGCGCTTTATCGTGGGGAGTATGACTTGGAGGATCATGCCGTAATTCAGGTGGAACTGGAGGGGCAGACCCTGCAGACTTGTCCGAGGGCGCTGAACGATATTGCTGTGCTGAAGCGCGACAACGCCTCGATGATCTCTATCCGTACCTCAGTGAACGGAGAGTATCTGGTAACCTATCAGGCTGACGGTCTAATAGTGAGTACACCAACGGGTAGTACAGCCTATTCACTTTCGAATGGCGGACCGATTATCGTGCCGCAGGCAGGAATCCTTTGTCTGACACCTGTTGCCCCACATAGCCTGAATATCCGTCCTATCGTTGTCAAGGACGACAGTGAGATTACCATTACCGTAGAGAGTCGTTCCCATAATTTCCTGATTGCCATCGACGGTCGTTCGGAGCGTTGTGAGGAGGGTACACGACTCACCATCCGTAAGGCACCGTATGGTATTCATATCGTGAAACGGCGCGGACAGAAGTATTTCTCCACGTTGCGTGAGAAGATGATGTGGGGGTTGGATCAGCGATAAAGAAGCCTCTCCCCAACCCTCCCCAAAAGGGAGGGATTTCTCGAAGTTACGTTATTAATCTAAAGTTTATCGTTCAAAATTGAATATCCGGGAGTATTTTAGCCGTAAGGAAAGCAAGTACAGTGCCAAGGTCATTATGAAATGGCTGTGGCGTGCTTGGCGGGGCAATCAGCTGCAGGCAGTGCTGAATGCCTCGTTAGGACTGCTGAGCGTGGTGGTGAGTCTGGCTCAGGTGTGGGCTATACAACACGCCATTGATGTGGCTTCGCATACGGTTGAAGGCTCTCTCTACTGGGCTGTTGCCTATATGGGAATGCTGATTCTGGCTAATTTCGCCATCAGCATCAGTAGCATTTGGGTGCGAAATATCTTGGGTATCCGTGCGCAGAACCGTATGCAGCAGCGGATGCTCGACAGAATCCTTCGTTCCGAATGGCATGGAAAAGAAAGACTGCATAGCGGTGATGTGATTAACCGTCTGGAAGGTGATGTGGGTAACGTGGTGAGTTTCCTCACGGAGACCTTGCCGGGAGCACTCTCCACATTGGCCATGTTCTTGGGTGCGTTCTTCTATCTGTTCTCCATGGACAAGTGGCTTGCTATCATTATCATTGCCATGCTGCCACTGTTCATTGCTGTGAGCAAGGTTTATGTTCAGCAGATGCGGCATTTTACCCGTCAGGTACGCGACAGTGATTCGAAGGTACAAAGCGTGTTGCAGGAAACGGTACAGAACCGAATGCTCATCAAGACACTGGAGAGTGACACGATGATGGTTGACCGCCTGGAGAATACACAGAGTGAGCTACGTCAGAACGTGGTGAAACGCACGATGTTCTCCGTGTTCAGTAACCTTATCCTGAACTTCGGCTTCGCCTTGGGTTATCTGGTAGCTTTCCTGTGGTCGGCTCTCCGTATGTCAGCTGGTACGCTGACCTTCGGTGGAATGACTGCTTTCCTGCAGTTGGTGAACAGGATTCAGGGTCCGGCACGTGGACTGACCAAGCTGGTGCCTGCCTTTGTGAGTGTGTTCACGGCAGCTGAGCGTCTCATGGAACTGGAGGAGGATCCCTTGGAAGAGCAAGGGGATCCCATTGAGTTGGAAGGACCGTGTGGCATTCGCTTGGATCATATCTCTTATGAATATGAATCCACTGACGGAAAGGTAATAGACGACCTGTCGTTTGATTTCTACCCGGGTAGCTGTACAGCCATCTTGGGCGAGACAGGAGCAGGTAAGACCACCCTTGTGCGAATGATTCTTGCCTTGTTGCGCCCGCAGAGCGGACAGGTTTCCATCTATGATCAGAAGGTAGAGAAGAGTATCTCACCCCGCATGCGCTGTAACTTCGTCTATGTACCTCAGGGGAACACCTTGATGAGTGGAACTATCCGTGAGAACCTTCGATTAGGGAAACTGAACGCTACGGACGAGGAGATGAAGGAAGTGCTGATGCAGGCTTGTGCTGGCTTTGTCTTTGATCTGCCCAAAGGTCTTGATACCTCATGTGCTGAGTCAGGTGGTGGACTGAGTGAGGGTCAGGCGCAGCGTATTGCCATTGCCCGTGCCTTGTTGCGTAACCGTTGTATCATGCTGTTTGATGAGGCTACCAGTGCCCTTGATCCAGACACAGAGCGTCAACTTCTGCAGAATATCCTACAGAAGCGCGACAAGACCATCATCTTTATCACCCACCGTCCTGCGGTGGTTGATTACTGTGATCAGACCTTGAAGATTGAGAAATTGGCTTAATCTGTTTTCCCTTCCGAATACAGCACTTGCACCAATGTTTGTCCTACGGCTTGGAGCGTATTCTTGTCAATATGCTCCATATCGTCGTTAATGGTGTGCCAGGTAGGACCGAACCCGCTCTGCTGACAATCGGGATAGAAAGGAATGATATCAATGGTGGGAATACGAGCCTGTGTATTGATAGGCGTATGGTCATCCGTGATATACTCCCCACTGCTGTCGGGGAAATAACTACCAAAGCCAACCACCTTGGCCGCTGCCCACACCTTATTGATGATAGGTTGTGCAAATTGCTTAGAGAAACGCTCCTGATAGAACTGCGCACCCTGACCGCCTACCATGTCAAGAAGGATTCCGTAGCGGGGCGCATAGCCCATGGCATGCGGATTACTAGCCCAATAGGCTGCTCCTAAAGCCCACACATCCCCTGTATTATCATAGGTGTTGTTGTCCCATTGCGGTGTACCCCAGTCTTCTGCATCAAAGCAGATGAAGTCAACACCTACCTTCACAGAATCGGCTGCCTGTATCAATCTGGCCAGTTCCAACATCACAGCAACACCACTGGCTCCGTCGTTGGCAGCCAGAACTGGTGTCTTCCAGTTATTTTCATCAGGATCATTGTCAGCCCATGGCCTGCTATCCCAATGGGCACAGAGCATCACCCTCGTGGTATTGTCGGGCTGAGTAGAAGCAATGATATTCGTGCTGTTGAGCGCTGTACCATCATAACCTTTGAGTACAGTCTTTTGGGTAACCACCTGACAATTGAACGACTGGAACTTCTTAATGATCCACTCTTCGCATTGATCGTGTGCCGTACTGTTCATGGTTCTCGGACCAAAGTCGCATTGTGCCTGACAATAACTGAAAGCACTGTCAGCGTTGAATACGGGTCCTGTGGGCGCACTTAGCACCAGTACATCCTGTTGGGATTTGCTGCTTTTGCAAGCAATGAGCAAGAGAAGGAATAAAGGAAGAATTCTTTTCAGGTTCTTGATGGTCATCATCGTATTCGTTGTTTATTGTTATTTATCACCGCGCTGCACCTGTGCCATGACACGCAGCCAGTTGCCACCCCAGATCTTCTCGATGTCGCGTTCACTATACTTACGCCGTAGCAGGTGAAGGGTGAAATTAATGGCCTCACTGCTGTTGGCCATACCTACCACACCGCCGTCGCCATCGAAATCCGTACCTAAGCCCACATGGTCGATACCCATCACCGCAATGGCATGCTCAAGGTGGGCGATGGCATCAAGGATGGTAGCCTCTCCCTCTTTTCGCAGGAAACCGTGATAGAGGGTTGTATGAGCCACACCGCCCTTTGCCGCTAATGCCCGCATCTGCTCGTCGGTCAGGTTACGCGGATGATCACAAAGGGCACGACTGCTGCTGTGACTGCATACGATGGGTGTACGACTGATCTCCAGGGCATCATAGAAACTCTTCTCGTTGGCATGACTCAGATCGACCATCATTCCGTGGTCGTTCATGGCCTGAATCACTTTCTCGCCGAAGGCACTCACGCCGTTGTGGGTGTTGCAGCCCTTGGCAGAGTCGCAGATGTCGTTATCCCCGTTATGACAAAGGGTGATATAAACCACACCCCGCTGGGCGAAATGCTTCACGTTGGCCACATCGTGGTTCAGCGCCAGACCGTTCTCGATACCGAACATGATACTTTTACGTCCCTTCCGCTTGTCTTCATACAGGTCGCTGGGCGTGCGGGCAATGCTGATATAACGACTGTTATTCCGCACAATCTCCTCGATCTTATCGAAGATCAGGTCGGCATAGGCCATCGGACTGTTCACGTCAAACGCTACCTTCTGCGAGAACTGCTCACCAATCTTGGGTTGGGGCAGGTAGGCAGCCATGATCACGGCATCCTGTCGTCCTTCGGTCATCTTATGCAGATCCACGAGGATACGCGGGTCGCGTTGCTCAAAGTGAATGCCCTGTGGGAAGAACATCGGTGTATCACAGTGGGTGTCAAGGGTGAGAATCCTGTTGTGTAATCGTTTCGCCACTTGGAAGTTCGTGGCTTGTTTAACGAGCCAACTGAACAAAGGTAGTCCGCTTTCCAGCCATTCAGGATGCCATTGTACACCCAAGATAGGCTTGAACTCGCTACTCTCAATGGCCTCGATGGTACCGTCGGGAGCAGTAGCCACCACATGGAACCGTGCTCCCGGGTCGGATACCGCCTGATGGTGGAACGAGTTGACATAGATATTCTGCGTTTTGTACAGGTCGAATAAGACACTGTCCTTATGAATCGTCACACTATGAGTAAGCTCGTCACGGTTCGCATCCTGCGAGTGCTTGATGGTTGTGGCAGTGATATCCTGCGCCACATGACCGTCGAGGGCCATCACGATAGTCTGGATTCCTCGGCAAATACCTAGGATAGGAATCTGACGGTTGTAGGCCAGACGGGTGATAAGCATCTCGGGAAGGTCGCGTTCGGCATTGATGCCGTGGAGCTTGGGCGACGGTTCCTCACCGCACCATAGAGGATTATAATCTGCGCCACCGCTGAGTAACAGACCATCCAGTTGGTCAACGGTATTGACCAGCACGTTCTTGTCGGCCACAGGTGGAATGATGACAGGCGTTCCACCTGCCTTAATCACCTGTTTATAGTATCTGTCACGCAGAGAGGCATCACCATCCGTAAAGTTACTGGTAATGCCTATAAGAGGTCGATGGTCGGCCTCAGGGAATGTCGCATAGATCTTGCTGAGGTGCGACTGCAGATTATAGTTCTCCATCTTGATTAATCCAGTGCAATGGGAATCTCTCTCTTCACGCTTTGTTCCAGAGAGATGAGCGTTTCAGTAGCCACCACGCCAGGGATGTCCTGTAGCTGGTTGTTGAGCAGGTCCATGAGTTGCTCATTGTCGCGTGCATAGAGTTTGACGAGCATGGTGTAAGGACCCGTTGTGAAGTGGCACTCCACAATCTCAGGGATGTGTACAAGGCGCTCTACCACTTGCTTATACATACTACCTCGTTCAAGGTTAATGCCTACATAGGTACAAGTGCTGTAACCCAATGATTTGGGGTTTACATCAAAACCGCTACCAGTGATCACACCTTCTTCTGTCAAACGCTGAACGCGTTGGTGGATGGCTGCACGAGAGACATTACATTCTGCAGCCACGTCTTTGAAAGGAATCCTTGCGTTCTTAGAGAGAATGTTCAGGATTTTCTTGTCCAGACTGTCAATCTTTTCCATGTTGATTGCCTAATTCTTGTTAAGTGATTAAAACTTGTAGCAAAAATAGGCATTAAAAATGAAATATGCAACATTTTGACATGAAAAATGCGCAATCTCAGTCAAAATGTTGCATAAATGTCGAAAACGAGGCAGTTTTATTTGTCAATGCCTACCAATTCCACGATAAAGATCAGGGTACTGTAAGCGGGGATGCTTCCCATTTGACGGCCACCGTAAGCCAGTTCCTGTGGGACGTATAGTTCCCATTTGCTACCTACAGGCATCATGGTAAGGGCCTCTTTCCAGCCTTCGATGACATCCGTAGGACGGAATTTATTGGTGGAATCCTCACGCTTATAACTGCTGTCGAATACCGTTCCGTCGAGCAGACGACCTTCGTACTTCACGATGACCTGGTCGTTGATGGTAGGTATCTTACCCTTTCCTTTTTCAAGGATCTTGTACTGCAGACCGCTAGGTGTTACCTTCACGCCTTCCTTCTGACGATTCTCTTCCAGGAACTTCTTTCCAGCCTTGATCACAGTCTCGTGCTTGGCCATATTAACGGCTTCCATGTAGGAAGTGAAGAGCTTCTTGGCCTGTTCCTCATTGAAGACCGTACTGTCTTTTTTCAGCGAAGCAATGAATCCTTTCAGGAACAGCTCGTTCTGCAAGGAGTAGCCAGAACCCTCGAGATCCTTAGTGATAGAGGGTAGCATGCGCTCCTTGACCATGCATGCAATCTGAATACCTGCGCTATAAGCCTTCATGGGATCGCCATCATTGCTTTTCAGGGCCTCCTCAAAGCCACGCAGAAAATCATCCATGAAAGCCTCATTCATATTATACTGCTTTTCCACGTAGGGCAACAGACCATCGGTCATGGTTGCTCCTGCAGCATAACTGAGGGAGTCAGATGGAGTCTGAAGGACTACCTTCTGAGCAGATGCTGTATAGAAAGAAGCACTCACCATAACAGTGAGTGCTATAAGGATAATTCTCTTCATACTGAAAAAGGATTATTTCTCAATACCCAGAAGCTCGATCTTGAAGATCAGTGCAGAGAAAGGCTTGATACCTCTTTGTGCACGCTCGCCGTAAGCCTGCTCCTGCGGAATCACAACCTCCCAAACAGAACCTACAGGCATGTTGCTAAGAGCTGTGGTCCATCCGGGAATAACCTGGTTGGCAGCCAGTGTTACAGGCTCGCCACGCTTGTAAGAGCTGTCGAACACATTACCATCGATGGTCTTACCCTCATAGTGTACCTTCACCATAGATGTGTCGGTGGGGACAGCACCTGTACCAGCCTTGATCACCTTGTACAGAACGCCGTCCTTGAGCTTCTTCACGTCCTTGCCTTTTGCATAGTTGGCAACGTACTTCTCGCCCTCAGCCTTATTCTCACTGTACTGCTTCTCGGTCTGTTCCTTCTTGTAGTCGGTCATCAGCTTCTGAGCAAGCTCACCAGCCTGTTCGAGCGTCATCAAACCTTTGGTTCCAGTTGTACCGCTAATGAAACCAGCCATGAAGTTCTTCTTAGAGATAGTCTTGGTAGAATCTTCACCGAAGATCTCGAGGTTGATACCCTTGATCATCTGGTTGCCTACCTGCTTACCAATCTCAATACCTGCATAGTAAGCGTTCTTCTTCTTGTCGTCACCAGCATTAGCACCTTCGTTCAGACCTTTGATAAAGTCGTCCATGTAAGCTGTATCAACACCAAGACGCTGTACGAGATAGTCCTTCAGTCCTTGTGTCTGTGACATACCCATGGCATAGCTCATACTGTCGAGATCACTCTTCAGGTTTGCCTTCGGAGTGGGGTTGCCGCATGATGTGAAAGCTGCGGCTACGATAGCCATAGCGGCTACGATTGTTACTTTTTTCATTGTTTTTGTTGTTTTTATTTTTATGAATACTCTTTTTTCTGTTATCTCACCTCTCACTTCTCACCTCTCACTTCTAAAGAACCTCCAACAGTTCCACATCGAAGATCAGGGCTGCATAGGGAGGAATGCTGTTTCCTGCGCCACTGGGACCGTAAGCCAGCAGGTAGGGGATGAAGAAGCGTGTCTTGCCACCCTCTTTCATCAGCTGCAGACCTTCTGTCCAACCGGCGATGACTCCATCCAATGGGAATACGGCGGGCTCACCACGCTGTACACTGCTGTCGAAAACAGTACCGTCAATCAGGAATCCTTCATAGTGGCACTTTACCCTGTCGGTTGCCTTCGGACTCTTGCCCGTTCCTTCTTTCAATACCAGGTATTGGAGACCGCTCTCGCGGGTAACCACACCCTCTTTCTTGGCATTCGCTGCCAGATATTTCTCACCTTCTTCCTTGGCGATCTTGCCTTTAGCTTCTTTTTCGCGATTCAATTTCTCTTCCTGTTCCTGGAAATAGGTCTGTACAATGGTCTGTGCCTCACGGTGTCCAATCTGCGGATCCTTACCTTCCAGCACGTCCTTGACGGCTGCTGCGAAATCGTTGACATTGAATTCGTCAATGCCCATCTGCAGCAGTTGCTGACCGATGCCAAGACCTAACGAATAACTCAGTTTGTTCATCTTCAACTATAAATATTATTAATAACGTGCAAAGTTACACATTTTCTTGAATTTCATCGCCTTTATTGAAGAAAAATGTGTAATTTTGTGCATTGTTAAGATTCACCAGCCCGTTTTTCCGTTTGTGGAGATAGCGGGAACTAATAGAAAGGAAACTGAAACATGAAGAAAATCGTTGTATTGACAGGTGCGGGAATGTCTGTGGAAAGCGGACTGAGCACGTTCCGTGATGCGGACGGCCTTTGGGAGAACTATCCCGTTAGTCGTGTGGCTACGCATGAGGCATGGGAAGACGATCCTGAATATGTGAATAATTTCTATAACATGCTGCGCAAGAAGCTGGTAGCAGCCAAGCCCAATGAAGGTCATCGACTGGTGGCCAAGCTTGAAGAGGAGTATGAGGTAACGGTGATTACGCAGAATGTGGATAACCTGCACGAGATGGCTGGTTCTACACATGTCATCCATCTGCATGGAGAACTCATGAAAGTTTGCTCCAGCAGGGATGTGGATAACCCCCGTTATCAGAAGACACTCGGTGGTGATGACCTTGAGGTGAAGCCAGGCGAACGTGCTGGTGATGGCTCGTTGCTGCGCCCCTTCATCGTGTTCTTCGGCGAAGGTGTGCCCATGATCAGTATCGCAGCCGAGGAGGCTTCAAAAGCTGATATCTTCATCATCATCGGCACATCGCTGGTGGTATATCCTGCCGCAGGACTTGTACAATATGTCTCACCCGACGTTCCTGTCTATCTCATTGATCCTAATCCTGTCATGAAGACCGGCTATCGGGATATCAAGCATATTCAGAAAGGAGCCTCTGAGGGCATGAAGGAACTAACGGAATTATTACTGAATACGAAACGATGAATACACCTCGTCTAGAGAAGAAAAAGATGTGGAAAGAGGTGCGCGACTATGTTTTCATTGCTGTCGCCATGCTCTCTTATTGTGTGGGTTGGTCAATCTTCCTGTTACCCAATGGCATTCCTGCAGGCGGCGTGGCCGGTGTCTCCTCCATCCTTGAATGGAGTGCGCTTCATGTTCCCGCCCAGGTGTCTTATTTTGCCATCAACGCCACCTTATTAATAATAGCCCTGCGAATACTGGGATGGAAATTCTGTGTGAAGACCGTCTATGC
>JBGUJY010000039.1:0-72322 GCA_045114185.1 Prevotella sp. | reverse complement strand
CAACTGGTAAAGCCAGATGTTCTTACTGTTCACCTCCATCTTTTGGAGTGTGCTCCACAGGTCGTTCACTGCCTTGCGTGTGCCTGTCACCTTGTAGGTGGTTGTTGCTTGATTTGCCATAATCTCGATGTTTTTTTATTTCCCTACTGTAGATTTCTCTACTTTCGGGAGTGATTAGAAATTATGTTGCTTCACAAGGTGTTGTGACCATCTGCACAAGGTTATGGCTCCAAATACAACCCGAATGGTGTGGAGATTTTGAGTCATACCATTGGTTTACCTTGGGTAGATATGGGAACAACAGTTACCTTTGCAACCTAATTTCATCGACTCACGAAAGCAGAAACGGCAGACGTTATCATACTTTTCTTTTCGTTGAGGACTAGTTTATCAGTCAAAGGAAAAGGTGAACGAGAGGGGAGGGAGCAATGGTGATTGCTACTTCCTCAGTAAAAAGAGAAATACTGATCCAGGAAGCTCATGCCGGACAAGTTTAGGTTTACGTTTACCCATGTATATATACATGAACCTATAAACTGAAAATACTAAACTCAATCATCATGTTCAGGGTTTACTTTACCTTATTATATATATAAGAACATCTAAACTTAAACCTAAACTTACACCGCAAGAATCCGTCTGTTTTTCTTTTAATTGAAACAAATAATGGCAAGATGAGATGTCAATTCGTCTAAATATGTTAAAAAGCAAACACATTCTGCAAGAAAAACGTGCTAAATGGACGTAAAGTCAGAAGAAATCATTAACTTTGCAAACAAAGTTTGCAGAATGTGCTTTTCGGGGATTATTTCCCTTACTGAGTATGTGATGCAACTACAATGAAAATGGTCTGGCAAAATGTTGACCAGATTGTTGACCAAATTGAGTAATAACCCTAAAAGTTAAAGATTGGATGAAGACTGATTTTATTACGTAATTGAATATTTCTGCAAAAAGAACGAATATCTTGCAGAAAAATGAATATTCTTGCGAAATATTACGAGACATCAACGTGCAGAACGTGCAGAATGCACGAAAATTGCAGCCCAAATGTTGACCAGTCCAAACGTAAATCATTGAAAATCAGCATATTAGCCTCAAAATTAGCCGCCGCCCAGGCTGCCGTGGAGTAGTCAGATTAACCTGACAAAGAGTTGAGGGCGTGTCAATTGACACGCCCTCTTATTGTTTTAACCGTTTAGGTGTTTCGCAAAAACAAGTTTATTCCTTCTCGCTATCTGCTCCTCTCAGAATAATGCTGGTGGCACCAATGGTAAAAAGGGTGCCATCTTCTATTCTACGACGTTCGTTAGGTTTTATCTCTACATTGTCAACGAACGTGCCCGTATTGCTGTTGTTGTCGGAAAGCGTATAGCAAATATTACCATGTTTGTCGTGTTTGGCATTGATGGTGCAATGGTTGAGATCTACGCTGGGGTCAACAGTCTCTATGGGGGTGTTGATGGGATTACCTTTCTGATAGCGCCCCATCACATTATTGCCTAACTGCAGGGGGATGACCTGCTTGTAATGGAACACATTCTCGATGACGATGATGGAGCCGAAACCTTTCTCGTTGGCATTCTCATCCGGATTCTCGTCCTTCTGACGGTTTCGCAGTTGGGTAACACCCATACGGATACCAAACTGTTTACCGCAATCAGGACACTGGAAGATCAGTCGCTGACCGTCCTGGTACTGGGTTTCATCAAAAGTAATGTAATGGTCGCATTTAGGACATCTTACTCGCTTCATGTTTCAAATACGTTAGGATGTGTGCAGGATGGTTTATCTCTTTACCTCATAAACCCATGCCTCATGGAAAGGTACCTGCTGGCGCATCTTACCAAGAACAGCATAGGCCTCTTTCTCAGTGGCATATTTCCCATAGATCACCCGGTTCCCGCTCTTCTGAACCAGAATCTCAGCAAGGTTATAACCATCGTTGGTCAATTGATCCACGTAAGCCTTGGCATTCTTCATGCTTACCTTGCTGGCCAGCACAATCGACCAGTAGTGCTGTGGCGCTGCGGGTGCTACCACTTCCTGGGGAACAGCAGGTGCTTGCACAGAGACTGCTGGTGCATTCTCTGTTGTAGTCTCTTGCTTGACTGTCTGCTCAGGTTGCAACTTCGCATCGGTTGTGGTGGTCGTCTTCTCCTTGGGCATGATCCGGTAGAGCCAGCTCTTCTCGAAATCAGAGAAGCTGAATCCCGCTTTTGAATCTCTTCCTAACGGAGTAGTAATGAGGAAGAGGGCGAGGACGGCTGCAGCAATGGCCGCAGCATTGCGAAGTGTGCTGACGCGAATCGTGATGGTACGTGGCTGCTTCTCTTCTGGTTCATCCTGTTTTACGGCAGTAGGAATCATGGGTTTCTCCTCGGCAGTCATCTGGGGCTCCATGCTGACAATCTCGGCAGTCTCTTCAGCCGTGCTTTCTACGCATTCCATGTCAAAGGAACTCAGTCCGTAGAGCGAAGGCGTAAGGATACCAGCTTCGCAGGGCATGAACTCATAGTGGCCGTCTTCATTCAATGAGAGCGTTCCAATATCGTTCAGCTCGTAGCTACCTTCGTTCTCGAGTGTCTGCTTCAGTTCGTTCACTTCTTCTTCAATCCTGTTCATGGCATCAGGATAACTGATGTCGTATGCCTCAATATAGGATTGAGCAAGAAGGGAATCATTGAGGTGGAGTTTAGGATTGAACCCGATTGTACGCAGTGGCGGCAGGAACAACTGGTCATTCCCGTCGTAGTAAGCCTCCCTGTGATGCGCAACGAATCCTCCCAGATTTGGGACGATCACGCAGTCGTTGTTCAGAAGAAGGATCTCTATATGTCTTTCGAGTTCAATCATGTTGCAAATTTACTCGTTTTCTATCAAATAACCAAATAAATTGGGTGTTAAAAAGAAAAAAAATACTCATTGTCTTCCATAATCAAAATATTATGATTACTTTTGCACGTATGGAATACAAAGCTACGGAAATCGAAGGTGTTTATATCATCGAACCGCGGGTGTTCAACGATGCTCGTGGGTATTTCTTTGAGGCATTCAAGCAGTCGGAGTTTGAGGAACATATCGGTAAGGTGAACTTCATTCAGGACAATGAGTCTAAGTCTGGCTACGGTGTTCTCAGAGGACTTCACTACCAGAAGGGCGACCTGTCGCAAGCGAAGTTAGTGCGCGTCATCAAGGGTCGTGTTTTGGATGTGGCCGTGGATATCCGCAAGAGCTCACCAACCTTCGGCAAGCATGTCATGGTAGAGCTGAGTGATGAGAATAAGCGACAGTTCTTCATTCCGCGTGGTTTCGCTCATGGTTTCCTGGTACTGAGCGATGAAGCCATCTTCACCTATAAGGTGGACAATGTGTATGCGCCCCAGGCAGAGGCTGCCATACGATTCGATGATCCAGACTTGGGAATTGTCTGGCCAATCAACCAACAGGATGTACTAACAAGTGAAAAGGATCTAAAAGCCAAAGCATTCCGCGAAGCGGAGTATTTCGAGTAAAAACGAATTAGCATTTTATGCGTCGGATCTTATATATCATCATGATCGTGGTTCTTTTTTCCGCTTGCGGAGGGAAGAAGCAGGAAAACACGTCGACTGTTGTTGAGGAAGACCGTCAGGCCAAGCAGCTCTTGCAAGGTATCTGGGTAAACACGGTTGACGAGGAGCCTGCGTTCCGTGTGGAGGGTGATAGTATCTATTATCCAGACTCCACCAGTATGCCTGCTCATTTCATGATCATTGCCGACACGCTCATCGTTGAGGGCGGCACTGTGGTGAAGTATCCGATTATCCGTCAGAGCGAACATGTGCTCGATTTCAAGAATCCCAATGGGGAGACTGTGGAGTTGGTGAAGAGTGATAATACCGAAGACGACATTACCTATTTCGATACCAAACATCCGGTTGTTCTGAACCAGAACAGAACCATTAAGCGTGATACCGTAATCTCTTATAACGGAGAGCGTTATCATTGTTATGTTCAAGTAAATCCTACCACCTATAAGGTGATTAAATCAGCAAATACGGATGAGGGAATGGAAGTTGGAAATGTGTATTACGACAATACTATTCACGTGGCTGTCTTCAAGGGTGCCGTGAAGAAATACTCACATGATTTCAAGAAGCATGAGTTCGTTCAGTTCGTTCCCAAAGATCGTATCAACCAGGTAATCCTCAGTGATATGATTCTGATGAAGACTGATGCAGAAGGCTTCCATCACCAGGCACAGCTTTGTGTTCCTGATTCTCCAAGCAGTTATGTAATAGATGTGGTTGTATCTGCTGACGGGAAAATGGTGATGAAGGAGGTTCCTAGCGAATAACCGTTTTCTTTCCGTTGACGATATAGATGCCTTTGGGCAGTGTGGCGATGTTGTAACCCATACTCCGTCCGTCAAGGGTGAATATCTCGTGTTTTCCTTTTTCCTTTGGTGAGATGATAGTCTGGTTGATGCCAGTTGTTCCGTCATTGAAGTAGAACGAGATTATTCCATCATTCTCTTCGATGTTGTACACCTTTTCTTTCATCTCTCCTGTGTAGATGGGCCATTCTTCAATGGCTGTCACTCCCTTGGTTCCTGGGAATGGATCACCAGCATGGTTCTCGCAGTACTGCTTACGGGTGAGTGTTTCCTCATCAATCTGGAAAGAGCTGATATACTCTCCGTCAGCGGGAATGTAGGTCATACGCGAATGTCCGATGGTGTTGTTCACCTGGTTGTATCTGAACTGAGTGGCATTATAATCCACATGTGTGACAATCATACCATGCCCTTCGAGTTTGCTGTTCCATCCTGTTTGTTGGATATTCTGCAGGATGAAATACTCGTTGGGGGATTCAGGGTTCAGGATCCTGTATGCTTTCCCGTCGGGTTCGTTGATGTTACGCAGTTCATAGGTTCCTGATTCCTTCAGTGTATCAATAGAGAACCAGTCCATAGCCTCACGTTCCCAGGCTGTGTATTCAGTAGGAGTATAGCCATCATCCACATACTCACCGTCGTCCATCAGGCTCCATCGTTCCATACTGGGATTGAACGCATTCTGCGCAGCTGATGAGGTGGGGTAGAAGTCAGGCATTCCCATGCAATGCGAGAATTCATGACAGAACAATCCGATGCCATTGATACGTTTGTAGGGTGGATTCTTCCAAGCATCGGGATAACCGTTAAGCTCGGAGTTCACGCCATAGCGGTACACAAATTTTCCATCAATCCTGAATGCACTGACGGTGCCTGATTTCGGCCAAATACATGTTGTGGGGTTCAGCGTAAAGCATTCTGAATAGCCGGCGTAGATGACATAAACCAGATCCACGTATCCATCGTCGTTGCTGTCGTAATCGGAGAAATGCAGACCTTGTTCTGCAGCCAATTCGCACACCTCAGGGATGAACAGTTCCATGTTGTCATTTCCTTTCCCGTAATAGGCTGTAGGATTGGAAACGGTTACAGGACCGTAGATTTCGAACTGGGGTTCAAACAACCCAAAGCTCATGTCTTTGAAATATCGACTTACACTCCCGTAGTTCCTGCCAACGGTCCGGTTTCCTACCTCGTTGTTAATTTCGTCGGCGTTCAGGTATTGCTCGAACACGCTCTTGGGATCTTCGTCAATGAAGGTGTCATCCGTGAACTGGGCAAGAATCACAGGTATGCGTATCTGACCCATATGTGGCAGGTAGGTATGATCCACCTTGAGAGATTCACGGCGCATAGCTCGCGCTTGCATATGATCATTCATGTACTGATAGAATGCCAGTCTGTTTTGTGCTTGGGCTAATAAATTCTCTTCCACCTTTCTGTTGCCTTTCTCATGTGCCAACTGTGAGGTGGGTGACAATGAGCCATCGTTGTTCACTTGAGCGATAAAGAAATCCTTCCCCTCGTGATACAACAACACACTGTCGGTGGTCATATAATAATGAAACGACTCATCGCCGCGAGCTACGACTGTGAGTGTTGTTCCATCTGATTGAGTGATGATGACGGGTTTAGGATAAGCCTTGGCGGCCTGTCCTTCAATGGTGGTGAGACAGAATAGGAGTATACACCAAAACAGTCTCATCGGATTACTGTCTTTTTCCCGTTGATAATATACACGCCCTTGGCAAGTCCACGCGTGCTGTTACCCACGTAACGACCGTCGAGTGTGTAGATTCTCGTTTCGTTGGGTGATGATGCTACGTCAACATCATTGATATCCGTGGCAATCTGAGGTCCTACAAGATAGTAGAAGGAAACGACTCCATTGTTCTCCCTGATGTTCAATAAAGGTTTCTCCATGGTTTCTATACCTTTTTCCTGCCATATCAAAGGAATACTGCGGAGTTCATGATTATTGCTTGTACCTGGGAAGGGGTCACCAGCATGAGAGGCAATGTATGCTATTTGACCTTCGAGACTGTCGTATGAATAAGAACTGATATACTCTCCATCAGCTGGAATGTATGTCATGCGGGAATATCCAATTTTATCATTTACTCCATAATACGTTTTGTCATTTTCATCATACTTTCCGTACCCATCTAATGAGAAAGCATCTTTATCATAGCAGACATATGTTACAAGCATACCATGTCCTATTGATTCACCTAACCATTCATTCCATTTGTACGGTTGGATATTCTGGATGTACACATACTCGTTACCTGTAACGTCATCGTCAGGGAATATTTTATAGGCCTTACCGTTATTCTCGTCAATGTTAATCAGTTCAATAAGTTCACCACCATTTTCGTCAGTCAGCACATCCATCTCCTTCCATCCTACGTATTCCCTTTCCCAGGCGGTATAAGCTGTAGGGTTGTAGCCTCCATATATAGTGTACTGTTTATTCCTATATGTAAAAGTGACAGAGCCCCCATATTCACCGCCATCCATTAGGTCCCAATATTCCATTGCTGGATTGTACGCATTCTGTGCAGCTGTGGTTACTGGGTAAATATCAGGCAAATTCATGCAATGTGAGAACTCATGACAGAACAGTCCAATGCCATTTATTTGTGGTACACCATTAAAGGCTACTCTTGTGTAGGTAGGAGAAAAATTCAATTCTGGATTTACACCGAAACGACGGATGAGTTTCCCGTCATATTTGTTATTTATAGTCAACATACCACTCTTGGGCCATATGGTGTTTTCGCCACCTCCAGTGCTCTGTCCGTATCCTGCGTAGATCACATATACCAAATCCACATAGCCATCGGATTCTCCATTGTTGCCATACTTGTCGTATTCTTCGAAATTCACAACCTTATTCGCCGAATCACATACTTCCCTGAAAAACTTGGGCATGTTATCATTCTTTCCAGGACCATATACTTTCATACTGTCTGAAAGGTGAACTACGGTTGCTACATCAAATATTGGAGTAAACTGTTCACCACTCATGTCGCTGAAGTACTTACGTACGCTACCATAGTTTCTACAGAGCGTAGGATCCAATTCATTTTCAGGATTGAATGGCTCCATGGAATTCAGGTAATGGTCAAAGATGATAATGGTTGAATCATCATCATGCTTGAACTTCTGGTCCTTGAAGTCAGCAAGGATAACCAATGCTCTGGGTGATCCCACATGAGGGAAGAAAGGCTTATTTGTACTCTCTGGCATACTGATCCTTTTCATGCCTCTGCTCTTAGCGACAGCAATCTCTTCAGTAGCAAAGAACTTGTCCTTATCCTGCTTCCCAATGAGCGCAATCTCTTCTGCTGTACGCTGTCCTGCATTATGTGCCAAGACGCCGCTAGACTCCATTTCGCCGTTCTCATTAATCAAAGCAATATAGAAATCCGTTCCCTGCTGATAAAGCAGAACACCATCTGTCGTTGCGACATAGTTGAAATGCTCATCGCCATGCAAACGGTAAGTAAGTGTCTTACCATCCTTTTGGGTAATGGTAATGGGTTCTGGGTAAGCTTTCGCTCCCCAAATATTGAGTGTGATAACCGTAGTGATCAATATGGTAATCAGTCTCTTCATTTCGTGTTACTATTTACTAGATGTTTATTTCTTGAAAAAGTATTGTCCCTTATGCTTGGTACGGTGGCCATACTCGATGGCATGCACCGGACAGTGGTGATAGCAGGCAAAGCACGTTGTGCAGAGTGGATCATGTTTCCATACAGGTTCCTCTCCCTGCTTCCAGTCAATATTCTCAATCGGACAAACCTCCGCACAGGTTCCACATCTCAAACATTTGTCGAGATTCACCCGGAAAGGCCTGTCGCTGACGAGCCATTTAACAAAAGCGGCACCGAGCACATGACTGTTGATACGTGGCCAATGACCTTTATAAGTCATGGTTACACCCCGTTCCCTGTTGATGATGATCTTTTTCACCGTTTCTAACTGTTCACGGGCGGCATCCTTCTTGGCGCGTTCCTTCTCAGGTTTATCCACATCCATGAAGGGCAGTCCTATGTAACTCTCGGGCATGATAAGCGAGAACATGCTCTCGGCTTGTAATGATTGCTGTTTCAGATCGCGGTTCAGGTACTCCATGGTGAGTCCGATGTCATCACCTGCCGTGCACAGTGCCCAGCAATACGGGTTGATGTCCGTCATCTCGATGTGCATCTTCTCAATGAAAGCTCTCACAATCTTCGGCGGTCGCCACCCATGTACGGGGAAACAAAAGCCAATGCTTTCGTTTTCCTTCAACTGGTACGTACAATTACCGTAAATCTCTTTCCCGATGTCAATCAGTTCTTCTCCAGTGGCCTTGCTCAGTTCTTCAGCAGCCCACCGGGTGTTGCCCGTTCCAGAGAAACAGAAAACCATGTGTCAGTGCCTTTGAAATATTTCGGTGCAAAAGTACACATTATTTATATAGCATCCAAAATTTTTCAACGCACAATGTGTTTTTTTTAAGAAAAACTAACAAAAAGGGCGTGCCTAAACACGCCCCCATCTTTCATCTTTAATGTTTAATCTTCCATTTAGAACATTCCTGCACTATGGCACAGGTAAGAAATGAGATAAGCCACAATGGTACTGGTAATTACACAGATCAAACCCGGCATCATGAATGAGTGGTTCAACAGGTATTTACCGATGACAGTAGTTCCTGAACGGTCGAAGTTCACCGTAGCAATATCTGACGGATAGTTCGGGATGAAGAAGTATCCATATACTGATGGGAGTACGCCCAACAGTATCCAGCCTTCGATACCTAAGGTGTAGCCCAGCGGCAACATAGCCACCACCACAGCACCCTGTGAGTTGATCAGCACAGATACGAGGAAGAAAGCAATGGCAATCGTCCACGGATAAGCAGAAACCAAATCAGTAAGCATCAACTGCATCTCCTTCATGTAGTTGCCGAAATAGGTGTCAGCAAGCCATGCGATACCATAGATAGCAACTACAGCCACCATACCTGACTGCCATACAGCGCCGCCCACAGCTTTCTTGGGCTTAGCTTTGCAGAAGATAATCATCAGGGCTGCGGCAGAGATCATGATAATCTGGATGACGAGGTTCATAGCCAATGGCTTCTTCACACTCTCTGTAACGCCTTCCATCACAATGCCTGCACTGGCCAGCTGCTTGGCTGTTTCAGTAACTCCACCTTCAAGGGTAATGGTTGCAGGACCGCCCTTCACGGCCTGAATAGTCTCGTAAGTGGGCAGGATGTTACCACCGAACATCTGTACGATAGAGAACAGTACGATGATGCCTAATGCAACGAGGAAGATGTACACGGCATTCTTGGAGTCCTGACCGATCTTCTTGTCGAGAGTTGTTGCCGTGCTACCATAGATGTACTGATACTGAGCGGGATCCTTCAAACGCTCCTGGAACTTCGGATCTTTGTCAAGATCTTTGCCACGACGATAGGAGGCAGTAGCTGCAGCCATCAAACCGCACAAACAGGCAGGGATAGTAATCATGATGATCTGCAGGTTGTTCACATGGAAACCGTTAGTTGCTGAGATAGAAGCAAAGGCCACAACAGCAGCAGCAATCGGTGAACAGGTGATACCAACCTGAGAGGCGATACTGGCCACACCACAAGGACGCTCAGGACGGATTCCCTTCTTCAAAGCAATGTCGCAGATAATGGGCATCAACGTATAAACCACATGACCCGTTCCTACCAATACTGTCAGGAAAAATGTAGTAAGCGGAGCAAGGAAAGTGATGCGGTCAGGATGCTTTCGTAGCATCTTCTCTGCAATCTGAATCATCCAGTCCATACCGCCAGATGCCTGAAGAACACCGGCACATGTTACGGCTGCGATGATGATGTAAATCACGTCGGTAGGGGGCGTTCCAGGTTTCAAGCCGAAGCCGAAGACGAGGATTGCCAAGCCAATACCGGAGATTGCACCCAAGGCAAGACTCCCGTATCGGGATCCCACCCAAAGAGCCAGCAATACGATGAGTAGCTGGATTACCATTGTAAACGTCATAATGTAATAGTTTAATAGATATTAATAGTTTGTATTAATTCGTCGGAATTATCTGCAAATATAATGTTTTTTTTGATGTTTTCCGTTTTTCTTCCTTTTTTTTCATCTTAACAATACGAATTCATGCGTTCTGATACGTTAGGCGAAAAACGTGTGCGGACACACTTTTTTGATGTACGTCAATTATTGTGCCGTTTTTGATGATTTCCCTTTCTTTTGTGATGGCCAAATGGATGAATTGCCTTACCTTTGCATCGTGATTTGAATCACATCGTCAAATAACAAGAAGTACAACATCCAGATAGGCTTGGCTTTTACAGGTAAAAGATTATTCAGGATAGTTTATACGACTCAAGTGAAAGTTTTGAGAGAATTGCATAGAAGAGGAAGTAGCGGCGCAGTGAATGTAGCCGCTTTTTTGTTTGTCATAACTTGCGAAAGTTGAATTAAAAGATGATAATTTCTTTGTGGATAGGAATTTTTTATATACCTTTGTGCCCTAAAAAATAAAACTATTATAAATAAGGTAAGATTATGGCAAAGAAATTCGCCGAACATCATGGCTTGAATCTGACAGAGACCAACAAGAGCGTACTCGATATATGGAATGAGAAAGACATCTTCCACCGCTCCATCACAGAGCGTGAAGGATGCCCGCAGTTCGTATTCTTCGAAGGACCTCCTTCTGCCAATGGTCATCCTGGCATTCATCATGTGCTGGCACGCACCATCAAGGATACCTTCAACCGTTATAAGACGATGAAGGGCTATCAGGTGCACCGCAAGGCAGGATGGGACACGCACGGTCTTCCTGTAGAGCTGGGCGTGGAGAAGGCACTGGGTATCACCAAGGCAGATATTGACAACAAAGAGTCAGATAAATATATCAGCGTAGAGGATTATAACCGCAAATGTCGCGAGAACGTGATGATGTTCACGCAGGAATGGCGCGACCTGACGGAGAAGATGGGTTACTTTGTTGACCTCGACCATCCGTATATCACATACGATAACAAGTATATCGAGACTCTTTGGTGGCTGCTGAAGCAGTTCTACAACAAAGGTTTGCTGTACAAGGGTTATACCATTCAGCCGTATTCACCTGCAGCAGGAACAGGCCTGTCGAGTCATGAGCTCAACCAGCCTGGCTGTTACCGCGATGTAAAGGATACAACGGCTACCGTACAGTTCAAGATTGTTGATCCAAGACCAGAGATGAAGGAGTGGGGAACACCGGTGTTCCTGGCATGGACAACCACACCGTGGACATTGCCTTCTAATACTGCACTCTGTGTGGGACCGAAGATTGACTATGTTTGCGTGCAGACTTTCAATCCTTATAGCGGTGAGAAGATCAGTGCTGTGATGGCAGCTGCCCTGGTGGATTCGTACCTGAAACCCGAAGGCGAGTTTGCCTCTATGGAGGAATACAAGCAGGGTGATAAGATTGTTCCTTACCGTATTGTAGGGAACTATAAGGGTTCCGACCTCGTCGGCATGCGCTTCGAACAGCTGATGCCGTGGGTGAAGCCGTGTGAAAAGGTTGACAATACCAGTGCCGACTTCGTGAAGGAGTATGCGAAGGAACATGCTGACAAATGCTTCACAGTGGGTAACGACCATTTCGTGGAGATGAGTGATCTGGCTTTCCGCGTGATTCCTGGTGACTATGTAACCATCGATGATGGTACGGGTATCGTACATATTGCTCCTACCTTCGGTGCTGATGACGCGAAGGTGGCCAAGGATGCTGGCATCCCTTCGTTGTTTATGATTAATAAGGGTGGGGAAACACGACCGATGGTTGACCTCCAGGGTAAATACTACTTAGTACAGGAACTGGCAGAATCATTCATTGAAAAGTGTGTGAACCTCGATCTGTATAGTCGTCATGCTGGTGACTATGTGAAGAACGCTTACGCTCCTGAGTTCAATATCGATGGCAAATACGATGAGAAGGCTGCTGCCAAGGCTGAGGACCTGAATATCGTACTCTCTCTGGAACTGAAACAGGAGGGTAGCGCCTTCAAGATCGAGAAGCATGTGCATAACTATCCACACTGCTGGCGTACCGACAAACCGGTGCTTTACTATCCGCTTGACTCTTGGTTTATCCGCTCAACGGCATGTAAGGAACGGATGGTGGAACTGAACAAGACCATCAACTGGAAACCGGAGAGTACAGGAACAGGACGTTTTGGTAACTGGTTGGAGAACTTGAACGACTGGAACTTGTCTCGTTCTCGTTTCTGGGGTACTCCGCTGCCGATCTGGCGCAACAAGGATACTCGCGAGGAGATATGTATCGGTTCACTGGAAGAACTGTATAACGAAATAGAGAAAGCCGTAGAGGCTGGCGTGATGAAGAACAATCCGCTGAAGGAGAAGGGCTTCGTACCCGGCGACTACTCGCAGGAGAACTATGACAAGATAGATGTGCACCGTCCGTATGTGGATGATATCGTACTCGTAGGAAAGAGCGGACAGCCGCTTCACCGTGAGACTGACCTCATCGACGTATGGTTTGATTCTGGTTCTATGCCTTATGCACAGGTGCACTATCCGTTCGAGAATAAGGATGCTATTGATAAGGCATTGGCTTATCCTGCCGACTTCATCAATGAGGGTGTGGACCAGACACGTGGATGGTTCTTCACACTTCATGCTATTGCTACAATGATCTTCGACAGCGTGGCCTTCAAGAACGTCATCTCTACAGGACTGGTACTTGATGCCAAGGGTATCAAGATGTCAAAGCACCTTGGTAACGTGGTGAATCCCTTCTCTGAGATTGAACGTAATGGTGCTGATGCAGTACGTTTTTACATGCTCACCAATACACAGCCGTGGGATAACCTGAAATATGATCCCGCTGGTGCTGATGAGATGCGTCGCAAATTCTTCGGTACCTTATATAATACCTATAGCTTCTTCGCCCTCTATGCCAATGTCGACGGGTTCAATCCCAAGGCAGCACCGGTGAATATGGAGGAAAGACCTGAGATCGATAGATGGATCCTCTCGAAGGTGAACTCGCTGATCAAGGGCGTTGATGAGGCTTTGGCTGATTTCGAGCCAACAAAGGCAGGACGTTTGATTGATACGTTCGTGAATGACGACCTCAGTAACTGGTATGTTCGTCTGAACCGTAAACGTTTTTGGGGCAAGGAGATGAGTACTGATAAGCTGAGTGCTTACCAGACGCTCTATTTCTGTTTGAAGACTGTATCCAAACTGCTTGCTCCATTCGCTCCATTCTATGCGGATCAATTATACAAGGACTTAGGTGGCGTGCACGATAGTGTGCATCTTGTATCATTCCCATCGTGCAAAGAGTCAATGATCGATCTCGACCTTGAGGCTCGCATGGATATGGCTCAGAAGATCACATCCATGGTATTGGCTCTCCGTAGAAAGGTGAACATCAAGGTACGTCAACCGCTGCAGAGCATCATGGTTCCTGCTGTGGATGAGGCTCAGAAAGCGCACATCGAGGCCGTGAAAGCCCTGATCATGAACGAGGTGAACGTGAAGGAACTGAAGTTCGTGGAGGGTAGTGGTATCCTCGTGAAGAAGGTGAAGTGTAACTTCCGTACCATGGGTAAGAAGTTCGGCAAGCTGATGAAAGGTATTGCCGCACAGATGGCTTCACTCTCACAGGAGGAGATCAATACACTGGAGAAGAACGGTACGATCACACTCAATGTTGAAGGACAGGAGGCTGTGGTGGAGGCTGCCGATGTGGAGATCATCAGCGAGGATATCCCCGGATGGCTCGTGGCCAACGAAGGTAACCTGACCGTGGCTCTGGAAATCGAGCTGACTGATGAACTGCGTAAGGAAGGTATGGCACGCGAACTGATCAACCGTATCCAGAATATGCGCAAGGACGGTGGTCTGGAGATTACCGACCGTATCAATATCATCATCTCTCCCAATGAGCAGACGGATGAGGCTATCCGCTGCTTCGAGGATTATATCAAGACTCAGGTGCTGGCTGATACCATCAGTATACAGCCTAACGAGGGTATGACAGTTGATTTCGATGACTTCGACCTGAATATTACAGTAAACAAAATCTAACTAGTTTCGAAGAAACGAATAATAACATATTATGGCAGAAAATAAGACACGCTACAGTGACGAGGAACTCGAGGAGTTCAAAGTCATTATCAATGAGAAATTAGCTACAGCGCGTCATGACTACAACCAAATGATGCGCCAGTTGATGAACGCCGACGGCAATGACGTGGATGATACATCACCTACTTACAAAGTACTGGAAGAGGGTAGCGCCACTCAAACCAAGGAAGAACTGATCATGCAGGCTTCACGACTGCAGAAGTTCATCCAGGGACTGGAGGCTGCGCTGATAAGGGTGCAGAACAAGACCTATGGTATCGACCGTATGACGGGTGAACTGATACCGAAGGAGCGTCTGCGTGCCGTTCCGCATGCTACACTCAGCGTACAGAGTAAGATGGGAAAGAAGCACTAATGAACAATCGTGGGAACAAAGGCCTGATGGCCGTTTGTATTGTCATTGCCATATTGGTGATTGATCAGGTAATCAAGATCCTGGTCAAAACGAATATGTGTCTGCACGAAAGCATTGAGATCACACCGTGGTTCTATATCAGCTTCGTCGAGAACATTGGAATGGCTTATGGCATGACGTTCATCAACAAGATTGTGCTGAGCCTGTTCCGTATCGTGGCTATATCCGTTATAGGTTACTATATCTGGCTGCAAGTCAAGGAGAATGCACGACGGGGCTATCTCATCTGTCTGGCTATGATTATGGCTGGGGCAGCAGGGAATATCTTCGACTCGATGTTCTACGGACTGTTCTTCACGAAGTCAACCTACTATGAACCGTCCTACCTCGTGTCTCTAGGTGAGGGATATGCTCCGTTCTTACAAGGCAAGGTGGTGGATATGTTCTATTTCCCGCTTATTGAGACTACTTTGCCCGACTGGCTCCCGATATGGGGCGGACAGCCTTACGTATTCTTCAGTCCGGTATTTAACTTCGCAGATGCTAGTATCTGCGTAGGTGTGGCCCTGCTATTGCTGTTCTACCGCAAGGAACTGAGCACGCTTACCCTGAAGGCAAGTCCGGTGAAAACGGATGAAGAGAAAACGGATGAAATATCAACCGATGGGGAGAAAACTGAATAGACTGCTCATAATGGGTGGATTTGCGGTTCTCTTTGCATGCAAGCCGTCAATCCCGCGTGATGTCATTCAACCGGGTGACATGGAGGATATCCTCTATGATTACCATCTGGCTGATGCTGCTGCCAACTTGAATAGTGATAGCTCACGTTTCTACAATGCCCGTCTGTACCAGTTGGCCGTGCTGAAGAAACATGGTGTAACTGAAGCGCAGTTCGATTCTTCCATGGTGTATTACACCCGACATACGGAAAAATTGTATGCCATCTATGAAAAACTGACAAAACGTATGGGTGGCGTGTTGGAGTCACAGACCACGGAAGATGGTCTCAACAGATATAGCATGGAAACGGGTGAGGCCGCAAATGTGTGGAATGGAGAACGCAGTTATGCATTTATCCCGAAAGCACCTTTCAATAAACATACGTATGCTATTTCTGTTGACTCATCTTTTCATAAGGGTGACCGAATGATTTTAGAGTTCGATGCGCAGTTCCTGTATCAGGATGGCGTACGAGACGGAATAGCAATCTTTTCTGTAAAACTGGCAAACGACAGTGTGATTACCCGTACCATGCACATGTCATCCAATATGCATTATTCACTTGAAGTGTTTGATGATAAGATGGTGGGAATTAAAGACATACGAGGACTCTTCTATCTTAATCGAGACCGCAATGCTACTGTTACCACAACGAAGGTAATGGTTCTCAACCATATCCGTTTGATGCGTTTGCATGAGGAGGAGAAAATACAGCAACAGAAACAGAAAGAAGAAGAAAAGAAAGAGGAAAAGAAGGATACTGTCTTTCAGGTTGAAGAAGATAACACGAATCCTCAACAACCAGATGATGAGACGAGGATCAATAGGAAGAAAGATAAATTAATCATCAACGAAGATATTCGGAAAATCGAATGAGGATAGAAAATAGATAAACAAAAATAAGGGTTAAGAATGGAAATTCTTAACCCTTATTGTTTATGGATGATAGAATCTATACAACTTACACAATGCCCTGTGCCATCATGGCCTTGGCAACCTTCATGAAGCCTGCTACGTTAGCACCCTTCACATAGTTGATGTAGCCGTCCTTCTCTGTACCGTACTTCACGCAGTTCTCGTGAATGTCGTTCATGATACGCTTCAGGTAGTTGTCAACTTCCTCAGCTGTCCAGCTCAGACGCTCAGAGTTCTGTGACATCTCCAAACCAGATACAGATACACCACCAGCGTTAGAAGCCTTACCCGGAGAGTAGAGGATCTTAGCATCCTGGAAGATCTTGATAGCCTCAGGCAGTGAAGGCATGTTAGCACCCTCAGCCACAGCAATCACACCATTCTTCACGAGGGCAGCAGCCTCGTCACCGTTGATCTCGTTCTGAGTTGCGCAGGGAAGAGCAATGTCAGCCTTCTCATACCAAGGACGCTTGCCCTCATAGTACTTAGCTGTAGGATACTCCTCAACATACTCCTTGATACGTCCGCGCTCAACGTTCTTCAGCTCCATGATATAGTCGAGCTTAGCACGATCGATTCCGTCTGGATCGAAGATGTAACCGTCAGAGTCAGACATGGTCATGGGGATAGCACCCAGCTGCAGACACTTCTCAGCAGCATACTGAGCCACGTTACCAGCACCAGAGATCAGTACCTTCTTACCCTTGATGTCGATGTTGCGGGTAGCAAGCATAGAGCAGAGGAAGTAAACGGTACCGTAACCAGTTGCCTCAGGACGGATCAGTGAACCACCGAAGGGGATTCCCTTACCTGTCAGCACACCCTGGAACTGATGTGTGAGCTTCTTGTACTGTCCGAACAGATAGCCAACCTCGCGGCCACCTACACCGATATCACCAGCGGGAACGTCCTCATCCGGACCAATCACGCGGTAGAGTTCATTCATGAATGCCTGGCAGAAACGCATTACCTCAGCGTCGCTCTTGCCACGGGGAGAGAAGTCAGAACCACCCTTTGCACCACCCATAGGAAGGGTTGTCAGAGAGTTCTTGAAAGTCTGCTCGAAAGCAAGGAACTTCAAAATACCGAGGTTTACGCTCTTGTGATAACGCAGACCGCCTTTGTACGGACCAATGGCGTTGTTATGCTGGATGCGATAACCCATGTTGGTCTGAACGTTACCTTTGTCGTCAACCCAAGTGATACGGAACTCACATACACGATCGGGGATGCACAGACGCTCGATCAGGTTAGCCTTCTCGAACTCCGGGTGCTTGTTATACTCTTCCTCGATGGTAGGAAGTACCTGAGAAACTGCCTGGATGTACTCCGGCTCATTGGGGAATCTCTGTTTGAGATCTTCTACAACTTTTGCTGCATTCATAATCAATTCTTTTAATTGGTTGTTATTGTTTGTAATTTTACCTTTTTACCTCTATTTTCAAAATTTGCTTGCAAAATTACATCATTTTTGCGAATTACCAAACATTTTGCAATATTTTTTTTGAATACGATAGAAAAAAGTCACTTTTACGGTCATTACTACCACTTATTTGTTGGTTTTCCCGTATTTTTATCCACTTTTGACCATATTTACCCTATTGTTTGCGCACCCAACTCATCATTATTCAGTTCTCAAATACGATGAAAACCATCTTCTCAGGAAATACATCAAAAGTGTTCGGAAAGTGTTTGTGTGTTGCGAACACTGTGTTTGCGCCTTATAAACACTCTGTTTCTAACCTACAAACACGCTGTTTCCCATATATATAATAATGACACCAATTGATATTTTTGCACGCTACGCACCCCGAAATTTGGAACTTTCAAATATCTTTCGTAACTTTGCACAAAATACAGAAATAAACTACGAATTTATGGAAACTAAAAAACACTTGATCACAATGATACTTGCACTCATAGCCATGTGCATGGGTACGCAAGTGTTGGCAGATGAGGCATATGCAGTATATGACTCAAATGGTAAGACTCTCATTTTCTATTATGATGCTAATAGAGCCAGTAGGACAGGTGAGGGAATAGAAACGTACGACTTGAACACAGGTAATACGAGACCTGGCTGGATTGATTTTGAGAACCCCAAGGATATACAGTATGCTCAGTTCGACAAATCTTTCAAAGGTGCGCGACCCACTTCTACCTATATGTGGTTCTATGGTATGACGAATCTCCCAAAGATTATAGGGATGCAGTACTTGAACACCAGTGAGGTGACGAATATGGAAATTATGTTTAGTGGCTGTGGACAGTTAACAAGTATCGATCTGAATTACTTTGACACTCAAAAAGTAACTAACATGAGATGTATGTTTATATCGTGTGTAAGTTTGCAGAGTCTTAACCTGCAATCATTCAACACGAGTAATGTGACGGATATGACAGGTATGTTCCAAGGTTGTGCTGAATTGGTAAAAATCTATGTAGGTACAGGTTGGAATACAAGCAATGTGAAAGAATCTTCAGTTATGTTCCTTATGTGCAGTAAACTGGAAGGCGAACAGGGGACGAGTTACATAGAAGGTGCATGGGAGACCTATGACTGTAGCTATGCACATATCGATGGAGGTGAGAGCTATCCAGGCTACCTGTCGTCAGTGAAGTCTTATAATCTCTGGATTGATGGCGTACAGGTGACATCGGTAAACAATAATAACATCGGTGGTGGATCCTTCAGTTATGATCCTAGTGCAAATAAACTGACCATTAATAAGTCGTTTAGTTCTAGCAGTAGCAATGATATCATCAATAATGCCATTTCCGGACTTACAATTTATATTCCAACGGATGTGACACTCAGTTCTTCCGAAGAGATAAGTATCATCAAGACCTCACAGCCTTTGTGGGTTACTGGTCCGGGATATCTCACTTGTACGTGTCCAGAATTGGGTTGTGGAATTGACGTTTCAGAAAGCAGTTCTCTGACGATTACCAATGCCAATCTCGTGATTCAATGCGGTTATGGTTTATCGGGTTACTTTAATAATACAACCGACGAATCATTGATGGTGATAAACAGTAATGTACATATCAATAGTTCTGAATGTGCGATCGGTTTATTTAAGGGCGGCATTAGTTTAGAAGGCTGTAATATAACTACGCCCGAAAACTGGGTAGTTGATGACAATGGTAGCATTAGAACTGATTATAGTTACGCAAAAGAGATTGTCATCACAAGAGACTCAAACATATCCACAGACATCGATGACAGTCTAAGGGACTCTGTCAAAGGTCAAAGGGATGGTTGGTACACCATTGATGGTAGGAAGTTGAATGGAAAGCCAACGAAGAAGGGTGTTTATATCAACAACGGCAAGGCCGTTGTAAGATGAAAGATGAGAGACTCTCATCTCTCATCTTATTTGATTCCTCTATGATTTAATGCCTCCGCATATTTGGAGGCATTAATCATATGCTCCTGATAGGTGCGGGCGAAGTTATGAGTGCCGCTGAAATCCTCCTTGGCACACATATATAAATAGTTGTGGTGGACATGATCGAGCACAGCATCGATACCTGCCACAGTAGGAATACGAATCGGTCCTGGAGGCAGTCCTGTATTCCTATAGGTATTATACGGACTATTCACCGAAAGCATGTTGTTATAAATGCGCTTCAGGGAGAAATCCTTCAGGGCGAACTTAATAGTTGGATCGGCCTGAAGGGGCATATTTACATTCAGTCGGTTGACATACATTCCCGCCACCATGGGCTTCTCTTCATCGTTGGATGTCTCCTCATCGACAATGCTGGCAAGGGTAATAACCTGTACAGGGGTGAAATGCATTTCTTCAGCCTTGTCAAGACGTTCGTCGTTCCAGAACTTCTCACTTTCTTTCTTCATGCGCTCCAGGAACTTGTCCTGCGAGATGTTCCAGTACATGTCATACGTGTTAGGTATAAACATACTGATGACGGTCAGCGTATCGTAACCTAACTGTCTGCAGGTCTCTTCTTCCGTTAGGGCACGGTACAGTTCCGTACTGTCAAGCATCAGTTTACTACCAAGATAACCTGCTAGGCGATCGACCGTACGCACTGATGGAATGGTCAGGTTAAGCGGAGTCTGTAATCCATTCTTGATACGGCGGAACACAGTAAAGGCTCCGTCACCAGGAGCAATCTCATAGCGTCCTGTGCGGATATGCTCACCATATGAACTGTGGCGAACCAGTGTAGAGAAGCCGGTCATCCCTGCATCATTGGCAATGGGCTTCACCTTGGTAAAGACGCTGTCGATGGTATCGTCGGTATCGATATAGAGATAGCAGGTTTCTTCCTTGGCTGACAGACTGGAGAAGAAGAAATAATATAGAATTCCCAAGATTACCAGTAAGCATATTGATGCTCCAATGGAATATTTTCGTGATGTAAAGAATTTCATTTCCTTTTGTTTTGTATTTCGCTACAAAGGTAACAAAAAATACGAATCCAAGGAAACAAAGGGGCGAATTTCTTTTGTGTTATGTATGAATTGAATTATCTTTGTACCATGAAACTGAAGTTCAGCATTCATTATAATACGGAGTGGGGACAGAGTATCCATGTCTTTATTCGTTACCGCACGAATGATGGCAGGGAGCATGCCAACGACTGGCTCATGCAGACACAGGATGGTGTATGGTGGTACTTGGAGACCGCTCTGATGGAGTCACGGCAACGTACGGTGACTTTCTTTACTTATGAGTATTTGCTGAAGGATCAGGAGGGTAGGGTGTTACGACACGAATGGAATCGTCTTCCCAGAACCTACCATGCCGATGCAACCAAGAGTTTCGTATTTCCCGACCAGTGGCGAGATGTTCCCTTGCACGCATATTTGTATAGTAAGGCGAGGAATGTTGGTCGTGAGGAACCTGAAGTAATCAATCATAACGCTCTTTCGTTACCACTGTTTCGCAAAACGATTATTTTCAGTGTGGCAGCACCACAACTTCGGAAAGGAGAGTACGTGGCACTGGTAGGGAGTCATCCTGCTATCGGTAGTTGGAATCCCACCCGATATCTCCGAATGACCTACCAAGGAGGATTTGTATGGCGACTTAGTGTCAATATGGTAGGTATTCAGTTACCGCTGGAATACAAATATGTGGTGATTGATGAGAAGACCAACCAGTTGCGTGACTGGGAAGGTGGTGAGAATAGAGTCATACAACATGAGGATGTGAACGACGGGGAGGTGCTTGTGCTTGATGGTGGTTCCTTGCATCTGAAAGAGGATACCTGGCAGATAGCTGGCGTAGCGGTTCCTGTATTCTCTCTTCGTTCTAAATACTCCTATGGCGTAGGTGACTTCGGTGATTTGCAACGGATGGTTGACTGGGTAGCGATGACAGGAATGAAGATGATTCAGCTGTTACCGCTTAATGATACGACCAACGTTCAATTGTGGGACGATCCATATACTATCGTCTCCTGTTTTGCCTTGCATCCCCATTATCTTGACCTTGAACAGTTAGGTGAGTTGAAGGATCGGAAGAAAATGAAGATGTATCTGCGACAGCGTCGCGAACTGAACTCTCTTCCGACCAATGATTACATAACTGTCGATAGGGTGAAGAAAGCCTATATCAATGATATTTTCGAGGAAACGGGAGAGGAGACACTTTTGTCGGATGACTACCTTACATTCTGGGAATCCAATAGGTCGTGGTTACTACCATATGCCGTGTTCTGTTGCCTGCGTGAAGAATATCATACAACACGCTTCAATGATTGGAAAACGTATGCAACGTATCAGTCATCTGACATCGATAATCTCTGTCAGGAATCCTCACCTTATTATAATAATATCAGGAAGACTTGTTTTGTGCAGTATCATCTTTATCGTCAACTGAAACGTGCTGTTGATTATGCCCACAGCAAAGGGGTGTCGTTGAAAGGTGACCTGCCCTTGGGAATCTGTCGTGACAGCGTGGAGACATGGATGAATCCGCAACTATCGCAACTGAGTTCTCGATGGGATGAACAGAGTGGGGGATATGATTGGTGGCGACAGTACTTACAATGGATGGAGCAGTTCTTCGATGCTGTACGTATCAACCATCTTGTTAATTTCTTCCGTACATGGGTCATCCCTGAGGACGTGGCAGTCACCCGTAAGTTAAAAGACATGATGAATGATACGACCATGTTGGTATGCGATGACGATCCGACTAAGAACCCCGACAGTGCACATAAAGTGATTGACGAATTAAATGCCCCGTCCATGCTCTGTATATTGAGCATCCATGATTGGCTCTCGATGGATCGTTCGTTGCGGTCAGAGCAGGTTACGATAGAGGATCTATTGAAGGCGAAACGTTTCAATACGAAGATTAGAAACATGATTATCAGAAGTAAGCGATGAGTTACGACATATATGTATTTGACTTAGATGGGACTCTGTTAGATACTCTGGGTGATCTGACAGCTAGTGTGAACCATGCGCTTCGCTGGGCAGGAAAGCCGGAACGAACTATCGAGGAGATAAGATGGTTCGTGGGTAATGGTGTGAAGAAACTGATGGAACGAGCCATACCTGACGGATTGAATAACCCACGCTTTGATGAGGTGTATCAGGAATTCCGTGATCACTATCTCCATCACGGTCAGGATACGACAGTACCTTATCCTGGTATCATGGAATTGCTACAAGCACTGAAGGATGAAGGGAAACAAATTGCGGTGGTCAGCAACAAATTCTATAAGGCCACAGAAGAACTGTGTCAGCATTTCTTCGGTGGATTGGTTGACGTAGCTATTGGCGAACGGGAAGGGATTCGGAAGAAACCTGCACCGGATACAGTGGAAGAGGCGTTACGTCAGTTGAATGCTGATCGTGCGTATGCTGTGTATATAGGTGACAGCGATGTGGATATCCAGACAGCCCGCAATAGCGGTCTGCCTTGCATCAGTGTACTGTGGGGATTCCGTGATCAGGATTTCCTGCTGGCTCATGGGGCTACAACACTTGTTGCTAATCCCGGTGACATCCTTTCTTTGTGATTATTCCAAAGCCTGCAGTCGGGCAATATATTTCCCAAGAATATCAAACTCGAGGTTAACAATGGTACCTACACGTATATCACAGAAGTTCGTGTGCTCGAATGTGTAGGGAATAATGGCCACTTGGAATGAGTCTTCTGTAGGATTGCAGACCGTTAGGGAGACACCATTGACTGTCACGCTACCTTTGTCAACCGTAAAATAACCACGTTTAGCCATGTCCTTGTCATAGGGATATTGGAACGTGAAATAGGTACTGCCATTGGCATCCTCCATTGCTACGCATTTTGCAGTCATATCTACATGTCCCTGAACGATGTGACCGTCAAGACGACCGTTCATCAGCATCGACCGTTCCACATTGACTTTGTCACCGATTTGAAGCAGTCCTAGATTCGAACGCTCCAGTGTTTCCTTCATCGCCGTCACCGTATAGGTGTTGTCTTCGATCTTCACAACGGTCAGACAGACGCCATTATGGGCCACGCTCTGGTCGATGCCCAGTTCGTTAACGAAAGAACAAGTTAGTGTGAAATCAATATTCTCTTGGTCATGCCTGATGGCAACAACCGTGGCAAACTCTTCTATAATACCGGAAAACATAATGCTGATGATTTTGTATGCATGATATGAAATAAAAAAGGAAGCCGTATCGATGATGTGATGAAACTCCGAGTAGAAATGATTTGAGTGTTCTCCGCCTTTGTAATCCACCGGCTTTACAGCTTAGTCGCTTGCGCGCTTTATATGGCCCGCCATTAGCAAGAGAAACCTTCTCGGTTTTCGATGTTATTTGATGAGTATCCCGATCGAACCGATACGGCCCTTTTTCTACTGCAAAGATAAGAATAATAACCATAAGTTCCAAACTTTTTAGGTGATATTCTCATATTTTTCTTGATATTTGCCAATAAATTTGCAAGGTTTTAATCTTTTTATTACTTTTGTCGTCTCAAATGTAATGACCATCAAAACTGTGATATAATGGAATTACCTGATTTTATGCAATATGCGAACAAATTCTCTAAAACAGAGTTTGTTGAAAAGATATCCAGGATAGCAAAAAGAGCCGGAGCAAAATTGGTTTATGCTGCGCTGATTTTGTATTATACCCTGCAGAGCGATAAGATTCCGGTCAAGGATAAAGCCATTATTATCGGTGCTCTGGGCTACCTGATCAGTCCGCTGGATGTAGTACCGGACGCAATTCCCATCGTTGGTTTGGGCGATGATCTGGGCGTTCTGGTTTACGTATTACAGAAAGTTTGGGGTAATGTCAGCGAAGATGTGAAGGTCAAAGCCCGTGAACGTCTGAGCAAATGGTTCGATGAAGACGAGATCGAAGAGATTAACGGCTTGTTCGAACAGGAGAATTAAACATCTAGAGAATCAATCTTCCCACTTGATAGACAACTGCTGATACCACCCATGCCAATGCGGTGGTATAACAGGCTGCGAACAGTGCCCATCTCCATGAGCCTGTCTCTCCCTTGATGGCCGCAATGGTGGCGATACAGGGGAAATAGATCAGGATGAAGAGCAGGTAGGCAAAGGCAATTAGCGGGGTGATACCATCGGCCTCCATCTTTTGTCTGAGGTTTGCGTAACGCTCAGTCTTGTTATCAACATTCTCATCTGCCACCTCCTCATCATCGGCATAGAGCACGCCCATCGTTGAGGCTACAATCTCCTTAGCACCCACACCGGCAATCAAACTCACGTCGAGTTTCCAGTCAAAACCTTGTGGACGGAAGACGGGTTCTATAGTCTTGCCAATTCTACCAATGAAACTCTGCTCTTGTTGTTGCTGACGGGGCAGTTCCTCGTGATGGGGGAAGTAACCTAATGCCCATACAATGATACTCGCCACCAGGATGATGCCTCCCATCTTCTTCAGATACTGCTTGCCTTTCTCCCAGGTATGACGGACGATGGCTTTCATTGTGGGGAAGCGATAGGGGGGAAGCTCCATCACAAACGGAGTATCTTCACCTTTCACCACCCAACGACTGAATACCCGACTCATGACAATAGCCAATAGGACACCAATGACATAGAGGGCGATCATGATGGTGCTTTGATACTTCACAGCAAAGAAAGTACCCACGATCATGATATAGATAGGTAGTCGGGCGGAGCAACTCATCAACGGTAACACCAGCATGGTGATCAACCGACTACGACGGCTCTCAATGGTTCGTGTAGCCATTACCGCAGGAACATTACAGCCGAAGCCCATGATCAAGGGGATGAACGACTTTCCATGAATGCCCATCTTGTGCATGATCTTGTCCATGATAAAGGCGGCACGTGCCATGTAACCAGAGTCTTCCATAAAGGAGATGAACGTATAGAGAATCAGGATCTGCGGTAGGAAGATGATCACCGCACCAACACCTGCCACAGCACCATCCACGATCATAGCTTTTACAGGCCCATCGGGCAAGATGTTGTTCAGCCAGTCAGAGAGATATCCCACACCAGCATCAATCCAATCCATGGGATACTGACCTATAGTGAAGGTCACCTCGAACATCAGATAGAGGAAAATGAAGAACAACGGGAATCCCAACCATTTGTGGGTGATGATCGCATCAAGGGCATGGGTCATCTCATACGTATCCTTCTTGTTTCCTTCCTGATAGCCCACTTCCTCCAGTGCACCATGAATGAAGCCGTATTTTGCATTCATGATGGCTGTCTCACTATCTTCCTTCGTCTCTTCCTTGATGATGGCAGCGGCTTTGTCGCGTGTCTTCAGAATCTGCTCCTTTTGGGGCATATCTGCAATGATGCGCTCGATGTCCTTGTCCATCTCTAATAACTTGATGGCAAGATAACGGGTGGAGAAGCGCAGACGGATATCGTGATCGCTCTTCAGGTATTTCTGGATAGCCTCAATACCTTGTTCTATATAGGTACCATGATTGATATGCAAGTGACGGATCCTGTGCTGGCGGAACTTTCCTTCATATACTTGGATAATGGTTTGGAACAACTGATCCACACCACGACCGCTTTTGAACACGGTTGGCACCATAGGGAATCCCAGCAACTCTCCCAACTGGTTGGGATCAAGCTGATCTCCTCGGTCTTCCATCTCATCGAACATGTTCAGTGCCCCGACAATGCGCAGGTTCATGTCGATGAGCTGTGTGGTGAGATAGAGGTTTCGCTCCAGATTACTGGAATCGATCACGTTGATGATGATATCGGGTGTCTTCTCAACAATCTGTTTGCGGACATATAACTCCTCGGGACTGTAGGCACTCAAGGAGTACGTACCGGGGAGGTCAACGATATTGAAACGGTAGCCTTTATATTCTGCTACACCTTCCTTCGCATCCACCGTCACACCACTGTAGTTACCCACTCGTTCATGGGCACCAGAAGCGAAGTTAAACAAGGAGGTCTTTCCGCAGTTAGGATTACCCACCAAGGCGATATTGATGGTACGTCGACGTTTCAACGCAGCTGAATGCAACTGCTTCTCCATCTGCTTATCCTCATATTCCACCTTCAGACTCTCTTCTTGTCCTTCCTGTTCTTTCAGGAATTCTTTCTCTGAGACGACCTCTATCTGACGGGCTTCACTATGACGTAGTGACAGCTCGTAGCCCATGATCTTGTATTTCACCGGGTCTTGCAACGGTGCATTCTGTAAGACTTCCACCATCTTACCCTTGATGAATCCCATCTCGATGATACGCTTACGGAATCCACCATGGCCGGAAACTTTTACAATGACACCCTTTTCACCGGTGTTCAGTTCGGATAACTTCATCGCCTGTACTATTTTTCTGCAAAGTTACACATTTTTTTGATGCAACTGGGTTGCAGAAAGATAAAAGAATAAGAAAATACCTAGAAATGATGATAAATGACAATTCTTCTAGCTGTAATCGTCATTTATGGGTATGAAAAAAGGCAACCTGAATGGTTGCCTTTGTACGCCTGCAGGGGGTCGAACCCTGGACACCCTGATTAAGAGTCAGGTGCTCTACCAACTGAGCTACAAGCGCATTTTTGTTGGTGCAATTAGGATGCTTCCTGAATTGCGTGTGCAAAGGTACTGCCTTTTTCTGAAACCACCAAATATTTTCTGAACTTTTTTCAAAAAAGGTCGTTTTTATCGCAGTCACAATGCTCTTCTATTCTATCTGGTAGCCCTGAAGCTTTCCATGTTCTCATATCGCCTTACCATGAACCGCTGGTAGATATTGCGTAGCCAGATGTTATGTGTGGCGATGAAGAGCAGACCAATGACCAACATCGTGGCATAAGTGGCTGTCTCGCTCATGAACATTTGCAGGATACTGATGATGGCTACGGGCGCAAACATCGCTGCCATCTCCACACCAAAGGCGAACCAGTTCGTTTCTACATTTCCCTTACTTACCAGCTTGCTATTCAGAGGAACCGTTTGTTTGTTCCATACCGCCATCTGCATGAGCATGAAGAATACCGGTCCGGCGGCGAAAGCCATCATGGCAATCAACATCAGCAAGGTGTATTTACCCATGAAAACAGTTGGGATCATGATCAGAAGCGGTAACAGTAATAGGGCGCAATAGAAATAATACTTCGCATGCAGCAACTGAAGGATGTTCTCCTTGTGAATCATCAGTCCGTCGATATAGTTTCCTTCTGCTCCCATAATCCTCACCAAAAGCATGGCACCATTGATGATGAACACATAGACCATGAAGAACTTCGAAGTGAAATTGCCGTCATACATATCTGTGTAGGAGATGATCAGACTGAGTATGATGGTGAAGATCGTGCTGTAGAGGAAGGAGTTGCGCATGTTCTTGTTGCGCATGATGCTCTTCACCTCCAGTTTGAGGTATTCACCCATCTCACCGAACCGCTCGAACAGACGGAATTCAGTTACCGTCTTCATCTGCGTATTCTTGGATTCAGTTGTCTCTGTATATGTAATATGGTACTGCACCTCACGGTTGATGAAGAAGAACAACGCAAGGATAGCGAAGATACCTAAGTAATACAAGATATTCCATGAGGCTACCCCTTCACCGACGGCTGCGAAGCTATCGAACATGGCGTCGAAATCCTTGATGATCCAAATTAGGAACATGGCACCATAGATGATGATCGGACCGATCCACCAGAAGATCTTCTTCGTGATGAGTGTACGCCAGAGCATGTAGTTCTGACTATTGATGATGATAATCAGCTGGAATCCGATAATGAAACCCAATGCTGCCCAGAATCCGCTACTGAAGAGAATCGACATGATGGCATAGGGAACAGTGATGAACAGCCATATCAAGTTGTTAGGTGTCACCATGCTAGACATGATGAAACTCTCCACACAAGCATATTTCGGGATGGGGAGAAGGAGATAAGGCTTGATCAACTGAGCCGGTGTCTGCTGTCCTAAGAACCTGAGCAGGAAATCTGCAGTAAGCAAGAACGGTAACAGTCCGAACAGAAATTCACATGCAGTAAAGGTACGTGAACTGTTAGCAATCATGGCAAACATGACGGAGATGAAGAGCAGATATACCACCATAAAGCCACCCATCAGGTAGATGATGGCTTTGGCCGTTTTGTTCTGTTCATACACAGGACTGCGTTTCTCACTCAATTTGATATGGCGGCGCAGTTCCTTGAATAGTTGAAAACGATTCATATATAATATTGGTGAATTAGCGGAGATCAATCACCTCCGCATTGGGATAATCTTTTGAGTGGAAAGCGAAGTAGGAATCACTAAGCTTCTTCGCCTGGAAATTGGAAATATTGATCACGGTCCAGCCTTTATCTGTACGCATCTTCACCTGTGTAGGCTTATAGGACTTGTCGATGGTCAGGTACATCTCCTTGATGGTACGCTGCTGGTTCTGAGCGGTAAGATGAACCTGGTACTTCCCGCTGACAGTTTTACTGCTCATCGTGAAGCCGTTCTTATAGATGTTGATGAACGTGTAGGGGTTCATGGACTGCTGCTGGGCCTCAGAAGGCGTACTTACACTAACTTCCTCTGCCTGCTTGTTCAAGGTCCATTGCGTCTTACCATCGTACCATACCGTAGCTTTCTCGGTCTTAGCACAGAATTTGTTACCCTTGACGAAGATGGTTCCAGAGGCATTACCGTATTTTCCACTCATCGTGAACTTAGCCTGAGCACCGTTCTTGTTACCGACGACGGCTGCCGTCTTGTCGAGAATCTGTCGTGCCTGTGTGGCCGTTTGTGCCTGAGCACTGATGGCGATGACAAGCATCATGAATATATAAACAATCTTTTTCATTTTCTAATCTTAATTGGTTTGCCCTGATTTGACGGATAACGACGTTTCAGGGTTTATTCCTTTTTTATCTTCTTAACGCTGCGAAGAGGTTATCGAGCTGGTTTACATCAGTTATTAACACTTCGCGTGGCTTACTGCCCATAGCTTCACCTACGATACCAGCCTCCTGTAACTGGTCCATCAGACGACCGGCGCGGTTGTAACCGATAGAGAACCGGCGTTGGATCATACTGGTAGAACCCTGCTGGGTGAGCACGATATGACGGGCAGCCTCCTCGAATAACGGGTCAAGACTATGCACATCCACTTTTCCGTCAGGACTTCCAACGCCACCTTCATCAGTTGAGGGTTCGGGCAGTTCCAAGGGCTCAAGCGGACCAGGTTGTTCTTCCACATATCTGTTAATGCGTTCCACCTCTGGCGTATCCACGAAGGCACACTGTACACGGATAGGCTCACCACCATTCTTGTAAAGCATATCACCTCGTCCGATCAACTGGTTAGAACCGGTCTGGTCGAGAATCGTCATGGAGTCAATGCGCTGGGCGGTACGGAAAGCAATACGACCTGGGAAGTTGGTCTTGATCGTACCTGTGATAATCTTTGTGGTAGGACGCTGGGTTGCAATCACCATGTGGATACCCACGGCACGGGCCAACTGGGCAATACGGGCAATTGGCAACTCAATCTCCTTACCAGCTGTCATAATCAGGTCGCCATACTCATCAATGATGACCACGATGTAGGGCATGTAACTATGACCGTCGGTCATGCGCAGCTTATGCTCGATGAACTTCTTGTTGTACTCCTTGATATTTCGTGTTCCCGCAATCTTCAAAAGATCATAGCGGTGATCCATCAGTTTACACAAGGAGTTCAAGGTCTTGATCACCTTGGTAACGTCAGTGATAATGGCTTCCTCTTCCTCATTATCCGTTGGAATCTGTGCCATGAAGTGGTTCACAATAGGTGTATAGATACTGAACTCCACCTTCTTCGGATCGATAAGCACGAACTTTAGTTCGTTCGGATGTTTCTTATAGAGCAGGGAAGTGATGATGGCATTCAAGCCTACCGACTTACCTTGTCCTGTAGCACCGGCAACAAGCAGGTGTGGAATCTTGGCCAGATCCACCATGAAGACATCATTGGTAATGGTCTTACCCAATGCGATAGGCAGGTCCATGGTCGTCTCACGGAACCGTTTCGAGTTGAGAATACTCTCCATCGAGACAATTTGCGGCTTGGCATTAGGTACCTCAATACCGATCGTTCCCTTACCGGGAATAGGCGCAATGATACGGATTCCCAAAGCTGACAGACTCAATGCGATATCATCCTCAAGGTTACGGATCTTTGAGATACGCACACCCTCAGCTGGAGTAATCTCATAAAGGGTGATGGTAGGACCAACGGTAGCATGGATGGAGCGGATCTGTACACCGAAACTGTTCAGTACCTCCACGATACGGTTCATGTTCCTTTGTTGCTCATCCTTATCGATGGTCGGCTTATCACTGTCTTCATACTTCTTCAGTAAGTCGAGGGTAGGGAACTTGTATTTCAGCCACGGCTCACGGGGATTGATGGGCGTGCTCAGATCTACTTCTGTTGTAACGACCTTGCTATTGGCCTTCTCTTCCGCACTTGCCACTTCCACGTCAATGTCAATACCATCGGTAGGTAAGCCTTCCGACGGTTTCTTCAAGTGTTGAGCAGTAGCAGGCACCTCCATAATGATATCAGGCTCTTTCTCTGTAACAAGCGGTTCTGGCTCTTCCGGTTCATCATAAGTCATGACTGGCTCGTAGCCATTCTCATTCTTACCATCCTTGCCTGCTTGTTCCCCCTCACGTTTCTGGTCATTGGTGATCACGAACTGAACCTTACTGCGGATATATCCAATGGGATTCAGCATCTTGCGGATTACCGTGATGGTTTCAGTAGTGAGATATGTCAGGAACAGAATGGCAATCAGTCCGAGTACTGCCGTAAGACCAGGAGAACCAATAATATTCTCTAGGAACTGACAGCAGAACATACCATGGTCACCACCGGGATTGAATACCTGATCACCCATGATCGGTGTCAGGAACTTCGCGAAGGTCACGGAGCACCATACCATCAGAATGACCAGACAAAGGAACCATTTCAGGAGGTTGATGTTATTATAGGCATGCATCAGTCGGAGTCCTATCAACGCCATCAGCACAGGGATGATAAAGGCCGACAGACCAAAGCAGCGGGAAATGAAGAAGTAGGAAATGAGAGCTCCTATCGATCCACAACTGTTCTGATACTCCTGATGAGTGTTCAGCAGTTCACCGGGACGCCTGTCCAGCAACAGACTCTGGTCGGCCTGTCCTGTAGAGAAATAGGAGATGAAGGCGATGGTGACATATACTGCCAACAACAACAGGATAAATCCGAAGATGAAATTGAATATATCGTTCTTGAAGATATTGCCAAAGCCTATAGCCTCTGAAAAGTTCTTGGCTGTTTTTGCTTGCTTTTTCTTTGCCATTCTCTCTGTAATTGTTATTATTGTGCAAAAGTAATTGAATTTTGCCACATTTCGCCAAAAAATCGCATTTTTTTTCTAATTTTGCACCTTGTTATCAGTTTAGGATGAAAAAAATACTTGTCAACAAGTTCGATAAGGACGAAATCAATAGATTACCGGTCGTTCAGTTCGAGGGAAAAATCGTGGTTGTACTCTCGCCCGGTGAGACGGAAAGGGCAGTGGATTACCTGCTTTCTCAGGAGATTCTCGGTGTGGATACCGAGACTCGTCCGTGCTTCAAGAAGGGTGCGCAGTATCCTGTTTCCTTATTACAGGTGGCTACCCACGATTGCTGTTTCCTTTTCCGTCTGAACTATACAGGATTAACTCCTGCGCTGATTCGTTTCTTGGAGGATACAACGGTTCCGAAAATCGGTCTTTCGTGGCATGATGATATCCTGTCCTTGAAGAAAAGAGGAGAGTTTACACCAGGAAAGTTCATCGACCTGCAGGGATTGGTTGGACAGATTGGGGTGGAGGATAGGAGTCTGCAAAAACTCTATGCGAACTTCTTCCATCAGAAGATCATGAAGCGCCAGCAGTTGAGTAATTGGGACCGCGATATCCTCGACGAGAAACAGAAGGTGTATGCCGCAACGGATGCTTGGGCCTGTATCAAACTCTACGAGGAACTGATGCGACTGGAGATGACTCATGATTATGAATTAGAGATAATAGATAATGGAATACAAGAGAATATACCTCAAAAGGGGCAAGGAGGAGAGTCTTAAGCGCTTCCATCCCTGGGTGTTTTCGGGTGCCATCCATCATGCTGACAGTGGCATTACCGAAGGTGAGACGGTAAGGGTAATAGGAGCTGATGATGCCTTCCTCGCCGTTGGTCATTACCAGGTAGGGACGATTGCTGTCAGAGTATTGTCATTCCGCGATGTGGAGATTGATGATGAATTCTGGTACAGTCGCCTCAAGGCGGCCTATGATATGCGACTTCTTGTCGGTATTGCCGGGAATCCTTCGAATAATACCTATCGATTGGTGCATGGTGAAGGCGATAACCTGCCAGGATTGGTGATCGATTGTTATGGTGATACGGCCGTGATGCAGGCGCATTCAGTGGGTATCCATCAGAACAGAAAGGTGATTGCCGAGGCGTTGGTCAAGGTGATGGAGGGTACCATCAAGAATGTGTTCTATAAGAGTGAGACCACCTTGCCATACAAGGCGGAACTCGGTCAGGAGAATGGTTTCATCATTGGTGGCTCGAACGACAATACAGCGATGGAGAACGGGTTGTTGTTCCATGTGGATTGGCTGCGTGGACAGAAGACGGGCTTCTTTGTTGATCAGCGTGAGAACCGTTCGTTACTGGAACGATATGCCAAGGATCGCCGTGTACTGAATATGTTCTGCTACACTGGTGGGTTCTCTTTCTATGCCATGCGAGGCGGAGCTCAACTGGTGCATTCCGTGGATAGCAGTGCCAAGGCTATTGAATTGACAAACGCTAACGTGGAACTGAACTTCCCTGGTGATGCGCGTCATCAGGCTTTCTGCGATGATGCTTTCAAGTTCCTTGATGCTGCAGGGGATACGTATGACTTGATTATTCTCGACCCGCCAGCTTTTGCCAAACACCGCGGTGCCTTGCATAATGCGTTGAAGGGTTATACCCGACTGAACGTGAAGGCTTTCCAACGTATTCGTCATGGTGGTATCCTCTTTACGTTCAGTTGCTCACAGGTGGTAACGAAGGATCAGTTCCGTCAGGCGGTATTCACAGCAGCAGCCATGAGCGGTCGTAAGGTGCGGATCCTCCATCAGCTTCATCAGCCTGCTGATCATCCCATCAATATTTATCATCCGGAAGGGGAGTATCTGAAAGGACTTGTACTTTACGTAGAATGAGGAATGAGGTGATTGAACGCGTATCACACTATATCCGTCAATACCATTTAATGGAGATGGATAAGAAGTACCTCGTGGCTTTATCAGGAGGTGCAGATAGCGTTTGTCTTCTCTTGATACTCAAACAATTAGGATATTCGGTTGAAGCAGTTCATTGTAACTTCCATCTGCGTGGCGATGAGGCTGATCGTGATGAGCAGTTCTGTGTTTCCTTCTGCGAAAAACAGCAGGTCCCTCTTCACCTCGTTCATTTCGATACTCGTGAATATGCAGCCTTGCATCATCTGAGTATAGAGATGGCAGCACGTGAACTTCGTTATCATTATTTCGCTGCTTTATGTCGGGATCTTCAAACTGAGGGTGTGTGTGTGGCTCATCATCAGGATGATTCTGTTGAGACAGTACTCTTGAACTTGGTTCGTGGTACTGGTGTACACGGATTGACCGGTATTGCACCGCTGTCTGTTTTGGAATCAGACTTGAAGGTGATCCGACCTTTGCTATGTATGTCTCGTCATGAGATTGAGCAGTTCCTGCAAGATATCAGTCAGGATTATGTTACGGATAGCACGAACCTGCAGTCGGATATGGCGGTGCGGAACAAGATCCGGATGGAGGTGATCCCGCTTCTACAACAAATCAACCCTTCGGTGAAGAATAGTATCGCCGAGACAGCCAACAGGATGTATGAGGTAACGAAAGTACTAGATGACACTATCGGAAAGCAACTCACGACAGTCATAGAGGAAGATGATCATCCAACATCGTCAGATAGGGTGACTCTTTCCATCAACCGCTTGAAGACATTGCCTTCGTCAGAATATGCTTTGTTCTATATACTGAAGGGTTATGGTTTCAATCCTGCTCAGATTGAACAGGTTGCACAACATCTGGATGCGGTGCCGGGAACAGAGTTCCGTTCTTCCACTCATCAGTTGCTGGTTGATCGTGACCGCTTGTTGATCGAGCCTATTCAGGAACAGCCAAAGACTATGACCATTCCTGAGGAAGGAACGTATGTCTATAACGAGCATATGAAGATTCGTGTTGAGAAAATGACGGTTGCTGATCTGCGAACAAAGGATCATGAAAAGTCTGTTGCTTCCATCCTTTCTTCTTTGCCAAAGAATACTGCAATACTTGATGCGGCACAGATTCGTTTTCCCCTTGTAATCCGACCTGTGCGACAAGGCGATCGTTTTCAGCCGTTTGGTATGAAAGGAAGTAAGCTCATCAGTGATTATCTCACCGATAGAAAATGCACCTTATTTGACAAACGTCGTCAATTGGTAGTCACCGATGCGTATAACAAAATCCTTTGGTTGGTAAACGAGCGTCCAGATGATTGTTGTCGTGTTACGGAGTCAACACAAGAGGTATTGCAGGTAACAATTTCCTAGAAGGCTGATAACGGGTAGTTATCAGCCTTCTAGCGAGTAGTTATAAGCCTTCTAACGGGTCGTTATAAGCCTTCTAACTGGTAGTAATCAGCCTTCTAACTGGTAGTAATCAGCCTTGTTTCAGAAGGTATGACTTAAAGTCATCAAAAACCTTCGTCATTGGAATGCTTTTCTTCTCTCCTTGCATGAATGCGGCAAGACGATCGGGGATCTCCACGTCAATGCCGAGGATGTCATCCACCTTCTCTTTGAACTTAGCTGGATGGGCCGTTTCGCAGAACACACCCATCTCACCTTCCTGCAGTCCATCCACAAGTGCCTGATAGCCACAAGCACCGTGAGGATCAAGGATATAACCAGTCTCCTTATAGCACTGGCGCATGGTTTCCTTGATCTGTTCATCATTGTAGGTGGCTCCACTGATGAGCGAAGTGATGGCAGAATGGGTTTCCTCGGGTGACAGTTCTCCATTCTTTGAGTAGAGGTTGAGGATGCGGGCGAAGTTAGAAGGATCACCTACATCCATCGCATTGGCGAGGGTTTGGATGGAAGCCATCGGAGTGTACTGACCAGTCTGCAGGTAGTTGTAGAACACATCATTGGCATTGTTCGCTGCAATGAAGCGCTTGACGGGCAGGCCCATCTGATGACCGAAGAGGGCAGAGCAGATGTTACCGAAGTTACCACTGGGCACGCACATTACGAGGTTATTCGACTTTCCAAGGGCCTTCATTCTGGCGTAAGCATTGAAATAGTAGAAGGCCTGGGGGAGGAAACGGGCCACGTTGATACTGTTCGCAGAGGTCAGCATCATGTGGTTGTTCAGTTCCTCATCCATAAAGGCACTCTTGACCAGTGCTTGACAGTCGTCGAAGACACCATCCACCTCAATGGCTGTGATGTTCTTGCCCAAGGTAGTGAACTGACATTCCTGGATAGGACTCACCTTACCTTTAGGATAGAGCACATATACATGAATGCCCTCTACGCCAAGGAAGCCATTGGCAACAGCCGAACCCGTATCACCGCTGGTGGCTACCAGCACGTTGATTGTTCTAGAACTAGTATTACTAGCACTACTAGTATTACTAGTAAAATATCTCAGCAGTCGTGCCATAAACCGCGCACCCACATCCTTAAAGGCCAGGGTGGGACCATGGAACAGTTCTAATGAATAGATAGTATCCGTCACCTTCACCACAGGACAGTCGAACGGCAGAGTGTCATAAACCAGTTCCTGCAGGGCATCTAGGTCAACATCCTCTCCAAAGAAGGCGCTGGCCACGTTGTAGGCGATATCGCGGAACGACATCTCCTGAATATGGTCGAAGAACTCCTTCGGCAACTGATGGATCTTTTCCGGCATATACAGACCGCGGTCCTCTGCCAGTCCTTTCACTACTGCCTTCTGTAAATCGGCGATGGGGGCTTTCCCGTTGGTACTATAGTAATTCATAACGATGAATTTTAATCATTGGTTGTTGTACTTTATGATATGCTCATGAGGGTTTGCATGAACTCATTGAGCTTGAGTAGTCCGTATGAGCCAGCAACACAGGATACTTCATCGTATTGATGTACGCTATCGGGCTCGATACCTCTGTGCCAAATCAAGAAGGGAACAGGCTGTCCTACATGGATACGCATCTCAACCGGTGTGAGATGATCGGGTAGGACGGCAATACATACTGGTTCGTTCCATGTGTTCACCTCTTGATATATGGGGGCGATGAGTCGCTGGTCGAGATACTCGATTGTCTTGAGTTTCAGTTCCAGGTCACCATCATGTCCTGCCTCGTCACTGGCTTCTACATGAACGAACACGAAGTCATCATTCTTCAGGGCCTCAATAGCAGCCTGAGCCTTTCCCTCATAGTTCGTGTCAGCCAGTCCTGTGGCCCCTTCCACTTCAACGATTTTCAGTCCTGCATAATGACCGATACCTCTTATCAAATCAACAGCAGAGATCACAGTTCCGGATTTCACCTGCGGATACTGTTGCATCAGCGTTTCCATAGAAGGGCGATAGCCACCGCTCCAAGGCCAGATGCTGTTCGCCTGGCGCTCTCCACGCTTGGCTCTTTCTATATTAAAAGGATGCTGAGCAAGCAGTTCCTGTGATTTCAGGATGAGTTCGTTGATGAGATCAGCCGTTTGTTGCGGGGTGAGTCTCTCTTGATTCTCCGGATTCTCCGGACTTTCCTGAATCTCCGGCTTAACCAATAATGGTTGCCACTCCTCATTGGGATGATCATGGGGTGGGGCACAGTTGATGTGCTTGTTGCCCCCTTTGATCACTAACAGATGACGATATTGGATACCTGTAATGAATTTCACGCGCTCACAGCCTTCTCGTTCATTGATGGGCTTAGCCAGTTTCTCATTCAGGTACTTGATGAGAACGTCACCATCCTTCGTTTCCAGATTACCGCCATTGTGCGTGATAATCATCCCGTCTTCCAAGGTGATGATATTACAGCGGATGGCAAAGTCATCATCCGCCATCTCATAGCCAATAGAGGCTGCCTCCAGTGGACCGCGTCCTTCATATACCTTATTCAGATCATAGCCTAAGATAGCCGTGTTGGCCACCTCAGAGCCTGGAGGAAAACCTTCGGGCACCGTGATGAGCCGACCACATCGTCCTTCGCGGGCTAACTGGTCCATCATTGGTTTCTTAGCAAATTGCAAGAGAGTCTTCCCACCGAGACGTTCGACGGGAAGATCGGCCATGCCATCACCCAATATGATGATTGTCTTCATAAGACATTAAATATTTGCGATGGACATGATATTGGCAAAGACACCTGCTGCGGTAACGGCAGCACCGGCACCATAACCCTGAATCAGCATCGGGTACTCCTTATAGCGTTCTGTGGTGAGCAGTACGATATTGTTGGAGCCTTCCAGCGGATAGAAGGGATGGTCAGACGGTACTTCCTTCAGGGCAACGTTGGTCTTACCATTCTCCATGGTAGCCACGAAACGCCAGCGCTTACCCTCAGCCTCGAGTACCTTACGACGGGCCTCGAAATCGGCATCCAGTTCCGGAAGTTTCTTCCAGAAGTCATCCAGACTACCTTCAAAGTAACTGTCGGGAACAAACAGATGCTTCTCCACATCCTCCTGTTCCACCTGATAACCAGCCTCACGGGTCAGGATCACCAGTTTACGGATCACATCTGTACCACTGAGGTCGATACGTGGGTCAGGTTCTGAGTAACGCTGTTCCTTAGCACGCTTCACGGTCTCAGAGAATGGCACATCGGCTGCAATCTCATTGAAGATGAAGTTCAGTGTACCTGAGAGGATAGCCTCGATCTTCAGGATCTTATCACCCGAGTTACACAGGTCGTTGATGGTACCGATGATTGGCAGACCGGCACCTACGTTGGTCTCGTAACGGAACCACACGCCCTTGTCACGGGCAGTCTGCTTAAGTTTCAGGTAACTGTTATAGTCGCTGGAAGCCGCAATCTTATTGGCAGCCACCACGGAAATGTTATGCTCTAAGAATGTCTGATAAAGTTGGGCAATCTGACGACTGGCGGTACAGTCGACGAAAACACTGTTGAAGATATTCATCTTCACAATCTCGTCACGCATATGCTCTGTATTGGCAGCAAAGCCAGCACGCAGGATCTTCTCGTAATTGTCGAGGTCGATACCATCACGGTCAAGCACAAAGTTATCCACATCCGAGATTCCCACCACATTCAGTTTCAGTCGTCTTGACTGCATCAGGAACTGCTGCTGGGTACGGATCTGTTCGAGCAGCATGCCGCCCACGGTACCAATACCGCAGATAAAGAGGTTGAGCACCTTGTATTCCGACAGGAAGAACGAGTCGTGCAACACGTTAAGTGACTTCCTCAGGAATCGTCCATCCACAACGAATGAGATATTCGTCTCTGAAGCACCTTGGGCACAGGCTATCACAGAGATACCTGAACGTCCCAGTGTACCAAACAGCTTACCGGCAATACCTGGCGTCTGCTTCATGTTCTCACCCACGATAGCGATGGTGGCCAGGCCACTCTCCACCTGCATGGGGAACATGGCGCCCGTTTCGATCTCCTTGGCAAACTCAGCGTTGAGTACTTCTGCGGCAGCTGCAGCATCCTCGTCACGCACACCAATAGAGGTGGAGTTCTCAGAAGAAGCCTGCGATACCATGAACACAGAGATACCCTTGTTGGCTAGGGTGGTGAAGATACGACGGTTCACACCGATCACACCCACCATCGAAAGACCGGTCACTGTGATCAACGACGTACCCTTGATGCTGGAGATACCCTTGATAGGCTTGTTGTCATCTTCGATCTTCTCCTTGATCAGGGTTCCGGGATGATTGGGGTTAAAGGTGTTCTTTACCTTGATGGGAATATTCTTGATGCAGACGGGATAGATGGTCGGCGGATAGATCACCTTCGCACCGAAGTTACAAAGCTCCATGGCCTCCACATACGAGAGTTCGTTGATGGTGTAGGCCGACTTGATCACCTTCGGATCAGCTGTCATGAAGCCATCCACGTCCGTCCAGATCTCCAGAATCTCCGCATCGAGAGAAGCTGCTATAATGGCTGCGGTGTAGTCAGAACCACCTCGTCCGAGATTGGTGGTCTCATGACTGTCCCTGTCTCTGGCGATAAAGCCCGGTACTACATACACTGCCTTCTGCGGAACAGCAGTACCATTAATTACCTGACTGAATGCTTCCTTCACTAACTTCACTGTCAGCTCGGCATCCAGCGTATGCTTGCCGTTTTTCTTCTCCGTGCGGATAAAGTCGCGGGCATTCATGCGCACACCGTTCTTGACGAGTGAGGCCACGATGTTCGAACTCAGTCGTTCACCATAGCTCACGATAGCATCCAGTGTCTTTCCGCTCAGGTCGTGAATCAGGAACACACCGTAATAGATACTCCTCAACTGTTCGAAGAGGGCATCCACCTTATTAAATAAATCTACGCGTTTTTTGTTGTCGGTGATGATGGTGTCGATCATTTGATGATGGCGTGTGACCATCGCATCAAATTCATCTTTCCACCGTTCGTCACCTTTGAGGGCAATCTTTGAGGTCGCTATCAACTCGTCTGTGATGCCGTCTAATGCGCTTACTACTACTACGACAGGTTGCGTCCGAGCCTCTGCCTCTACAATTCTCTTTAAGCTCAAAATGCTTTTCACGGAACCTACGGACGTTCCGCCAAATTTCAAAACTTTCATTTCTGATTTAATAAGTTTGAGCGCCCTCTAACGGATGAGGGTGGTTGCTCGGTTTAATTCGGATGCAAAAGTAGTAAGAATAATTCGAATAGACAACTAATTTGCAAAAAAAATAATCAGTTGTTACCGAAAACCACTTTCCAATACATTTTTCTATGGAAAGTGAAAATCTTTGAAGAATATTTTGTACCTTTGTACTCGAATTCAGACTGAAAATTGATGCAACATATAAGGAATTTCTGTATCATCGCACATATCGACCATGGGAAGTCAACCCTTGCCGACCGTTTGCTGGAGTACACCCAAACAATCCAGATCACGGAAGGACAGATGTTGGATGATATGGATTTGGAGAAGGAACGCGGAATCACCATCAAGAGTCATGCCATTCAGATGGAGTATGATTATCCGGGTAGCCCTGACCACGATGTGGAGCAGGGGAAATATATATTGAACCTGATTGACACCCCGGGACATGTTGATTTCTCGTACGAGGTGTCGCGAAGCATTGCTGCCTGTGAAGGGGCGTTGCTAGTGGTGGATGCAACTCAGGGTGTGCAGGCACAGACGATTTCGAATCTCTATATGGCCATTGACCATGACCTGGAGATCATTCCCGTCATCAATAAGATTGATATGCCCAGTGCCATGCCCGACGAGGTGGAGGATGAGATCGTGGAACTGATCGGTTGTGACCGTAAGGATATCATCCGTGCCAGTGGTAAGACCGGCGAGGGTGTGGAGGAAGTACTGAAGGCTGTCGTGGAGCGCATCCCTTGTCCTAAGGGCGATCCTGAGGCTCCGTTACAGGCACTGATCTTCGACTCTGTGTTCAACTCCTTCCGAGGCATCATTGCTTATTTCAAGATCGAGAACGGTAGCATCCGCAAGGGTGATAAGGTGAAGTTCTTCAATACGGGTATGGAGTATGATGCCGATGAGGTAGGTGTCCTGAAGATGGATATGATTCCCCGTCAGCAGCTCGGTACAGGTGATGTAGGCTATATCATCAGTGGAATCAAGGATTCCAAGGAAGTGAAGGTGGGTGATACGATTACGCACATCGCTCGTCCTTGTCAGCAGGCCATCGAGGGATTCCAGGAGGTAAAGCCCATGGTGTTCGCCGGTGTCTATCCCATTGATCCTACCGATTATGAGAACCTGCGTGCGTCGTTGGAGAAACTGCAGTTGAACGATGCTTCCCTGACTTTCACACCGGAGTCGTCAGTGGCATTGGGATTCGGTTTCCGTTGTGGCTTCCTCGGACTGCTACATATGGAGATTATCCAGGAGCGTCTCGACCGTGAGTTCGACATGGATGTGATCACTACGGTGCCTAACGTGTCGTATATGGTGTATGACAAGCAGGGGGGAAGCAAGGAGGTTCATAATCCTTCAGGACTGCCTGATCAGACGATGATCGATCATATTGAGGAACCGTATATCCGAGCCAGCATCATCACGGCCAGTACATATATCGGACCGATCATGAAGCTATGTCTGGATAAACGTGGTGAACTGATCAACCAAGAATATGTGAGCGGTAATCGCATCGAACTGCACTTCATGTTACCATTGGGTGAGATCGTGATCGACTTCTACGACAAACTGAAGAGCATCTCCAAGGGATATGCTTCGTTCGATTACCATATCGACAGCTACCGTCCTTCACGACTGATCAAACTGGATATCCTGCTCAATGGTGAACCCGTAGATGCGCTGTCAACCCTGACACATGCAGATAATGCTGTTGCCTTCGGAAGAAGGATGTGTGAGAAACTGAAGGAGTTGATCCCCAGACAGCAGTTCGATATCGCCATACAGGCAGCCATCGGTGCGAAGATTATTGCCCGTGAGACGGTCAAGCAGGTGCGTAAGGATGTGACTGCCAAGTGTTATGGTGGTGATGTAAGTAGAAAGCGTAAACTGCTGGAGAAGCAGAAGAAAGGTAAGAAACGTATGAAGCAGATCGGTAATGTGGAGGTGCCACAGAAAGCCTTCCTGGCCGTTCTGAAACTTGACTAATGGTTAAACTAAAATCCTAACAGAGGAAAAATGAGAGAAATGGCAAACACAACACGTGATGTAGCGCGTGAACTGGCGCGTAAATACAGTACGATGACGCACGATGAACTGGACATTCTCGAAAGCGTCCTGATCCCTCGGAAATATGCCAAGGGTGACATGGTGCTGTCAGAGGGGGAAATATGTACTAGTATTATCTATATTGATAAAGGACTGCTGCGGCAGTTCTACCTGAAAAACGGTAAGGAGGTAACGGAATACCTTGCCGTGGAGGGTTGCATCATGATGTCTATCGAGAGCTTGTTCAAGGAGGTTCCTTCTCTTCAGCAGATAGAAGCTATCGAGCCAACCATTGTCTATGAGCTTCCCAAGAAGAAGCTGGAGGAGGTGGCATTGCATAATGTCAACATCCAGATTCTGTATAGAAAGATTTTGGAGGAGTCATTGATTCTCTCACAGGTTCATGCCGACCTCGTCAGATTTGAGAGTGCGGAGAACCGTTACCGTCGTATGTGCAAGTTGTCACCGCAGATAGCACTACGTGCACCCTTGCTTTTCATTGCCAGCTATCTGCAGATGACACCCGAAACACTCAGTCGTGTGAGGAGTACCGTCTTACTGGATTAAATTGAATTCTTATAATTACATTTTTCAATTCGTTTACGCTTCCTGATACAGGTAGCGCTTGATACTCTTCTTCGGAGTCTTGGCAAACTCTTCCTCGTGAATACGGATGGCTGACAGTTTGCTGTAGGCAGGAAGAGCAGCATTGAGTTCTTGTCGGTTCTCTTCCATAATCTTCACTAAGTCATCGTTAGTGAGTCCGAGGTTCTTGGCTTCGTCGAAGTCGGGGAATACCAAACCGATCAGTTTATCCTCTTTCTGGATAACGATGCTCTCCACCACCATGGCCATGGAATTCAGTTTGTCCTCAACCTCCTCTGGGTAGATGTTCTGTCCGTTGGCGCTGAGCAACATGTTCTTCGAACGTCCCTTGATAAACACATTCCCTTCACTGTCCATTGTACCGAGATCGCCTGTATGATACCAACCCTCGCTATCGAGTGTCTGGGCAGTGGCTTCCTCATTCTTATAATAACCCAGCATCACATTCAATCCGCGGGCAAGAATCTCTCCGGGAACATTCTCGGGATCATGACTATCAATCTTCACTTCCATGTGAACAACAGCCTTTCCGCATGAGCCCGGAACGAAGTTACGCCAGTCCTCATAACAGATAATAGGGGCACATTCCGTGGCTCCGTATCCTACCGTATAGGGGAATTCAATGCGGTGCAGGAATTGTTCAACCTCCTGATTGAAAGCAGCACCACCGATAATCACCTCCTCGAAGTTACCACCAAAGGCATTCACCACTTGATCGCAGATCTTCTCACGCACCTTCTTACTGATCACGGGCATGTTCAGCAGCAGACGCATCCTATTGTTCTGGATCTTCGGGAACACCCTCTTTCTGATAATCTTCTCGATGATCAGAGGAACAGCAATGATGATAGATGGTTTGATATCAGCGAAAGCCTGTGCGATGATGGCAGGAGAGGGCACACGGGTCAGGTAGAAGATATGACAGCCGTGAAGGAATTCGAAGATGAATTCGAAGGACATGCCGTACATGTGAGCCATCGGCAGGATACTGATGGTGTTATCACCTTTCTTGATAGCCTTTCCCAATACCTGTTCTGCGAAATCGTAGTTACTCCACATGGCGCGGTAGGGAATCATCACACCTTTCGAGAAGCCAGTCGTACCACTGGTATAGTTGATGAGAGCCAACTGGTTGGGATCCTCATCCAGACAGTAGTTCACATGCTCCTTGCGGAAATACTTAGGGTATTTCTTGCCGAACATCTCATTCAGATGCTCTCGGGCGTAGGTCAGCTTGTCGGTACGAGATACAACAATACTATAATCGGGTACGTAGATGATTCCTTCCAGATGAGGCATCTTGGTAGCATCAATTGTTGTGGCCACCACATCACCTACGAAGAGCAGTTTTGCTTCACTGTGGTTAACGATATTATGTATCTGGTCGGCAGTAAACTCGTGAAGAATAGGTACAGCTACGGCACCGTATGTTACCGTGGCAAGGAAGGCAACGGCCCAGTTGGCACAGTTTCTTCCGCACAAGGCAATCTTGTCGCCCTTGACAACACCGCTATTCTCGAACATGATGTGCAGCTTCTCAATCTTCCGCGCCACATCATGATATTGTAAGGTTGCTCCCTTATAGTCTGTAAGTGCATCACGATCCCAGTTATCGATGATGCTTTTCTGGATAATAGCTTTGAAACTTGGTATTTGCATACGATCCGTTGTTTATTGTTCTGGTTCTAGCTGTATAGGTAGCGCTTGATACTCTTCTTTGGAGTCTTCGCAAACTCCTCTTCATGAATCTCGATAGCCGAGATCTTGCAATAGGCAGGCAGGATATTGTTCAGTTCCTGTCGGTTTTGCTCCATAATGGCCTTGACATCATCTCCTGAGAAATCCATGCTCTCCGCCTCGTCGTGGTCTGGATAGACCAGTGCCACAAGTTTCTCGCCACGCTGAACGATGATACACTCAGCGACAAGCGCCATGGAGTTGAGCTTATCTTCTATCTCCTCCGGATAGACATTCTGACCATTGGCGCCCAGTAGCATGTTCTTGATGCGACCCTTGATGAACAGATGACCGTCACTACTCATGATACCCTGATCACCAGTATGGTACCAGCCATCTTCGTCGAGCACCTGTCGTGTGGCCTCTTCATTCTTATAATAACCCAGCATCACATTCGTACCGCGGGTGAGAATCTCACCTAATTCGTTCTCTTGGTCACGACTGTTGATCTTGATCTCCATATGGTCAACAGCTGTACCACAAGAACCCGGGACGAAGTCGTGATAGTCGCTATAAGAGATCAGCGGTGCGCATTCCGTGGCGCCATAACCCACCGTCAGCGGGAAGTCAATATCATACAAGAACTTCTCCACCTCTTGGTTCAGGGCAGCACCACCCACGATGACCTCGTAAGCCTGTCCGCCGAACGCTTGATACACCTGCTCGCAGATGCGTTGCTTCACCTTCTTGTTTACTACAGGCATATTCAGGAGCAGTCGTACGGCGTTGCTCTGGATCTTGGGGAACACCCGCTTACGCATAATCTTCTCAATAACCAACGGTACCGAGATGACCACTGCCGGCTTGGTGTCGGCGAATGCCTGTGCGATGATGGCAGGACTCGGCAGGCGGGTCAAGTAGAAGAGATGACAGCCGTTTACGAAGCCGAAGATGAACTCAATGGCCAGTCCGTACATATGTGCCATCGGCAGGATGCTGAGCATGTTACTGCCCGGCTTAATGAAGATACCCAATCGTCTCAGACAAAAGTCGAGGTTTCCCCAAAGGGCACGATAGGGGAGCATTACTCCCTTTGAATAGCCGGTCGTACCACTGGTGTAGTTGATGAGCGCCAGTTCCTCTGCCTCATCCTTGTGATAGTGTACATGCTCTTTCCGGAAATACTTCGGGTACTTCTGTCCGAACATCGCATTCAGATGCTCACGGGCATAGGTCAGACTCTCCGTACGGGAAACTACCAAAGAGAAGTCGGGTATGTACACGATACCTTCCAGATTGGGCATCTCTTTCTCGTCAATGATAGTAGCCACCACATCACCCACGAACAGGAGTTTCGACTCACTGTGGTTAACGATGTTATGGATCTGCTCGGCATTGAACTCATGAAGGATAGGAACGGCTACGGCACCGTATGACAATACGGCGAGGAAAGATACGGCCCAATGGGCGCAGTTACGACCGCAAAGGGCTATCTTATCGCCTGGCTTGACACCACAGTTCTCGAAAAGAATATGCATCTTCTCGATCTTTCTAGCCACATCTTTATATTGTAAGGTCGCCCCTTTATAGTCAGTCAGGGCATCCTGATCCCAATTCTTGATTATCGATTGCTCAATGTAAGAATTAAAGCTGGGTATTGATTCCATTGCACAATTTTCTAATTATTGTGCAAAGGTAATGCTTTATCTGCACATTTCCAAAATTTTTGTGCAAGAATTTTAGGATAAATGATGTTTTTTCGAAAAAGAGGGAATTTGTAACTGAATTATTCGTATCTCATCGATTTGGCAGGATGGATATGAGAGATCAGATAACTGGGTGCGATGAGTACAAAGACACTCACCAGCAAAGTTGCGATATTAATAAGTAGAATAATCGGAATGTTCAGTTCCACGGGTACGGTGCTCACGTAGTAGGTGGCAGGGTCAAGGTGTATAAGACCTGTGTATTTCTGCAGAAGGATGAGTCCTATACCTATTATATTACCAATCAACAGACCTTTCCCGATGATGAACACGGCAAACCAGAGGAAGGTATGACGAACGGTTTTGTTCCTCGCGCCCAATGCCTTGAGCACACCGATCATGTTGGTACGTTCAAGGATGATGATCAACAGACCGCTGATCATGGTAAAGCCCGCCACGCAGACCATCAGTGTCAAGATAATCCATACGTTCAGATCGAGCAGGTCCAACCACGAGAAGATCTGCGGATAGTTCTGCTGGATGGTGGCTGATGAATAAGTCTCTCCGTATTTGTCAGAAGAACGGTTGACGCGATGGGTGAGTATATCTGCCACTTCATCAAGTTTGTTGAAATCCTTCACGGTCAGCTCCGCTCCACTAGCCTGATCACTCTCCCAGCCATTCAGTTTCACGGCGGAATACAAGTCGGTAAAACATATCATCTTGTCGAACATCGTAAGGTTGGTCTGATAGATACCTGCGATGGTATATTTGCGAGGACGCACACCGTTATTACTGAAGAAATAAGCAAAAAGACGGTCGCCAGCATGCAGATGGAGCTGGTCAGCAATCATCTTCGAGATCACGATCTGTTGCTTACTGGCCTCGCTACTGAAAGCAGGGATGGTTCCTTCCACCATATTATTATGTAAGAAGGTGGTGTCGTACTCCTCAGCAATACCCTTGAACATCACTCCTAGGAAATCGGAATCCGTTTTCAGGATACCCTGCTTCATGGCGTAACGCTGTACCTTGTCAACTCCCTTGATGCTCTTTAGTACGTTCATCATACTGTCACCCATCTCGATGGGGTACTGATCTGTACCCTGGATGGTCAGGAAGTCTCCAACAGTGATATGACTGCCGAAGCCGATGACTTTATCACGAATGGTATGCTTGAATCCCAATACTACACTGACCGATATCAACATCACAGCTAATCCGATGGCCACACCAAGTGTAGCAATACGGATTACCGGACGACTCACTTTTCGTTTGTCGCCCTGGTCGTTGTAGATCTTACGGGCAATGTATAGGGGGAAATTCATGATCAGATGTTTTCCTCTCTCCCGGGATAAGCCTCAAGGGCCTTGCGGAGAAGGAAGAGCGCGCGGGTCAGGTCCTCTTTCTTCAGCACATAGGCGATACGTACCTGGTTATAACCGGCACCTGGGGTGGTATAGAAACCGCTGGCGGGAGCCATCATTACGGTCTCACCCTCATAGCTGAACGATTCGAGACACCAGCGACAGAACTTCTCACTGTCGTCAACAGGCAACTTTGCCACAGTATAGAAAGCACCCATGGGGATGGGAGAATAGACACCGGGGATACGGTTCAGTCCATCAATCAGACATTTCCTGCGCTCCACAAACTCATCATACACCTCTCTGAGATACTCCTCAGGTGTGTCGAGCGAAGCCTCGGCGATAATCTGTCCAATGAGTGGGGGAGAGAGACGGGCCTGACAGAACTTCATCACCGCCTGACGAATCTCCTTGTTCTTTGTGATGAGTGCGCCGATGCGGATACCGCACTCGCTGTAACGCTTGGATACAGAGTCGATGAGTATCACGTTCTGCTCGATGCCTTCCAGATGACAAGCACTGATATACGGTGAGCCTGTATAGATATACTCGCGGTACACCTCGTCAGAGAATAAGTAGAGATCGTATTTCTTCACCAAGTCGCGAATCTGGTTCATCTCGCGCCTTGTATAGAGATAACCTGTCGGGTTATTGGGATTACAGATCAAGATAGCCCTTGTGCGGTCGTTGATCAGTTCCTCAAACTTCTCCACCTTCGGCAGGGAGAATCCCTCCTCGATGGTGGTGGCGATGGTACGGATCTTAGCACCTGCTGAGATGGCAAAGGCCATGTAGTTGGCATAGGCAGGTTCCGGAACGATGATCTCGTCTCCTGGGTTTAGGCATGACATGAATGCAAAGAGCACTGCCTCAGAACCACCGCAGGTAATAATGATATCTTCCGCCGTTACGTGAATATCGTACTTAGCATAATAGTCAACTAACTTCTCGCGATAACTGGCATATCCCTGAGAAGGTGAGTATTCTAGGACCTTGCGGTCAACATTCTTGATCGCGTCCATGGCTACTTGCGGAGTAGGAAGATCGGGCTGACCGATATTGAGATGATACACTTTGGTACCACGTTTCTTTGCTGCGACTGCCAATGGTGCGAGCTTCCTGATCGGACTCTCTGGCATCTCTATTCCGCGTACTGATATTTGAGGCATTTTAATCTAAATATTTGTAATTCGGTGCAAAATTACGATATTTTGTGTTAATCACAAAGGAAATAGTGGATTAATTGAAGAAATTCCACGAAACACCGAACCTGAGAATCATTCCGTTCATGGGGTAGTGGGGCACGAAGAAACGGTTACCGCCGTCGCCTGCATTCACATGACTCATCATGACGAAGAAGCGTGCATGCTTCAGGTGCATGTTGGCATAAACGTTCACGATGGGGTAGTTGCCTAACTCCATATTGTTCTCGCCATTGTCCTGTATGGTGAACTGCGCCAGCAGCGGACTATAGTCGGGTACATAGTACTTGGTGAAATAACGCACGTCAGCTCCGAGATCCACCCTCAGTACCTTTGCGATGCGGAAATGCAGGTACAGGTTACTGTAGATGTTGAGGTCGGGTACGGGCAATACCTCGTTATTACTTGATTTCTGCCAGGTTACCTGACTCTCCCAGTTCAGCGGTCCGAGGGTGAAGTCCTGACCCACTTGTACGGTGAGCAGACTGATGTTACCTGAGTGCTGTTTCACGCTAACAGTGCTACCTGTAACAACTTCATTATTGAATGTGTATTTCTGGGCAAAGTAGATGTGATCCTTCAGGTCATCGATGGCCACCCGCACACTGGTACGTGTCTTTTGATAGGTGAACAGTCCTTCGATACGTGAACGGATCTCCTGCGATAGTTTCAGTCCATTCTCCCCATCGTTGTCCCACCATAGGTGCTTGGCATGGTAGTTTCGCTGGTAGAAGGTGGGCTGCAACTTGTAGAAGAAACCCCTTGCAGCTAACTGCACCGTATCGCCGAAGAGCTTGAAGTTCAGGTCGGCGGAGCCGTCAAACTTCAACTGTCCTGCATCCTCACCGGTCAGCCAAGTTTCCAATGTAGCCTGATAATGTAGCAATGTACCCTCCGTCTTACTGATCTGTCCACCGAAGCTCAGGTTATGCTCACGATAGGAGCGATAGCCAGCCAGACAGGTATCGGGCATCGAGAAGTTCCGCAGGTCGGAAGTGATGAACGCTTTCAGTCCTGCCTTCGCCCATTTGTTGAATCCTTCGAGCAATGAGAGGGCGAGGGTGTTCTTGATCTCGTAGTGCTTCATCTTGTCGAAGATGCTGTCGCCCTGCAGTTCCTCGTTCCTGAGGAAGGTGTTGAGATAGTAGGCTGTAGGCGTTGCATATGCCTGGTAGATGCGTCGGTAGTTATCCACCTTTAGAGTATGAATCAGACTGGTCACGGGCACGAACTCGTTCTTCAGCCACGAGGTGTCTTCGGGTTCCTTTTTCTCTGCAGCCAGCAGACTGTCAGCCATCTCCTTACTGGTCACAGTAATACGGTCGGATGTGGTTCCTGCATCTCCTGCAGGCTCATCACCGGCAATCTTCGCATCATCAGGTCGTCCGGCGTAGGTCGTTCCCAATGCATTCTCATCAAACTGTCTGCCTTCTTTCTGTGCCTTCTTCCGCTCTTTCTCTCTAGCCTCTTGTTCAGCCTTCTCCTTTTCGGCAGCCATGGCGAACTTCTTGGCCTTGATCTCCTCCTCGGTCATGGGCACCTTTCTGTTGAAGCCGATATTATATCGATGAGAAAGGAAGATATGCTGGTTGTCATTACGGTTCCAGTTCTGACTCAATATGGTAGGAATCTCATCCGTTCTAAACGACTCTCTGAAAATCTCCGGGTGCGAGACATAGTCATCATTGGTGATACCACCGTTCTCCGCCACCTTCTGATGGTTGGTTGACATGAGCAGATGTGCCTGATAGCGGTCACCCAGATACGATCCATACATGGTATAGTTGAAATGGGCCGTACTCTGGTTCTGGTAGTAACCCCGTCCGTAGATATAGTCGAACTTGAATCCCAAGCCGATCTTCTTTCCTGCGTTCACGGCAAACAGCGCCTTCAGATGATCCTCACCCACGTTCTTGTCACCGCATTCATCATACGACACGTTGGTAATAGGGGAGAGCGTATTGGTGAAATGGAACTTATCAACCGGTGTGATGAAGAAATCATACGGCTGTGTGAACATGAACTGCGCAGGCAGGTCACGGTCGATAAAGATTCTGTTGATGCGTGGTGCGCCTAAGTTACCCGTGGTGTTGAACTCCCCGCGACGACCCGTTGTGAACACCGAGTTCATATACATGTGGGGAAGGGTATCAGGGGTGGCAGCCGTGCGGTCTCCGAACCGCTCATCAATGGTCCACACCCTCATGCCTATGGGGATCTCCTTATCGTGTTTCGTTGTGTCTTTATTGTGTGACGACTTCCACTCACCAGAATTACTGATCTCTCCACGATCATTGATCTGGTTGAAATCCTCCTGTGCTCGTATGGTAGATACGAGACATAGAACGGACAATAATGTGATGATTACTCTCTTCATGTTATTTCAGCAGACGGAATACGCATTCTACCATCTTGAAGAACATGGCCACGAGAATCACCACCGTGCCCACCGACTTACTCTGGTAGAAATACAACAGTACACCTACAATAGCACCTAACATAAAGATAACGTTGAGGATTTGTCTCAACGTCAGGTACTTGTCCTGCTTCTCTTCTTCGTTATTCCTGGAATGATACTGCATGATTTATTTTATTGAAGGGCGTTCTTGATTGCTTCAAACAACTCGTCTTTGCGGTCGATGGTCTTCTTGCGGAACTTTCCCGAACCCTTGTAGAATTTCGTGCCTTTCTTGTTCAAAGCATACTTGTCGGTAATCCACTCCTCGGCCCTGAAATGAGCACCGTCACCGCGCTCTTCCTCATACAAGTAGTTGATGCGTCGCATATCCACTTTTATGTGATTATCAGAGCATTCCACAAGGAGATTGAAGAAAAGCTTTGCGCGGTCGAGTGCCAGGAACTGGTTCTTGAATACCAACCATTCCTTGATAGAAGCAGCAATCTTATGCTCCTGCTTGTTTACCAGCGATACACTGCTACCCTCCAGTTGGTTCTCCTGCTTAACGAGATCGACCAGGTAGTTCAACACGATGTCGTAGATCTGCTGGGCACTCTTGCCAGGTACCTGAAGGTCGAGCGTCCATACAACCTCTCCATTGACCTCAGGAACAGCTCCTGCCAGATACTTCGCATCTTCATCCGAACTCTCCTTTTCAGCCTTAACCGACTTATTCGACTTTTGCGTCTGAATATCAGGACGCTCCCATTCGCTTTGTGCCATACCCGTCATTGACAGACAGAGCATGATGGCTATCATTATTTTCTTCATATTCTTCATTTTGTTTGCAAAATTAGTAAATAAACAGCGATTAAGTTACGATTAAGCATAATTTAACTAATAAAAGGAAGTGGAATCCGCGGTTTCTCCACATAAAGTATTACCTTTGTCGCCGAACAAAGAGATTCGTAATCAGTAATCAAAACGAATATAACATAACAAAACGATATGAAGAAGATCTTTTTATTGATTGTAGCCGTCATAATGGCAGCCATAAGTGTTCAAGCACAAACGAACCTGACAGGTAGAGTGTATTACAGTCCTAACATCATGGCCTCTGTGTTTGAGCAGGAAACAGACATTAACGCTAAGATTGCTGAATTCCAGAAAAATACCATTGCCAAAAAAGAGAAAGAGAAAGGTCGCAAACTGACTAAACAGGAGATGGCTGAAGTCGAGAAGGCAACAGCCGAAGCCAAACAGAAGGTGATGATAGCGAAAAAGTGCATAACGACAGCGATGACTATCGAATTCACCAGCCCTACAGATCTCATCATGAAGCAAAAAACTAAGGTTGATGACGAAGCCATGAAGACCATGGGCGTTAGTTGGCTGAAGCGTAAGGCTATGAAAGCTGCACTCGCTGTGATGCCAGAATCAGAGAAGATGAAGTATGAGGTGAAGGGGAATAAGTTGATTACTATCGACGGAAAGGATCGCGACACCCTCACCATCAGCACCGATGGCAAGACCATCAGCGGCAAAGTTGACAACAAGAATAAGTACATCCTGAAAAGAACAAAATAAGAATAACTGATTCAATGAATCTGAAAGAGAAATACCGTCGGTTTAGGGCTTGGCAACTCAATCCCTTTGACTATACCAACCGCAGTGAGCATGTGGAGCGGTGCGCCAACTGCGGTACGGAGTTTAACGACAATTTCTGCCCGCGCTGTGGTCAGAAAGCTGGTACAGGTCCTATCGGCTGGCATACAGTGAGACAAGGCGTGATGCTGATATGGGGAATGGATTCCCGTTCGCTGAGCTACTCGTTAGTGCAGTTGTTGCTTCGTCCAGGTTATATGATCAGCGACTATCTCAGCGGCAAACGCCAGGTATCGTTCCCGCCCGTCAAGATGCTACTGATCGTAGCTGTTGGAGCGATGATAGCAGAATGGCTGTTTGGAAATCCATCTGTTGAAACAACTCCTGATGCTGAAGAAATCAATGTCGCTTTTGATGCATTCGAAAAATGGGCAGAATCCAATGCGGGATGGGGTATGCTGTTGGTAACCTGTATGTTGATATTCCCCACATGGCTTTTTTTTCGCTATGCACCGAAACACCACAAGCATTCTATTCCCGAAGGATTCTTTATCCAGGTGTTCATGGGCTCGCTGATGGCGATAACAGCCATATTAAGTGCTATCTTCGATAGCGATTGGGTTTTGTGTATAATTCCTATTTATTATATCATAACCTACCGCCAACTGTTCGGCTTTGGTTGGTGGGGAACACTATGGCGTACCAGCTTTTGTATCTGTCAAGGATGTATACTGATCTTTGTGGTAATATGGGTGGCTAACTACATCATGGGTGCCCCGCACAGGAGTCCGATAACCATCATCCTTGTAATTGGAATAACCCTTTTCCTTACGTTGATCTGGTATGGTGTTGAAATGATTAAAAAGAAAAGGAATAACAATCGTTAGGCATACTTATGCACTCGTAAAAACGGTTTTTATCCCCTCCTCATGGAGGAAACCTTTTATTCCCATGTTGGGAACATTTTATTCCCACGTTGGGAACAACTTGTTTCATGGTAGGAAACTCCGTTCATGGTTCTGGCGAATTAGAAATTCGCTAGCTATGAGTATGAGAATCTATGATTCGTCTCGGATTGCTAATTCGTCAAAAATAATAGAATTTTGTGTTTTTGCCCAAGACCTAACAGTTTCACAGAAGAAAGTGCCTGTATATAGATGTTTCACGCGTTTATGATGCCCTCAAGACCTAACATGAGACCTAACAAAGAGGTAACATAAGACCTAACAAAGAGGTAACATAAGACCTAACATAAGACCTAACCGTAGTTCGCATTGTCCATGTTTTAGCGAATCTTGTTTTGGTGATTCTTGTTCTGGTGAATCCGAAATTTCCCAATGGCGAGTATACGAATTTAGAAATCGCTTTTATCGGATTTGAATGTTAGGTCTTATGTTAGGTGTGATGTTAGGTTTTTGTTACCTCTTATGTTAGGTCTTTAAGCCCCTTATTTGCTCCTAAATTGCTCAAAATAAAGCATTTAAGTTTTTTCAATGTTAGGTCTTGAGGAAAAAGCGAAAATTCTTTTTTCGCGACCTGCGGTTTTGCATTGCAATACCTATGCTTTTAGGCTCCAATACCTATGCTTTTAGACTCCAATACCTATGCTTTTAGGACATGTGTGAATGGAACAAAGCCATTCAGATGGTATCTGCCATCATTGGACAATCTCGCAATGATCGATTCACAACAGTGCTTTATGCTTATTTCAGCAACTGCTGCAGACGCAGGATTTCATCGCGGTACTGAGCGGCCTGGATGAAGTCGAGGTTCTTGGCGGCCTGCTTCATCAGCTTGGTGGTATTGTCGATACTCTTGCGCAACTGCTCCTGCGACATCTTCTTGACGATGGGATCAGCAGCCATATCCATAGGATCAGGCTCGATATACGGACGATAGGTGGTAGCACCCTTTTCGCTTCCTTTGCCGAGGTCAGTGTTCTGAACCAGTCCGCTCTGTCCAATGGCCTTGATGATCTGCTTGGGTGTGATACCGTGTTCCTCATTGTATTTCAACTGTTTGGTACGACGGCGGTTGGTCTCGTCGATGGTGAGCTGCATGCTCTGAGTGATTGTGTCGGCATACATGATAACCTTACCGTGAATGTTTCGTGCAGCACGTCCGGCAGTCTGTGTGAGCGAGCGGTGTGAACGCAGGAATCCTTCCTTGTCGGCATCCAGAATAGCTACCAATGACACCTCCGGCAGGTCGAGTCCTTCACGCAACAGGTTAACACCCACCAGTACATCAAATGCCCCTGAACGCAGATCGCTCATGATTTTCACACGGTCGAGCGTCCCTACATCACTATGGATATAGTTCGCCTTGATATTGTGGTTCAGCAGGAACTCTGTCATTTCTTCAGCCATGCGTTTCGTGAGGGTAGTGACCAGTACACGTTCACCTCGATGACTACGGGTGAGGATCTCGTCCATCAGGTCGTCAATCTGGTTCTGACTGGGTCGCACTTCAATCTCAGGATCCAGGAGTCCGGTAGGACGGATCAGCTGTTCCACGACCACGCCCTCGGCCTCATTCAGTTCGAAGTCGGCTGGGGTAGCAGAGACATAGATCACCTGATGCACCAGTTCTTGGAACTCCTCGAATTTCAATGGTCGGTTATCGAAAGCTGCAGGAAGACGGAACCCATACTCCACAAGGTTGGTCTTGCGGGCACGGTCGCCACCATACATCGCACTGATCTGCGGAACACTCACATGACTCTCGTCGATGACCAACAGAAAATCATCGGGGAAGAAGTCGAACAGACAGTAGGGTCGTTGACCTTCCTCCCTGCCATCAAAGTAGCGGGAATAGTTCTCGATACCACTGCAATGCCCTAGTTCCTTAATCATTTCCATATCGTATTCCACCCGTTCCTTAATACGCTGTGCCTTAATAGGATCACCCATCTCATTAAAGAAATCAATCTGCTTTACCAAGTCGTCTTGGATGGCACGGATGGCATGCTCTGTTTGTTCCTTTGAAGTAACGAACAAGTTGGCTGGATAGACCTGATATTCCTCGAAAGAAGCCAGTCGATGATAGGTGATGGAATCGAGTTCTTCGATCTCATCAATCTCATCATCCCACCAGGTCACACGTAGCACATGATCGCTGTAGGCCATGAACACATCTACCGTATCTCCCTTTACTCGGAAGTTACCGCGCTTGAGGTCGATATCATTTCGCACATAAAGGGCATCAACGAGTTGACGGAGGAAACGGTTACGGTCGAGCGTCTGACCTTTCTTTATCGTAATCACGCTGTTGGCCATGGCTATCGGACCGCCCATACCATAGATACAGGATACGGATGAAATGACAACTACATCATTTCTGCCAGAGAGTAGGGAAGAGACAGCGGAGAGACGCAGACGGTCGATCTCCTCGTTGATGTCGAGATCCTTCTCGATATAGGTGTCGGTCTGGGGCAGATAGGCCTCCGGCTGGTAGTAGTCGTAGTAGGACACATAGTATTCCACAGCGTTATTGGGGAAGAAACCCCTCATCTCCTCATAGAGCTGAGCGGCCAAGGTCTTGTTATGACTCAGAATGAGGGTGGGCTTATTCACTTGGGCGATGACATTTGCAATGGTGAAGGTCTTACCAGAGCCAGTAACACCTAATAACACCTGCGACTTATCCCCGCGGGCAATGCCGTCGCAAAGCTCGCGTATAGCCTCAGGTTGATCACCTGTGGGCTGGTATTCTGATGTGAGTTGAAACGCCTTCATGACCTGTGTCTTCTATTTTTCAATACAAAGTTACGAAAAATCGAGAGCAGAACAAAACAAATTCTTGTTTTTTATGCCGAGATGGAGAAAGTTCGTGAGTTTACTCACAAATTTACTAAAAAAGACCTAATCTATTGCCATTTTTTGCTAAAAATCTGCGATGATGCTTTGTAATTCGTGGAAATATGTGTAATTTTGCACTCCAAATGCGAAATATGAAGAAGTTGTTAGCAGGAGTATGTGCTGCGTTGGTACTCACTAGTTGTGCCAATGAGTTCAATAGGGTGTATAAAACGCAGGACTACAACTATAAATACGAATATGCCAAGGAGTGTTTTGCCAACGGCAAATACATCAAGGCCATCACACTGCTTGAAGAGCTGGTGACAATCACCAAAGGTACTGACAATGGTGAGGAGTGCCTGTATATGTTGGCCATGGCCCAGTTCTGCAATGCTGACTACGAAGCAGCCTCCATGGGTTTCAAGAAATACTACCAGAGCTATCCGAAAGGTCGTTTTGCTGAGATGGCTTCGTTCTATTCTGGCGAGAGTCTTTATATGAGCACTCCGGAGCCTCGATTGGACCAATCGGCTACCGTCATGGCCATTACTGCTTATCAGGAGTACCTGGATATCTATCCTGATGCAACCCTGAAGCGGAAAGCTCAGGAGCGTCTGTTTGAACTGCAGGACAAACTGGTGAAGAAAGAGTTGCTATCAGCCCAGTTGTATTATAACCTGGGACCTTATTTCGGTAATTGTCTGATGGGTGGTTCCAACTATGAAGCCTGCATCGTTACTTCGCAGAATGCCATGAAGGACTATCCCTACAACTCAATGCGCGAGGATTTCGCATCATTGATCATGAAGAGTAAGTTCGAACTGGCACAGCAGAGTGTCGATGCAAGAAAGCTGGAGCGCTACCAGGATGCTGAAGATGAGTGCTATGGATTCATCAATGAGTATCCCGATAGTAAGGAAAGAGCTACTGCAGAGAAGTATATCGCCGTATGTAAGAAGTATATCGGCGAAAAAGGAAACGAGGAAGATTAACTTCGTTGACTTTTGTCACGACTCGGCCAAACGTGCAAACACGATGGCTCTCGCTGCTCCAAAAGTTGAAAATTATACATTGAAGATTAAACATTAAATTAGATATGGATTACAAGAAATCAAAAGCACCGGTTAATACCGTTACCCGTAACATCATGGATCTCAGTCAGGACACAGGGAATATCTATGAGAGCGTGGCTATCATTGCTAAGCGCGCCAATCAGATTTCCGTGGAGATCAAACAGGATCTGAGCAAGAAACTGGCTGAGTTCGCTTCTTATAATGATTCTCTCGAGGAAGTGTTCGAAAACCGCGAGCAGATTGAGATTTCCCGTTACTATGAGAAGCTCCCTAAGGCCTCACTGTTGGCCACTCAGGAGTTCATCGAAGGGAATGTCTATTATCGTGACCCGTCAAAAGACAATCAGAACTGATGATCCAACGTAAGCAAACCGTCTTTTTGCTCCTTGCCCTGATCGTCACACTGGTTTGTCTTTGTCTGCCTGTAGGCAACTTCGTGCCACAGACCATGGGCGTGGATATGCCAGTGTATAATCTCTGGGTGGTTGACGGCAACGGCGGACATAATCTTTCTGTATGGCCTACCTTTGCCATCCTGCTTGTGACATGTCCCCTCGCATTGGCTGCCATCTTCCTGTATAAGAACCGTAAGTTGCAAGCCAAGCTTTGTGTGTTGAACATCCTCTTCCTGATCGGATGGTATTTGCTCTACATATTCAATGCAAAGACCATGGGTGATACACTGAATGCTTCGTTTCATGTTACTTTCGTTGCCTGCCTGCCGCTGATCTCATTGATCCTGCATGTCATGGCATTAAGAGGTATCAAGGCCGATGAAGCACTCATCAAGTCGATGGACAGGATACGATAACTCGAATAACTTTAGATACCAATAACAAAAAAGCTCCCGCCAAAACGGGAGCTTTTTGTATATCAAGATGAATGATCTTACAGACCCAGTGCCTTCTTGGCGCCATCAGCTGCCTTGTCAACAGCCTCACCTGCCTTATCCTTAGCAGCGTCAACAGCGTCGTTAGCCTTGTCAACAACAGCGTCCTTAGCGTCCTTAGCGGCGTCAACAGCAGCATCAGCAGCACCCTCGATGGCGTCGCCAGCAGCGTCAACAGCCTTGCCTGCCAATGAAGCAGCGTCGATACCCAGACCCTTCAGTGCGTCACCAGCACCCAGCAGAGCGTCAACAGTGTCGCTAGGAATAGCATTCACAGTGTCGAGCAGACCAGCTACAGCAGCATTACCAGCTACGAGACCCTTGATCTTGTCAGCATTCTCCTTCAGGAAGCCCTGAACCTTTGCCAGATACTCTTTTGCAATCTCCGGGTTCTTAGCGATGAACTCAGCAACCTTAGCCTTTACTGCCTCCAGAGCATTCTGGATGCCAGTAGCGTCGGTAGCATCTGTCAACTGAGCGATTACCTCGTCAGCAGCAGCATTTGCTTCCTGCAAAGCAACTTCTGTTGAATCGATAGCTTCCTCAACGGGAGCCTGAGCGGGCTTGTTAACACAACTTGTGAACACCAAACCTACAGCTGCAAGAGCCATAAAAAATACTTTCTTCATAATTTCATTGGTTTAAGTTAATAAATAAAGATAAATATTTGGCCGTAAAGATACACTTTTTCCATATACGTTGTATCACTTTTTTACAAGGTTTAACAAAAAAACTTCATTATCTGTGTAACTTTTTTATTTTTGCACCTTTTTATATATAAAAAAAGCATGCCTGTTATATGCAGGCATGCTATTATTATTTATTGAACCGGAAATTCCGGAATCTCCAGATTGTCCGGACTGGATTTGACTAACGATTACTCGCCCTTCTCCAGTTTTGCCTTCAGTTCGGCAAGTGCATCAATATCACCCAGGGTTGTACCTGCGGCAACATTGTTGATCACGGGAGCCTCTTCCTTCTTGGCTGCACGCTTAGCACGCGGAGCCTTCTTGGTCTCTTCCTTGGCATCCTCGAAGGTGCGACTGTGAGACAGGATGATACGCTTGGTCTCCTTCACGAACTCGATCACCTTGAACTGGAGATCCTCGCCAAGCTGAGCCTGACTACCGTCCTCCTTCACGAGGTGCTTCGGTGTGGCAAAGCCCTCACCACCTTCGTTCAGTGCGATAACTGCACCCTTGTCCATGATCTCTGTGATCTTACCAGCGTGAATGCTACCCGGTGTATAGATGGTCTCGTAAGTATCCCAAGGATTCTCCTCAAGCTGCTTGTGACCGAGTGAGAGACGACGGTTCTCCTTGTCGATCTCGAGAACGACAACCTCAATCTCTGCACCTACCTGAGTGAACTCTGACGGATGCTTTACCTTCTTTGTCCATGACAGGTCGCTGATGTGGATCAGACCGTCAACACCTTCCTCCAGCTCTACGAAGATACCGAAGTTAGTGAAGTTGCGTACACGTGCGGTGTGCTTGCTGCCCACAGGATACTTGGTCTCGATGGTCTCCCACGGATCTTCCTTGAGCTGCTTGATACCGAGAGACATCTTGCGCTCCTCGCGGTCGAGGGTCAGGATAACAGTCTCCACCTCGTCGCCAACGTGCATGAACTCCTGTGCGCTGCGCAGGTGCTGGCTCCATGACATCTCTGAAACATGGATCAGACCCTCCACACCCGGAGCGATCTCCACGAATGCGCCGTAGTCGGCAATCACAACAACCTTACCCTTCACATGGTCGCCCACCTTCAGGTTCTCATCCAGAGCATCCCATGGATGCGGGGTGAGCTGCTTCAGACCGAGGGCGATACGCTTCTTGTCATCATCGAAGTCGAGAATAACCACATTGATCTTCTGATCAAGTGCAACCACCTCGTGCGGATCGCTTACGCGGCCCCAAGACAGGTCAGTGATGTGGATGAGTCCGTCAACACCACCGAGGTCAACGAATACACCATAAGAGGTGATGTTCTTGACTGTACCCTCGAGGATCTGACCCTTCTCAAGCTTACCGATGATTTCTCTCTTCTGTGCCTCCAGCTCAGCCTCGATAAGAGCCTTGTGAGAGACAACAACGTTGCGGAACTCCTGGTTGATCTTCACAACCTTGAACTCCATAGTCTTTCCTACGAATACGTCGTAGTCGCGTATGGGATGAACGTCAATCTGGCTGCCCGGGAGGAATGCCTCGATACCAAACACATCAACGATCATACCGCCCTTCGTGCGGCACTTGATGTAGCCCTGGATCACCTCCTCGTTGTCGAGGGCGGCGTTCACGCGCTCCCAGCTCTTGCTCAGACGAGCCTTCTTGTGTGAGAGAATCAGCTGACCCTTCTTGTCCTCTGCGTTCTCTACATAAACCTCAACGATGTCACCAACTTTCAGATCCGGATTGTAGCGGAACTCTGAAGAGGGGATGATACCATCGCTCTTGTAACCGATGTTCACGATTACTTCTTTTTTGTCAACGGAGATAACCTTACCGTCAACGACCTGATGCTCACTGACCTTGTTCAGTGTGTCATCATAAGCCTTCGTCAGCTCTTCCTTGCTGATTTCCTGGCTGCTGCCGTTCTCGAATTCTTCCCAGTTGAAGTCCTCTAACGGCTGTACATTTTTTAAGTTAGACATAAATGAATTAATAAAAAATTTGTAACTAATAAAGTGAGACTTTATGTTGTGCTACGCGCGTATATGCGCAAAGCGGCTGCAAAATTACTCATTTTTAATGAGATACGTGTATTGTTCTTTCCATAACACTAATGATTTATGGAAATTTAACAATCTATTTGCCGTGACGATCTCTTAATTGCCAGAAAGCCACGGCAGCAGCGGCTGCCACGTTAAGCGAATCCACTTGGTGCGACATCGGTATTCGTGCTACATAATCGGTTTGTGCCACCACCTCGTGAGGCAGTCCGTCACCCTCTGTTCCCATCACAATGGCTAATCGTTCCTCTTGTACCAACTGTTCATCATCAATAGATACGGAATTGTCGGTCAGCGCCATGGATACCGTTTTGAATCCCCATTGGTGTAAGTTGTTCACCGGTCCGTCCAACCAGGTCCAGGGAACCAAGAAGACGGAGCCCATTGATACCCTGACCGCCCTGCGGTTGTATGGATCGCAGGAGTCGCGAGTCAGCAGTACGCCATCAATACCCAGTGCTGCAGCAGAACGGAAGATGGCTCCAATATTCGTCGTGTCCACAACTCCGTGGATCACCACTACGCGTCGCGCCTCCTTACAAACCTCTTCCACAGTGGGTGGAGCAGGTCTTCGCATAGCGCAGAGCACACCCCGTGTCAGCGTATATCCTGTGAGTGCTGACAGCAGTTCACGTTCTCCTGTATAGATAGGAAAGTCGGACTGTTGTTCCTCGCACATCTTGATAATGTCATTTGCATCCCCCTCGATATGCTTCTTCTCACAGAGTAGGGCAAGAGGCTGGTAACCTGCGGATAAGGCTACACGGATGACCTTAGGACTCTCTGCGATGAAGATTCCTTTTTCAGGCTCTATCCGATGTCTGAGTTGTGCTTCGGTAAGCGTACTGAACAACGCGATTCCCGGATGGTCAAGCGAGGTAATCTCAATGATGGTCATACGACGATTTTAATGAATTAGTCGCAAAGTTACGAAAAGTCGAGAGAAACGCAAAAGAAAAATACCTTTTTTCTTTGTATTGTTCTCATTTATTTGTATCATTGGCTTCGCCGAAGATACTTTCACTCGACAATAAAAGAAAAATACCTTTTTTCTTTGTACTATGCTCATTTATTTGTATCTTTGTTGCGTCAACTATAAATGTAATTAATCAAAATGAAGAAATCATTATTCGTTCTCGTTGCCATCCTGCTATGCTGGACAGGTGACGTAAAAGCACAAGAGAGTATGGAGAACAAAACACCTATTCAGGAAGTACAGGCCTATCTCAGTGAGTGTGGCGTGTTTTATGTAGCCACCGTCGACGGTGACCAGCCACGTGTGCGCCCCTTCGGTGTGGCCACGATATACAACGGTCGTCTGTATATCATGACAGGTAAGAAGAAAGACGTGTATAAGCAGATGATCAAGAACGGTAAGTTTGAGATCTCAGCCGTCAAGAAATCAGGTGCTGAGTGGATCCGTGTATCAGGCGTATTGGTTAATGACGATGACATCAAAGCCAAGCAGTACCTCCTCGACAAGAACCCGTCGTTGAAAGGTATGTATAAAGCTGATGACGATAATATGGCCGTCCTCTATATCACAAACGGAGAGGCCCGATTCTGCTCATTCATGGGCGCGGAGCGAAAGGTCACATTCTGACCTTAGCTCCCTCTATCAAGTTTAACTACTAATCCTACATATCATGACTACTGCAACTAATCCTGGGAACCCTCGTCAGTACGAGGCGTTCCTTGCCGACATCAGGAAGTTCGTTTCTCCTGATCGTATTTATACCGATGAATTACGTACGCTGGGCTGGGGAACAGATGCCAGCTTCTATCGTCAGATACCCAAGGTGGTGATCCGTAGCGATGGCGAAGACCAGATTGCCAAGATCATCCGCGCTTGTAACCAGTACCATCTGCCGTTCACGTTCCGTGCGGCAGGCACCTCACTCTCAGGACAAAGTGTGAGTGATTCGGTGCTGATCGTAGCGGGTAAGCATTGGGAACGCTATGAGGTGGGTCCTGATCAGGAAACGATCCGTTTGCAACCTGGTATCGTCGGCTCACGCGTAAATGAGATCCTGAAACCTTACGGAAGGGTGTTCCCGCCCGATCCAGCCTCCATTGGTAGTGCCATGGTGGGTGGTATCGTGATCAATAACGCCTCCGGTATGAACTGCGGTGTTCATGCCAATAGCGACCGTATGATGGTCAGCGCCCGTATTATTTTGACTGATGGTACGGTGGTTGATACGAGTGACGAGAAGAGTAAGGAGACTTTCAGAAAATCGCATCCTGACTTCATTAAGAAGATTGAGGATCTGCGCGATCGTGTTCGTGCCGATCAGGAACTGTCTGACCGCATCAAACTGAAATACAGCATCAAGAATGTAACGGGTTTGAATATCCGTCCGTTGTTGGCTTATGATGATCCGTTCGACATCATGGCCCATTGTATGGTGGGTTCAGAAGGTACACTGGCCTTCCTGTCGGAGGTAACCATGAAGACTTTGCACGACTATCCTTTCAAGGCATCGGCCATGGTGTATTTCATGACGATGAAGGAGAGCTGTGAGGCTGTGGTGGCTATGAAGAAACTCAAGGCGGGTGAAGAGGATCTCAAGATGAGTGCCGAGAACCTGATGGTGAAGAGTGCCGAGATGCTCGACTATAAGTCGTTGAGCTCCGTGGATGATCCCGTCTATCTGCAGTATCAGAAGGATGTGGATGCAGGTAAGATTGCAGGTGTGGAGCCAGGCGATTATCATAACCTCACGGCTATTCTGACGGAGACAAAGGCTGTTACTCATGAGCAGTTGCTGGAGAAGATCGCTAAGATCAAGGAATGTCTCTCACAATTCAATCTGTATATCCCTGCTGAGTTTACCGAAGATCCCGCCGTCTATGGCAAGTACTGGGCCATCCGCTCAGGAATCTTCCCCTCCGTAGGAGGTACACGTCCTGTGGGCACCTCGTGTCTGATCGAAGATGTGGCATTCCCCATTGAGAGTCTGCCAGAGGCAACGGTGAAGCTACAGAAACTGATTGCCGATCACGGCTATGACGATGCCTGTATCTACGGTCATGCCTTCGAGGGTAACTACCACTTCATCCTCAACCAGAGCTTCAAGAGCGAGAGTGAGGTGAAGCGCTATGAGGAGATGATGCGTGCCGTGGCCCGTCTGGTGGTTGAGGAATACGACGGCTCGTTGAAGGCAGAGCATGGTACAGGACGTAACATGGCTCCGTTTGTGAAATATGAATGGCGCGAAAAGGCCTACGAGGTGATGAAGGAGCTGAAGGCGATTTTCGACCCGGAAAGATTGTTGAATCAGGGTGTGATCTTCAATGACGATCCGGAGTGCTTCATCAAGTGCCTGAAGCCGTTGCCTGTGCTCGATTTCGATTTCGACAAGGTTCCTGATGGAGGAAAGTACCTGATGGATCCGTCTCTTTCTACAGCCCGAGAGACGATTGAGCAGGTGAAGCGTGCCAATAAGTGTATCGAGTGCGGATTCTGCGAAGTGAACTGTATGTCGTGCGGTCTTACGCTGTCTTCAAGAATGCGTATTGCCGTACAGCGAGAAATCAGGGAACTGGAATCCACGGGTGCTGATCCGGAGCGTGCCGCCAGGTTACGTAAGCAATATAAGTATTACGGTGATCAGACATGTGCCACCGATGGTCTTTGTTCTACCTCTTGTCCTATGAAGATCAACACAGGTGAATTGACCCACCTGATCCGTCAGATGGACATGAACAACAACAAGATGGGTTATAAGGTCGGTGAGTTCGCTGCCAACCACATGGCCGGCATCAAGTCGGGCTTGCGTGTCGTGCTGGATGTGGCTCACTTAGGACATGTCACCTTGGGACCGACGTTGATGACAAGTATCTGTAGAGGTATGAACAAGATGGGTATGCCCCTTTGGACAACCGCCATGCCGAAAAAGCATCGACAGCCGAAGAAGTCTGATCTTACCCAGTTCATCATCGAGAAGTCCATCCCCCAACCAGAGGAGGAGCATTCACCACTGAAGGTGGTCTATTTCCCCAGCTGTATCAACCAGACGATGGGACAGTCGAAACGGGATGGTAAGATTCACGACCTTGTCGATGAGGTGATTCAACTGATGGCGAAGGCCGGTTATGAAGTGATCTTCCCCGAGGGTATGGAGAAGATGTGCTGCGGACAGATCTGGGAGTCGAAAGGAATGCTCGACATAGCCGACCGAAAGAGCGCTGAGCTCGAAGAGGCGTTGTGGAAAGCATCCGAACAAGGAAAGTACCCTGTGCTCTGTGCCCAGAGTCCTTGTCTGCACCGCATGAAGAAGGTGATGAAGAAGATGAAGCTTTACGAACCCGCAGAGTTTATTATGGAATACCTCGTGCCACGTCTTGACTTCCATCCTACAGATCGTCATATCGCCCTTCACCTGACCTGCTCAACTCGTCAGATGGGTGTTGACAAGGATATGATTGCGCTGGCCAAGCTCTGCTCCACCAATGTGTTCCTTCCTGAGGGTGTAGGCTGTTGCGGCTTCGCAGGCGACCGTGGATTCACCTTCCCGGAGCTGAACAAGTACGGCTTGCGTAAGCTTCGTCCGCAAATCGAGAAGAACCAAATCGAGGTGGGCTATTCTAACAGTCGTACCTGTGAGATTGGATTGGAGACCAATACGGGTATTCCTTATATGAGCATCGTGTATCTGGTGAATGAGTGCACCACGAAGAAAGAGAACATCCTGTAAAACTTAATAAAGTAATAAGAATATGAGTAAGACACCAACTCCCCATATTGGGGCGAAGAAAGGCGAGATTGCCGAGACTGTAATCATGGCGGGTGACCCGCTGCGTGCAAAACTGATGGCTGAACGTTTCCTGGAGAATCCTGTACAGTTCAACAATGTTCGAGGTATGTTGGGATATACGGGAACCTACAAGGGAAAACGGATCAGCGTGATGGGACATGGTATGGGCATGCCGTCCATTGGTATCTATACCTATGAGCTTTATAACTTCTATGGTGTGAAGACCATCATCCGCGTAGGATCGGCAGGATCTATCAATATGGACCTCCATATCGGTGACCTCGCCATTGCGATGGGTGCTTGTACAAATAGTAATTATGCCGACCAGTATGAGATGCCCGGTACCTATGCACCGATAGCCGACTTCAGTCTGGTCCGTGCCGCAGCAGAGGCATGTGAGAAATTCGGTTATAATTACAAGGTTGGAAACGTGCTGTCATCTGATGTGTTCTACGGCGAGAACCCACATAACGATAAATGGATGAACATGGGTGTATTGGCTGTAGAGATGGAGATTGCTGCCCTGTATATGAATGCGGCCCGCTCAGGTAACCGCGCCTTGGGTATCTGTACCATCTCAGACCATATCCTGACAGGAGAGGCTACATCAGCAGAGGAGCGTCAGAACAACTTCACCCACATGATGGATGTGGCGTTCTCTCTGATCTAAACCTATCGACGATAACAAAACATTTGTAGAGACGTCACATCGTGGCGTCTCTATAACAATACATGAATTATGGCAACAGTTGACGACAAGAAAGTAATCTTCTCGATGGTCGGAGTGAGCAAGACCATCCAGCAGAACCAGAAACAAGTGCTCAAAAATATCTACCTGAGTTTCTTTTACGGGGCAAAAATCGGTATTATCGGTCTGAACGGTGCGGGTAAGTCCACATTGATGAAGATCATAGCAGGACTGGATCAGCGGTTTCAAGGACAAGTGGTGTGGAGTCCGGGTTATACCGTAGGCTATCTTCCACAGGATCCTCCGCTTAATGAGGAGAAAACTGTGAAGGAGAACGTGATGGAAGGAGTGCAGTATGTGTATGACGCACTGGCTGAGTATGATGAGATCAATGTGAAGTTCGGTCTGCCGGAATACTATGAGGATCCCGACAAAATGGACAAACTGATGTCTCGTCAGGCAGAACTGCAAGATATCATTGACTCCACCGATGCGTGGAACGTGGATTCGAAACTGGATCGTGCCATGGCAGCCTTGAACTGTCCTCCTGGTGATTGGAGTGTAAAGACGCTTTCCGGTGGTGAGCGTCGCCGTGTGGCTCTTTGTCGTCTGCTGCTTCAGAAGCCTGATGTACTGTTGCTTGACGAGCCTACCAACCACTTGGATGCTGAGAGTATCGACTGGTTGGAACAGCACTTGCAGCAGTATGAGGGTACGGTGATTGCCGTTACGCACGACCGTTACTTCCTGGATGATGTGGCAGAGTGGATTCTGGAGCTCGACCGTGGTGAGGGTATCCCATGGAAAGGTAACTATTCATCATGGTTGGAACAGAAATCACAACGTCTGGCTCAGGAAGAGAAGACCGCCTCGAAGCGTCGCAAGACATTGGAGCGTGAGTTGGAGTGGGTGCGCATGGCTCCCAAAGCTCGTCATGCCAAGGGTAAGGCTCGTCTGAACTCGTATGAGATGATGCTTAATGAGGAGCAGAAACAGAAGGAGGAGAAACTGGAGATATTTATTCCTAATGGTCCTCGACTGGGTAACAAGGTCATCGAGGCGGAACATGTAGCGAAGGCTTATGGGGAGAAAACACTCTTCTCTGATCTGAACTTCATGCTTCCACCGAACGGTATTGTGGGCGTGATCGGTCCTAATGGTGCCGGTAAGACAACACTTTTCCGCCTGATTATGAATCTCGAACAACCTGATGCGGGCACGTTCAGCATCGGTGATACTGTGAAACTCTCATATGTGGATCAGCAACATAAAGACATTGATCCTGAGAAGTCCGTCTATCAGGTGGTGAGTCAGGGTAACGAAACCATCCGTATGGGTGGGAAAGATGTGAACGTGCGGGCATACCTGTCACGTTTCAACTTCAGTGGAGCCGATCAAGAGAAGAAATGTGCGGTACTTTCCGGCGGTGAGCGTAACCGTCTGCATCTGGCTATCGCCCTGAAACAAGAGGGTAATGTATTACTTTTAGATGAGCCTACTAACGATATAGATGTCAATACGTTACGGGCGTTAGAAGAAGGTCTTGAAGCCTTTGCGGGTTGTGCTGTTATTATCAGTCACGACCGCTGGTTCCTGGATCGTATCTGTACTCATATCCTGGCATTTGAAGGGGAGGGTAGTGTCTTCTATTTCGAAGGAAACTATAGCGAGTATGAGACCAACAAAGCGCAACGTCTCGGATTGGAAGAACCCAAGCGTGCCCGTTATCGTAAACTAATGGATGAATAAGAATATGAAGAAGAGTATCGTTCGTATCAGTCTTTGTCTGTTTTCCTTCCTGATGACCGCCGTGCCTGTCATAGCCAAGCACGGTAACTTCAAGGTGTCTGTATATGTCCGTGCCTATGAAGTGCAGAAGATGAAGGACACCCAATGGTTGGAGTCGTCGTGGAAGACCATCTCCAGTCAGCTCGATGTGGATAAGATCTATCTGGAGACACACCGTGATCTGCTGATTGTGGACGATGCCACCATCGAAAAGGCCAAGAAGTTCTTCCTGAAACAAGGACTGGAAGTGGCTGGCGGTATCACCTATACGATTAATGAGAGGAATGATTTCGAGACTTTCTGCTACTCAGATCCTGAACATCGTAAGACTGTCAAACATATTGCGGAGGTCACCGCCAAGCATTTTGATGAGTTCCTCTTGGACGATTTCTTTTTTACCAGTTGCAAGAGTGAGGTGGAGATTGCGGCTAAAGGTGACAGGACATGGACGGAATACCGATTGAGCCTGATGAATGATGCAGCTAAAAACCTGGTGATTGGTCCTGCCAAGGCGGTCAATCCCAAGGTGAAAGTGATCATCAAATATCCCAATTGGTATGATCATTTCCAAGGTCTGGGTTTCAACTTAGAGGACGGTCCGATGCTCTTCGACGGAATCTGGACAGGTACGGAGACGCGTGATCCTGCCAGCGCTCAGCATCTGCAGAACTACCTTAGCTATAACATCATCCGTTATTTCGAGAACCTTCGTCCCGGCTATAACGGTGGTGGATGGGTGGATGCAGGTGGCATACAGATGAGTATGGACCGCTATGCAGAGCAGTTACACCTGACGGCTATCGCTAAGGCTCGCGATGTGATGCTGTTCGCCTATAACCAACTGCTCGACTACCCGCTACGGGATGAGTATCGTGCTCCGTGGCAGGGTACGGGTACAAGTTGGGATTATGACCAGATGCGAGCGCCATTCAAGAATGGTGGCAAGACAATTACTCCCACCACGATGGCACGTATCGCTGATGTGGTATTGCGGAAAGCCGATAATCTGGTAAGGAAGTTAGGTAATCCGATAGGAATCCTGTCGTACAAGCCCTTCCATGCCCTGGGCGAAGACTTCCTGCAGAACTATCTCGGCATGATTGGTCTTCCCATGGATATCCATCCTACCTTTTCGTCTGATCAGAAGATCATTCTGCTGACGGAACAAGCAGCGGGTGATCCCGATATCATGAAGAAGATCAAACAGCAGTTGATGAGCGGTCATGATGTGATGATCACCAGCGGTCTACTGAAAGCTATTCCTGAGAAGATTGCTGAGGTATGCGAACTACGTTGTACTGACTTGAAGGCTATCGTGAATGATTTCGGTAGATATGGCAAGAGCAACCGTGATATCCTGATTCCGCAGGTGCGTTACCAGACCAATGACAGTTGGGAAGTGATCAGTGCGGGTCGTCCTTTGACAGGGGGTGTCTCGGGTTTCCCGATTCTCCATAAGGCCAAGTATGCCAATGCCTACCTCTATGTGATGACCATTCCTGATGATATGGGGAGCTTGTACGACTATCCCGCTGCAACCTTAACAGAGATCCGTAGGGTGATGAGTCAGGGACTCGACTTCTATCTGGACGGTCCAGCCAAGGTGAGTCTGTTCCTCTATGACAACCATACGCTCATTGTGGAGAACTTCAACGACGAGCCCGTGGATGTGAAGTTAGTCAGTACAACAAATCAGTATCAGCGTTTGACGAATCTGGAGGATGGTACCACTGTTGATGGTCAACTGGAGGATTACTGGGTAGGGTGGAACAAGTATGAAGCCATGAAGATACCCGTTTCTTTGAAGCCGCATTCCTACATGGCGTTTAAGTACTAATAGATTAATAAAAACTAAACTTGCTGCATGATGAAGCAGAATAATCATCGAATGAAGAGAAGCGTATTGCTGTTTGTAACCCTATTGTTGTCAACATCTGTGTTAGCACAGATACAACAAAGAGATACGACAACTGCCGTACGTGTGGGTTACTCCAGCGGTAACAAAAACACACTGGCTGGTGCTGTCGATAAGGTTACCGGTGAACAAATGAACAAAGGACTTGTCACCTCATCCATTGAGGCCTTGAGCGGTCAGGCGGCCGGCGTGCAGGTATCGACAGGTGGTAATCAAGAGGCTATGGTAAGTGCCGTTCGTGTGAGGGGTACCACCTCACTGACGGGTGGTAACGACCCGCTGGTGATCATCGATGGGGTGACCTCTGATCTGGCAACACTCTCCACCATCTATCCTGCCGATATCGAAAGCTTTATCATTCTGAAGGATGCTTCAGAGACGGCGCAGTACGGATCTCGTGGTGCAGCTGGTGTCATCCAGGTAGTTACGAAGAAAGGACGGGAGTCGCAGTTCCATATCAGTTTCGATGGTACGGTGGGTTTCGAGGACATCTACAAACAGGTCAACATGCTCAATGCAGCCCAATTCCGTCAGGCTGCTACCAATCTTGGACTTGCCTATATTGACAAAGGTGCGAACACCAATTTCTCCAAGAGTATTCAGCGTACTGGTTTCGTGCAGAACAATCATATAGCTTTCGGTGGAGGATCTGAGACAGCTAACTATCGCGCTTCGGTGGGTATGATGGACCACAGGAAGGTGATGAAGACCAGTAACTATCGTACCTACATTGCCAAGCTCGACATCTCCCAACAGGCATTCGAGAACCGTATGACCGTCGATCTGGGTCTTTTCGGCTCGCTCCAGAAGAACAACTACCTGCCGTTCCAACAGAAACTGCTATACTCTTCCCACACCTTTAATCCCACTTTCCCCGACGGAGCCAATAGTGATGGTACCTACAATCAGGTCACGGATGCGCTTTGGATCAACAATCCCAACTCGCTACTGACGATGAAGCAGAATGAGGACAACGGGCACTTTAACGTTCATCTGAATGCAACATACAGTCTGATGGAAAACCTGAAACTGCGGGTGTTTGGCTCTTATAGCTACAATACCGTGAACAATTCTCATTATTATCCTACCATCGTATGGAGTCATGGCGAGGCGTATCGCGGTAA
>JBGUJY010000038.1:0-5472 GCA_045114185.1 Prevotella sp. | reverse complement strand
AGGGTCTCGATGCCATCCGTGATGTCATCTATTTCATCGAAACCTACGATGTCACTACCGTTCGAGCTTCCACGCCGATGTATCTGTTGGCTCGTGTTATCAAGTCGATGGGTATCAAAATGGTGCTTAGCGGCGAGGGTGCTGACGAGATATTTGGTGGTTATCTCTATTTCCACAAGGCACCTACAGCTAAGGACTTCCATGAAGAGACTGTTCGTAAACTATCAAAACTGTATATGTACGACTGTCTCCGTGCCAACAAGAGTCTGTCTGCTTGGGGTGTAGAGGGACGTGTACCTTTCCTCGACAAAGAGTTCCTCGATGTCGCCATGCGCACCAACCCAGAGGCCAAGATGTGTCCAGGGCAGACGATGGAGAAGAAGATTGTCCGCGAAGCCTTTGACGACATGCTACCCGCCGAAGTCGCTTGGCGACAGAAGGAGCAGTTCAGCGATGGTGTAGGCTACTCCTGGATTGACACCCTGAAGCAAATCACCTCAGAAGCTGTTTCTGATGAGCAGATGGCCCATGCTGCCGAGCGTTTCCCCATCAACCCGCCAAGAAACAAAGAGGAATACTATTACCGCAGCATCTTTGCCGAGCATTTCCCCAGCGACTCCGCAGCTCGCAGCGTTCCCAGTGAGGCCTCTGTGGCCTGCTCAACCGCCATCGCCCTTGAGTGGGATGCCGCCTTCAAGAACATGAATGAGCCCAGCGGCCGTGCCGTCAAAGGGGTGCATGAGCAAGCGTACTAAAACCTTACTCCGCTAAGCCCTTTAACTATCTATATATCTATTTTTAGTTTACGGATAATTAGAGAGTTTAGCGGAGAAATTTTCCATCTCATACTAGGCTGATTACCACCTCAAACTGGGCTGATTACCACCTCAAACTAGGCTACTTTCCGGTAGAAACTATGGCACTTTGAGGGAGTGAATGACGTTCTCACTCCGAGTGAATAAGTCACTATGAATGATTATGCAAATCAACGCATAATAATCCCACATCAATCATTTAGCGAAAAGGTCATACAAATATTGCACATTACGCTGATATGTATAAGAAATACACCGTCAGAATGAATTTATTAATAATAATCATTGATACTTTGCTATTTTTGTTTATCTTTGCAGCACATTATTACATTAATTCATGGATAAGCATCAATTTGAGGGACATGCCGCGATTATCACGGCGAATGTAATTTTCGGTCTGGGTGTTCCCGTGACCAAGTATCTACTTGATGAGTGGGTGACACCCATGACGTATATGGCAACGCGCTGTTTGGGTGCTGCGCTGATATTCTGGGTAATCAGCTGGTTCCTGCCTAAGGAGAAGGTGGAACGGAAGGATCTGCTGGTGATCATGGCAGGCGGTCTGCTGGGATTCGTAATTTCACAGACGCTGACAGCTTGGTCACTGAATTATACCACGCCTGTATATTTCTCGCTGATTGCCACACTGACACCTATTGCCACCATGCTGATGGCTGCGCTGTTCCTGAAAGAACAGATAACAGGGGTGAAGACGTTTGGTGTAATCCTGGCCATCCTGGGTGCGGCCCTGATGGTGTTCGTGGGCTGGCAGGCTGGTGCGGGCAGTAACGATCTGCTGGGTATCATCCTGGCTATCCTCAGTGTGCTGACATGGGTGGTATATCTGCTCATTACCCGCAAGGTGTCGCAGAAATATACGGCAGTGACGCAGATGAAATGGATCTTCCTGGTGAGTACCATTGCTGTGTTGCCCTTCTCATGGAAAGAGTTCCCCACAACGGCGTTGTATGGCGGTCAGGCCAACTGGGCAGGTATCACAGCGATGGCCTTCATCGTGATCTTTGCCACCGTGCTGGGCTACTTCATGATCCCCTTCGCCATGCAGTACCTGAAGGCTACCGTGGTGAGCATCTATACGAATATCCAGCCTATCGTGGCTTCGCTCATAGCGATTGCTATTGGTCAGGACATCATGACATGGGATAAGCCCGTGGCTGCTGTCTTGGTGCTGCTGGGTGCGTGGTTGGTAACGCGGGAGAAGGCTTCTTCTAATTGAAAATTGAAAGTTGAGAATTGAAAATTATTCAATATGATATACAAGTACGATTTTCTTATTATCGGCGCCGGAGTGGCCGGTATGAGCTACGCCTTGAAAGTGGCGAGGCAGAAGAAGGGTAAGATCTGTATGATCTGCAAGACCTCACTTGATGAGGCCAACACAAGCTTTGCACAGGGTGGTGTGGCCTCGGTGACGAATCTGGCCGTAGACAACTTCGAGAAGCATATTGAGGACACGATGATTGCCGGTGACTATATCAGTGACAGGGCTGCCGTGGAACAGGTGGTGAAAAACGCACCATCGCAAATCAAGGAACTGGTGAAGTGGGGTGTGAACTTCGACAAAAACGAGCAGGGCGACTTCGACTTGCATCGTGAGGGAGGGCACTCCGAGTTCCGTATCCTGCACCATGCCGATGATACGGGTGCGGAGATTCAACGAGGCCTGATGGCTGCCGTGAGGGCTTGTCCAGACATCGAGATCAAGGAAAACCATTTCGCCGTGGAGATCATCACCCAGCACCACTTAGGAGCGAAGGTGACGCGTCGCACGCCGTATATCAACTGTTACGGTGCCTATGTGCTGAACCCTGATACCCAGAAGGTGGATACATACCTGTCGAAGATCACGGTGATGTGTACGGGTGGCTGTGGTGCTGTCTATGAGACTACCTCGAACCCCGTGATTGCTACGGGCGACGGTATCGCCATGGTGTATCGTGCCAAGGGAACGGTGGCCGACATGGAGTTCGTACAGTTCCATCCCACCGTGCTTCATCATTCGGGTGAGACACATCCCGCCTACCTGATTACAGAGGCGATGCGCGGCTACGGAGGTATCCTGAAGTTGCCCAATGGTGAGACCTTCATGGAGAAATACGATGAACGACTGTCATTGGCTCCGCGTGACATTGTGGCACGTGCTATCGATAAGGAGATGAAGATTCACGGACTAGATCATGTATGTCTGGATGTGACGCACAAGGATCCTGAGGAAACCCGTCATCACTTCCCGAATATCTACCAGAAATGTCTGTCGTTAGGCATTGACATCACCACGGATTATATCCCTGTGCGTCCTGCGGCTCATTACATGTGTGGAGGTATCAAGGTGGACCTGAACGGTTGTACGAGTATCGAGCGGTTGTACGCCCTCGGAGAATGCTCATGTACCGGTCTGCATGGCGGTAACCGATTAGCCAGTAACTCACTTATCGAGGCGGTGGTATATGCGGATGCAGCCGCCAAACACTCTACGGAGCATGTGGATCTCTACGACTTCAACGACAAGATTCCTGAGTGGAATGATGAGGGCACGATGACTAACGAGGAGAAGGTGCTCATCACACAGAGTGTGAGAGAAGTAGGAGAGATCATGTCGAACTATGTGGGTATCGTACGTTCCGACTTACGACTGAAGCGCGCATGGGACCGTCTGGACATGTTATACGAGGAAACGGAGAACCTGTTCAAGCGCGTCAAGGCCTCGAAGGATATCTGCGAATTGCGTAACATGATCAACGTGGGTTACTTGATTACTCGTTGGGCTATCGAACGCAAGGAGTGCCGAGGATTGCATTTCACCCTCGACTATCCTGTGCACGCTTATGATAAGAGTTGATAGTTGACAGTTGACAGTTAAGAATTCAAGAGTCATGGATAGATAAAGAAAATCCGATGAATCATGGCGATTCATCGGATTCTCTTTTTATAAACTGTCAACTATCAACTGTCAACTCTTAAAGCTCTCCAGGTCTTCTGCCTTGAAGTTCTTGATGTAGGCGGCCTTGCCGATTACATCTTCTTCAGTCATGCGAACATAGACATTGGCGCTCTTCTCGAACAGCTCAGGAGCAGCGGCAGCATCACGGATGATGAGCAGTGACATCACCAGCTCGGCAGTCATGTCGTACAGACGGCGTGCCAGGAAGTCGAAGGCATCCTGGTTGTCGAGTGCCTTGGCATTTGCGAGAGCCTCTTCGTAAACGGGAATCAATCTCTCGATTCTCTCTTTTAGAGATGAGAGGTTAGAATTGAGAGATGGGAGCTCGGCCAGCATATCCTTGATGTTCTGGAGCATGGTGCTGTTGCTGATGTAGCGGATGGCGGCCACCACCTGCAGCTGTGTGGTACCCTCGTAGATCGAGAAGATACGGGCATCGCGGTAGAGGCGCTGACTCTTGTACTCCATGATGAAACCTGAACCACCATGGATGCTGATGGCATCGTAGGCGTTCTGGTTGGCATACTCGGAGTTCATACCCTTGGCCAGCGGTGTGAAGGCATCAGCTAAGCGCTGGTACTTCTTCATCTCCTGCTTCTCCTCGGGAGTGAGCTTACGGTCACGCTCGATATCCTCCAGGCACTTGTAGATATCTACGTAGCAGGCGGTCTGATAGAGCAGTGAACGACCGGCATCGAGCTTGGCCTTCATGCGAGAGAGCATATCATATACGGCGGGGAAGTTGATGATCTTATCACCGAACTGCTGACGCTCCTTGGCATAAGCCAGTCCTTCGTTGTAAGCTTCCTGCTCAACACCTACCGACTGTGCGGCGATACCCAGGCGAGCACCATTCATCAGAGCCATCACGTACTTGATCAGACCGAGACGGGTGCTTCCACAAAGCTCTGCCTTAGCGTTCTTGTAGGTGAGCTCGCAGGTGGGAGATCCGTGGATACCTAACTTATGCTCGATGTGACGAACATTAACGCCACCGTTACGCTTGTCGTAGATAAACATCGACAGACCGCGGCCGTCCTTCGTGCCTTCCTCAGAACGAGCCAGCACGAGGTGGATATCAGAGTCACCATTGGTGATGAAACGCTTCACACCATTCAGTCGCCAGCAGCCATCTTTCTCATCATAGGTAGCCTTCAGCATCACGCGCTGCAGGTCGGAACCGGCATCCGGCTCGGTGAGGTCCATTGACATACCCTCGCCCTCGCAAACACGGGGGATATACTTCTGGCGCTGCTCTTCGGAACCGAACTCATAGAGCGTGTCGATACAGCTCTGCAAGCTCCAGATGTTCTGGAAACCGGCATCAGCAGCCGAAATCATCTCACTCAGCATCGAGAACACAGCGTTAGGCAGGTTCAGACCGCCGTAACGACGCGGCATAGAGACACCCCACAGGCCAGCCTTACGGGTGGCGTCGAGGTTCTCGTAAGTCTTAGAGGCGTAGATCATACGACCGTTCTCGAGGTGCGGACCTTCGAGGTCAACGTCCTCAGCGTTAGGTGCGATGATGTTGGCAGCTACGTCGCCGGTGATGTCGAGAATCTGCTTGTAATTCTCGATGGCATCGCCCAGGTCAACAGGGGCGTAGTCATATTCTTTCGCATCAGCGAAACCCTTTTCTTTCAGCTCAACGATACGAGCCATCAGGGGGTGGTTCAAGTAGAACCCGATCTC
>JBGUJY010000037.1:0-44500 GCA_045114185.1 Prevotella sp. | reverse complement strand
TCGTTCATCGAAGTAAAGCGGTACATGGTGCCCGTAGTTCAGTTGGTTAGAGCGTCAGATTGTGGTTCTGAATGTCGTGGGTTCGAGTCCCACCGGGCACCCTTCAAAGACATCGCAAAAGCGGTGTCTTTTTTTGTGAGAAGCCATGAAAGAATCAACCTAAGTATTCCACTTCATCGTTAGCAGGATATGGATGTTGATCGTCATAAATTACTACTGATGCTGGACATTCGTACATCACCTTGGCATGATTGGTACGAATGAGCTGGTGGTCGATACACTTGCCTGTGTTACGGTCGATGGTGTCGCGGAAAACCTGGCCGTTACGATAGATATCCTCCCCCTCACGAGAGAAATACTCGTTCTGGGCATGAATATGGAAGGTATTAGTCAGAGGTTCTTCTGCCCGCAGCTCACCGCACAGATACTCGTCATCCACCCAGAGCTTGAGCTGATAGGTGTTGGCAGTGTTGTTCTTTACCCGGTAATCGATGTAGTTGTATGAGATACTGGTGCCTGTGCCGAACGGGATTTGTCGACCGAAATCAGGAAAGAGGTCTAACCCATCGTGATGATGATGCTCGGTGATGGTCAGCTCGCTATGCAGCACCATCCAATGAATCAGGTTTGAAAGCTGACACAGACCACCACCAATACCCTGAGATGGCTGTCCTTTCGCAATGGTTAGTCCTTCCTTGTACCCCTTCTTCTTGGTGGTTCGTCCAATCTGTTTCCATACAGAGAAGGTTTCGCCAGGACGAATGAGCAATCCGTCGATATGGGAAACAGCCAGAGCAAGATTCGTAGCCTTGTTCTCCTGCAGTTGCATGTTTACATTGCCCAGACGACGACGGATAAGAGAGTTATGCCGATAGATCAAAACGGGCAAAGCGGTATCTGTGCGCTCCTTGGCGAAGAGCGTCTTCCTACATTGATCCTGCAGGCGCCGTTTCAAAATCTCCTTCTCCATCGACAAGCGATAGGTAAAGGGGGATATCTCGCAAAACATTTTACGTTTTCTTGTCATTTCTCTATTGTTTATTTCTTTATATCCACGTCAGTTTCCTCCAAATGCCCTCCAACGGACCGCGTTGATGGTTCCTGAACCAATAGCGACAGAAGAGGTATTGACAGATAACCATGCCTAAACCGATGAGGACGGCATAGGTGATGCCGACAAGACGATAGCAAGCCAGTCCATAGCCACTGAAGATGAAACTGCCGATAATCGACTGGAGCAGATAGTTCGTCAAACTCATCCGACCGAAGATGCACAGATGGTGCAGCGCCCTGCGCACGCCCCTGAAAGCATACCATGCAGAGACAACACCCGAAACAATCATCAGCAGGATAAAGAGACTATATATCGGTTTGAGCCACATCTCAAGTGCGCCAAAGTCAACAAAGCTCAAGGCAATGACAAGCGTTGCTGATACGCAGAGGATGATATGCCATATCTGCAGGTTCCTTCCTTCATTATAGAACAGTCTATGGCGACCTAACTGCATACCTAAGATAAAGAGACAGAGCAACTGCGTCAGTCGTCCGCTAAAGACATTGAACCGCAGATTCAACTCAAATCCACATTGCAGGTTGTTGATGGCGTTCTCCATGAACGAACCCGTCTCGTGCAATGCTATTGTTTTATTATAGATCTCAAAGAGCGTGGAATGGTCGATGCTAGTACCCGTCATCAAACAAAACAGTTCCACGGGTTGGATGGCCAACAGTCCGATGATGCACCACACAGCCTTCGACGACAGATAACTGATCGGGATGAGTAATAAGCCATACACCGCATAGAGCATCAGGATATCACCATCGTAGAAGGCCACGTTGATAAGACCGAACACGAACAGCAGGCACATTCGCCAGGCAAAGCGCCCGGAAAAGTTCCGACCGTTCTGCTGCTGGTTATCATTCATGATGAAGAAGCTCAATCCAAAGAGCATGGCAAAGATACCATACATCTTACCCGAAAACAACCATGCCATCACATCACCCACTGTTTGGTCGCATGCCAGCGTATGCACAATCGGCTCCTTCGTAAAGATATCGAAGTGCTCAACAGAGTGATAAAGTATGATACCTGCAACAGCGATACCTCTCAAGGCATCGGCCACATCTATTCGGGTGTTGGGTAAACGACGCGTGTAATACATCTGATTATGACAACCGTTTTAAGAGTTCAAGAAGCACCTGCCAGATGTCGTTGATGGTTGACAACTCAACACGTTCGCTGGTGGAATGAGGTTCCACGATACGAGGACCGATACTGGCTATCTGAATGCCCGGGTAATGCTGCACGAAGAAACCTGCCTCCAGCACAAAGTGCATGGCCACCATGCGGGGACGCCAACCTAACACATCCTGGAAAGTATTACTGACCAGTTGCAGGAAAGACGACTGCTGGTCTTCCTGCCATGCAGGAGCCGACATGACAACCTCAGAATCGGCACCAGCAACCACAAAGGTATTGGCTATTTCCTTACTGAGCGCCTCCATATCACTGTCGATGAAACTTCGTGTATGAGTGGATACGAAGATATGATCATCAGCTGTTGAGATGCGTCCTACATTGTTAGATGTCTCCACCGTGCCAGGCATCGCCTCACTCATCTTTACCACACCTTGCGGTACCTGCTCCAAACAGTTAATCAATGTCTTGATGGTTTCCTTAGGGATAATCGTTTCCTGCTTATCGCACTTCTCGATGCTGCAGGTGATGTTAGGATCGCTCTTTCCATATTCCTTGTGTAACCACTGATTGATGCTATCCACCTGCTTCTTCACGAACTCGGAAGTCGCGAGAGAAGCGCCTATGATTATCTCACCCTTCGAGGCAATCGATGCATTGGCCTCACCGATATCGATAAGACTCACATCAATATCGTTCTCTTGACAGAAAGCTTTCAGTAGAGTCCTTGCAGGAATCATTGCACTGCAACGTCCCTTGTTGATATCCACACCAGAGTGACCGCCTAGTCCGCCTTCTATACCAATGCGGAACCAGCACCTCTCACCACTCCCCTCTCCTCTTACTATGGGAATGCGGTGGAACTGCAAACAGGCACCCGCAGCACCTGTGGTGATGGTATCGTAATCCTCTGAGTCAAGGTTGATGACCTTCCGTCCTTTCAGGAAATCCTTGCTCAACTGCGAGGCACCCGACATACCATCCTCTTCGTTTGTGGTGGTGATGACCTCAAGCGCGGGATGCACGATACTGTCGTCTTCGAGAACGGCAAGAGCCATCGAAAGACCCATACCGTTATCGGCGCCCAACGATGTGCCGCGAGCCTTCATCCACCCGTTCTCCTCGTAAGCCTCAATGGGATCGTTCAACGGATCATTCATTCCCACGCACACCATATCCATGTGGTTCAGCAGGACGATGGGCTCTGCTTGTTCATGTCCAGGACTGGCTGGCTTACGAATCACCACACAGTTCTCTTTGTCACGCTCGTACTCCAAATGTAGTCGCTCTGCAAACTGACAAAGATAGTTAGCCACCCGCTCTTCATGATGGGAGGGACGAGGTATCTGGTTCAGCTCTCGGAAGATGCTGAATACTCGTTCGGAAGAAATGATCTGGTCTGTCATATGCGTAATCACCTAAATTCAAATTACCAACGACAAAAATACACATTATATATCAATAATCTGCAATTTGGTTGCTAATATTAAGTTTATTTTTGTATCTTCGCGACATAAATCTTACTTCGCGTTGTAACAAACTCTCAAGAAGTCACGTTTGTACAGATAGAAGGGTTATCGATGACGCTCTAACACGAATGAATGTAAAACTTAAAACGAACAGTGATGAATAACAGAATCGAAATGATCAGTCCTTTGAGGACGATGAAGAAGGTGGTCTTGTGTGCCATGTTGATGATCGTGTGTGTCAATGCTTCGGCACAAAACAAGGCATTTGAGAAGCTGGCCAAGATCGATGGGATCGAGTATGAACACCTCACCAAAGACATGATCCGTGAAGCAATTCAGCAGAAGTCGGATCAACTTGATAAAGTAGGTGGAATAACCTTCGACAAGGTAGAGATTAGAAATAATATTGCGAGTATACTCGATATGGATGACCTGATGGTCTTTTCCTGCAAAGAAGAGAAAGCTGTTGAGGAGTTGAAGAAGTCGGTTCAGGGAATCCTGAAAGGTGACGGATGGGAATCGATCCTTGATATCAAGGGCGATGATGGTCAGATTGTGAAGATCTATCAGAACAAGACAGATGACAAGCAGACCAGTGTGATTTTCGGTTCAGATAAGGAAGATACGACATTGATGGTCATTGAAGGCTCGCTTGGCATCTTACAAATGATGCAGCAGCTTCAGGGAATCGTAGAAGGCATGAAATAGACCGATAAGGAGTTATCCACATGGATGCACGGGAGTTCAAGCAGCGGTTCTTGCCTTACCACAGACTGCTCTATCGGGTGGCCTATCGTCTGACAGAGAACGCGCAGGATGCCGAAGATCTTCTTCAGGATACCTACTTGAAGTTGTGGCAGAAGCGCAATGATCTGAAGGAGGAGGCCATGAACGAGGCTTATCTCGTGACCATGATGCGAAACCTGTTCCGCGACCAGCGACGACTGAAACGTATCGACACCTCCATAGAACTGGAGAAGGTGACAGAGCCGTCGGATGAACGAAGCCTTGACCACCAAATCGACTCCCACGACGAGGTGACGCAGATGGAAGGACTCATCCAACAGCTTCCAGAAAGGGATGGACGCATCATCAGGATGCACCTGATGGAAGAACGCTCGTACGAAGAGATAGAACAAGACACAGGTCTCTCACAGGGGAATATCCGCATCATCGTGATGCGAACGAAAAAGAAACTCAAAGAACAATTTATACATCTCACGAAGACATGGACGAATTGAATATGAAAGAATTAGAGCGAATATCTATTCCGGAAGGACTGGAGGAACGGCTCTCGAAAAAGATCGATGAATGGGAAAGGGAGGAGAAACAAACCGCCCGCCATATACGACTGCCGAGAGCGCTACGCTATACGGCCATCGCGGCCAGCTTTGCACTGATTATGGGCGTGGGATTCCACTTGCTGGGTCAGGATCAAGAGGTAAACCGTGCAGAGCAGGACACCTATCAGGATCCAGTTCTAGCGCAGCAGGAAGCTGAACGGGCACTCAACCTGTTGGCCCTCAACCTGAACAAGGGAATGCAACAGTTGGAGAAGGCCAAGGCCCTGAGTGATAAGACGGAACATACATTAAACGAACAATTAAAAGCATTGAAATAACATGAAAAAGATAATGATTAAGACCATCCTCTGTACAGTGATGGCACTCACCTGCCTTAATGCCCATGCACAGGTAAAGGCATTCGAGAAGTACTCAGACATGAATGGCATTACTTACGTGTACATCTCCAAAGCCATGCTTTCGGCGATATCCGGTCGTCTGAATAAAATGCCTTCCATGCCCAATGTGGACGCACAAGTACTGGTCAATAAGCTGTCAGCCATTCAACTCATCCATGCTGAGAAGAACGATATGCGTACGAAACTGAGAAGTGAGGTGCAGGGCATTGTGAAAAAAGACAAGTATGAGTTGCTGATGCAGGTCAAAGAAGACGGCAACAAGGCCGATATCTACCAAAACATTGGTCCGCAGCAATCAGTGGTAGCCATGCTGGTCGAAGAGAATGATGGTGTTACAGCCGTCGTATTCTCCGGTAAGTTCACCACAGAGGATGTGATGAAGATGGTAAAGAAATAATCTCTCTACTTCTAAATATACAGACCATGAACAAGATCGTATTGATTACGGGAGCCACAAGCGGCATCGGACTGGCTTGTGCAAGGAAGTTCGCAGAGAATGGCGACAAGCTGATTCTCACGGGTAGAAACGAACAGGTGCTGGCGAATCTGCGTCAGGAGTTGACAGAGAAAGGTACGGAGGTGCTGACACTGGTGTTTGACGTGCGCGACCGCGAGAAGGTGAAGCAGTGCATGGACTCGCTGCCCGCTGAATGGCAGGATATCGATGTGTTGGTGAACAACGCCGGACTGGCCTTGGGTTTGGAGCCTGAGTATGAGGGTGACTTCAACGATTGGGACACGATGATCGACACGAACATCAAAGGATTGCTCACCCTCACCCGTCTGATCGTACCGAAGATGGTGGAGCGCAACAGCGGTCATATCATCAACATTGGTTCCGTTGCCGGTGATGCCGCCTATGCAGGAGGAAACGTGTATTGTGCCACCAAGGCAGCCGTGAAAGCACTGAGCGACGGTTTGCGCATTGATGTGGCTCCTACAGCGGTACGTGTGACGAACCTGAAACCCGGACTGGTAGAGACGAACTTCAGTAACACACGTTTCCATGGCGACAACAACCGTGCCGCCAATGTCTATAAAGGCATCAAGCCACTGACAGGTGATGACATTGCCGATGTAGCAGTCTATGCTGCCAATGCTCCTGCCCACGTACAGATTGCCGAGGTGCTCATCCTGGCTACCCACCAAGCTAGCGGTAGCGTAATCGTCAGGAAATAAGTATTAGCATTTGTTTGTTGGTTCCCATAAAAACAACCCTTCCGAGGAGGCTAGTTGACAGAGTAAAGTCAGCAGTTCCTCTGTGGGGTTGTAAATGGTCATATAGGTGCTTTCCCTTCCCAACACCAGCAAGGTTGTTCTGTCCATCAGCGAAACAAACAGAGATGACTCAGAAGGCTCGTCTGATAAACAAGCGCTCACCCATTGTTCGATGGTTTCTGGTTCAGGATTGAACTGCCAATCATCTCCCTGATGACTAACCTCTATGTCATAGTAGCAATTGAGTTTCAGCAGAATCTGGACATACTTATGACATAGATCTGTTATTCGTTTCAAGTAATACTGCTCAACCTTGAAATACTGTCCTCCCCCATTGGCTGGTACTTGCTGGGGCAGGATATCCATGATCCAATATGTCTTTTCTATCAGTTCGTCTATACTCATATCTTCACAAGTTAGTATTACTCATCTGATGGGAACTTTTCCGATATAGATAGGCCACAACGGCACCAGAGATGTTATGCCATACGCTGAAGATGGCACCAGGGATGGTGGCCAAGGGGTATGCCGCAAAATGAAGGGTTGCCAGACTGCTGGCTAATCCTGAGTTCTGCATGCCCACCTCGATGGATATGGCTCGCTTCTTCTGCTCTGAGAGTCCTAGCAGTCGTCCTATCAGATAGCCAAAACCTAATCCGCAGATATTGTGAAGCATCACCACAAAAACGATGATCAGTCCACCAGTCAATAACTTACTGGCATTGGCAGAAATCACGATCGTTACGATGGCTGCAATAGCCAAGGTGGAGAGCGCCGGGAGATAATCCGTTGCTTTCTCTGTGAACTTAGGCCAGAGTGCCTTTACCACTAAACCAATGACGATGGGCAGGATAACCACCCAGAGGATGCTCAGCAACATACCTGCCACATCCACATGCACACTCTTTCCTGCCAATGCCCAGGTGAGCAGAGGAGTAAGGAACGGAGCGAGCAAGGTAGAAACACCCGTCATACCCACAGAGAGGGCCAGGTCACCCTTGGCCAGATAAGTGATCACGTTCGAGGCAGTACCGCCAGGGCAACAACCTACCAATACCACACCGAGAGCCAATGCCTCGTCAAGCGAGAACGCTCGTGATAATGCCCATGCCAGCAACGGCATGATGGTGAACTGTGCCAGACAACCAATGATTACATCCTTAGGACGACTGAATACGATCTTGAAATCATGCAGGTTCAACGTGAGTCCCATACCGAACATCACCACGCCCAGCAGGTAGTTGATCACTGTAGGACGAATCATGGCAAATACGTCTGGGAACACCAATGCCAGCACGGCAGCTGCCAGTACCAGCACGCCCATATAATCAGATATGTATCGACATAGTTTCTTCATCGTAGTACAAAGGTACGAATAAGTGAGAGAAATGCAAAAGGAAAACGAGTTTTTCTTTTCATTTCCGAACGAAAGTACCTTCGGTGAAACCAAAGGTACGAATAAGTGAGCGAAAAACAAAAGCTTTTTATGTTTTTCAGAAAGGAAGTACCTTCAACGAAGTTAAAGGTACGAATTTTATAAGACAAAATGACTAATAATTGAGGAATTATTACTAATTTTGCGCAAACTAATTTATTAGAGACATGAAAAAGAGCATTTGGGTAACCGCAGCGTTACTGACCACTGTGCTGATGCAAGGCTGGGCACAGACAGAACATCGTCAACTGAGTATCAACACGAAGGACTTAGGTATTGAGGTCAGTCCTACCCTCAGCGGTATCTTCTTCGAAGACATCAACCAGTCGTTAGACGGTGGCATCTGTGCGCAGATGATCCAGAACAACTCGTTCCAGGCATATAACGTACCTGACGGTCCTGCCAACGAGTTCTCACAGAGCGACACCATCTTCTTCGGATGGACCGTGGTGAGCAAGGATGGAGCAGTTGGACAGGCGCATGCTGTGAGCGACCATCCGCTGGTGAAGGCACTGCAACGCAGGTACGACTACGACCCGAATGACAAATACGACGATGAGCAGCGTTACGTTCAGTATTGCGTGCGCTTTGATATCCAGCAGGCAGGTGGTGGCTATGGCATTGCCGCTAACGGCTATGGCATCGTTCCCACTTCTCGCGATCGCAATGCGATCTATTCCAATAATACCCAACGCCCCTCTTTGGCTGTGGAGGCAGGAGTACGTTATGATCTCGGTCTTTACCTCCAAGGACAGCAATACAAGGGTAAGGTGCGCATCTGGCTGGAAGATCTCAACGGGAATATCAACTCTAACGTCATCAAGATCTCTAAGCTGAAGAATGACTGGAAGAAATATCGTGGTAGTCTGAAGGCCCTGCGTTCGATAGACAGCAGGTTGGTGATCACAGGTGACAAGGAAGGAACGTTCTTCCTCGATTTCGTTACCCTGCTGCCCGAAGCATCCCATTTGTGGAAAGGTGGCAAATACGGTCCGCTGCGTAAGGACATGATGGAGGCACTTGCTAACCTGCATCCCAAGTTCATGCGTTTCCCTGGCGGCTGCGCCTCAGAGGGTCCAAACTATTTCGGACAAGTTTTCTGGAAGAACTCCATTGGAGATCCAGAAGAGCGCATCGGTTTCCGTAACCATTGGGGCTATTGGACCTCACAATATGTAGGTTTCTATGAGTACTTCCTCATGGCAGAGTCATTAGGAGCCAGTCCGCTACCCGTGCTCAACAACGGTGTAACCTGTCAGTTTGTTGGTCACTCGTATATCGCACCACTTGAAACAGAGACCGACCGTCAGCGTTTCCACAACATCTTCGTGAAGGATGCCCTCGACCTCATCGAGTTCTGTAACGGTCCTGTTACCTCCACATGGGGTGAGCTGCGTGCACAGATGGGACATCCCGCCCCATTCAACCTGAAATACCTCGGCATTGGTAACGAGAACCAGGGTAAGGAGTTCTGGGAGCGTTTCGATATCATCTACAAGGCCGTCAAGGCGAAGTATCCCGACATCATCATCGTCTCTACTGCCGGAGCTCGTGATGCGGGTCGTGAGTTTGATAACAACTATGCCGAGATTGATGCGAAATATCCCGATACCTACGTGGATGAGCATTATTACAAGAACGACGAATGGTTCTTCAGTCAGGGTAACCGCTATGCTCCAGGAGCCAAGCGCGGCAGTCAAGGACTCACCTACGACCGCAGTAAACCCACTCGTGTATTCGTGGGCGAGTTCGCCAATAACAATACCAACAACGCCTACCGCTCCACATTGGCTGAGGCAGCCTACTGGCTAAGTTTGGAACGTAACTCTGACATGGTAGTGATGGCCGCCTATGCCCCCTTGTTCTGCAAGAAAGGCTACAACAAATGGAACTCCAACCTCATCTGGTTTGACAACCGTGGTCTATGGCGCACCACCAACTATTACTACCAGCAACTCTTCTCGTTGGGTGGCAATCGTGCACTGAAGTATCAGGATGTGAAGCAAGGCAATGAGGTAGATGGCAAGGTCTATACATCCCCCACCATCGATACGCAGACGGGTACTATCTATCTGAAGTTCGTCAATGCTGAGGCAAAGGGTAAGACCATCAACGTGAATCTTGATGTTGCTGATGCCTACACAGCCGAGATGGAATACATCACCTCGAACGACCTCAACGTAAAGAACCAGGGTGACCAGAACTACTATTCCAGTCATCCTGACGTAGATAACACATTCAATTACAACGAAGCTATTACTCCTCAAAAGCAGTCACTTGGCACCGTAAATAGCTCTTTCGAGTTCGTGATGCCTGAGAATGCTGTAGGTGTTTTGCGACTGAAAAAGAAATAAACACAAAAGGAAGAAAATATCTTCGTATTCTTTTCGCTAAAACGATTTTTTACACTATCTTTGCAACGTGATTCTGAACAGATTCACCCGTGAAGGTGCACTTAACTGTGCTTAATTGGGAACGTTTTCGTAAGCCAAATCCAGAGCGAAGCTTGCTTCTGTTTTGCATGGCGAGAAAAGGTCGGATATCCGACCAGGTGTGAATCCTCGACTGTCCCGCAGCAGTGAACTCCTTTATGGCTCACCGACAAAAGCCATTGAGCTTTACTCGATGGTTGTTGCGCTTGCAATACAATGCCATTGTCCATTTGGGCGAGAAGGCGTCGGTGAGTGGAGGAAAGTCTGAAGACCAGCCTTCCACGGCTATTATGCCGATGCTCTCGATGTAAGGGTGTGAGGCGCAACATTAAACTATTTTATTATGACCTACTTTTTTATAGTAGTTCTCGAATTCATGATTGCCGTCATCGGCGTAATCCTGCTTGTGAAGTATAACAACCACAAGGGATAAGAGGGAGTTTGGGAGACTTCTCAAAAAAAGAAAGTGCACACCTTGGAAGGTATGCACATTCATGGTAAGTATTGCCTATCTCATAAAGTTATAGGCATTATGCTTCTTTGTCTACAATTACTGCATGTCGTAAACCACCTGCATGATCTTCTTGCCCAGTGCATCAGCGGCTTCCATGGAGGCAGCCTCGCTATAAACACGAATGATGGGCTCGGTGTTGCTCTTGCGGAGGTGTACCCATTGGTCGGGGAAATCTATCTTCACACCGTCGATATCGTTCACGGCAACACCTTCCTGTCCTGCATACATCTCCTTCACCTTTACCAAGATGGCATCTACATCAGTAGAAGGTGTGAGGTCAATGCGGTTCTTGGCAATGAAATAGTTGGGGAAAGTGGCACGCAGTTCTGATACCTTACAGCCTTTCTGTGCCAATGATGACAGGAACAGGGCGATACCTACGAGGGCATCACGACCGTAATGACTCTCAGGATAGATCACACCACCATTACCTTCTCCACCGATAACAGCACCTACTTCCTTCATCTTGGTGGTGACATTAACCTCACCTACGGCTGCGGCAGCATAAGCACCACCATGCTTCTCTGTGACATCACGAAGGGCACGGGTGGAACTGAGGTTGGATACTGTATTACCCTTTGTATGAGAAAGCACGTAGTCGGCTACACTGACAAGCGTATATTCCTCACCGAACATCTTACCGTCCTCGCAGATAAAAGCCAGACGATCCACATCGGGATCCACGACAATGCCTAAATCAAAGCCACCCTCACGCATCTTATCCATGATACCCGTGAGGTTCTTCTCCAATGGTTCGGGGTTATGGGCGAAGTCGCCATTAGGCTCACCATTCAAGATCTCATAGTCAACACCCAAGGCCTTGAACAGTTCAGGAAGGATCACGCCACCTACGCTGTTGATGGTATCTGCACAAACGCGGAAATGAGCCTTCTTGATGACATCCACATCCACCAACTGGAGAGCAAGTACGCTATCGATATGTCGTTTGTCAAATGAGTTATCCTCAATATAATGACCCAGATGATCCACGTCGGCATACTCGAAAGCCTCAGCCTCAGCAATAGCCAGTACCTCGTTACCCTCTTCCTTGTTCAGGAACTCACCCTCACTGTTGAGCAGCTTCAGGGCATTCCACTGACGGGGGTTATGACTAGCAGTGATGATGATACCACCATCAGCGCCGCTCATGCGTACTGCCAGTTCTGTGGTAGGCGTTGTAGCCAATCCGATATTGATCACATCAAAGCCGTAGCCCATCAGTGTGCCACACACCACGTTCTTTACCATCTCACCAGAGATGCGAGCATCGCGACCAACCACGATCTTCTTGCTTTTTGCATTCTTGTTAATAAAGGTAGCATACGCCGTTACGAACTTGACAATGTCTAACGGGTTCAGGGTATCACCAGTTGATCCGCCGATGGTTCCGCGGATGCCAGATATGGATTTAATCAAAGTCATAATTATCTTCCTTTTTGATAGGTTATTTCATAATAGCATGGATAGACACCTGTCATAGATGACTGATGTCCTTGTGAATGGGGAACGATGATGTTCACCTTCGCAATCTCGTCCTCTTTCTTCTCCAGACGTCCCACATTGATATAGAGCAACGGTACCAGCCAGCCGGCAGGAACAGAAGCATTATTATACTGTGTCAACATCGCACCCTCCACAAAAGAGGCAGTAAAGGAATCACTGGTACGCGTCACGTTCATTTTATCCACCAGATACGACAGCTTCATCACCTCATTGGTGAGGATAAGGGAGTCGGTAAGGATATTATACTCCTTGAAGCGGCAGAGCACACTGGTTGTCTCGCCATTGGCAATGGGAGAGCCGCAGCCTTTACGAACGATCTGGAGGTAAACACCCGTGTTGTCGAAGAGTACGAACTCGTTCTTGCTCACATCCGTGGTGTAGTTCTGTGCCTTGAAGGTAGCCTCGCTGATCACGTTAATCTTCCGATCTGTGAGGAACTCCCGTATGGCATTACGCTCCTTCTCGGTCTGCTCAGCATACGTTTCGTAATGACTACAACTGGTCACGAATAAGAGAGCGACCAACGAGAATACTGCTATAATTGTTCTTTTCATCTTCAATTTTATTATTTGGGTGCAAAGGTAAGGAGAAAAAATGAGAAAAGAGAGATGAGAAAAGATAAATTAGGATTACTTAATATATCTCTTACCCTTCCAACTCCCTGATAGCCTGCTGTGCAATCTTCTCCGCCTCCTCCATGGAGCATTCCAGTCGTCCACCTGAAGCATTAAGATGACCACCGCCGTTGAAATAGGTTTCCGCCACATTGGTACAAGAGAAATCATCCACACTGCGCAGACTCACCCATATCAAGTTATCACGTTCCGTATCCTCACGGAGGGAGATACTCAGTTTCATCCCTCTGATCTGTAATGGCATATTGACCAAGCCTTCCGCATCACCTTTGAGATAGTGGAAGCGTTTGAGGTCTTGCCTTGTCAGACAGAAGTATGAGGCATGTTTCTCAGGAATCACATTCAGTTTCTGGTACAACACATAGCCAATCAGACGGAGTCGCCACTCGCTGTAGTTGTTATACACATTCCTGTATATCTTGTCTTTGTCGAACCCCTTGGTGAGCAACTGACTGATAATGAAATAGATTTCAGGACGGTTTGAGTTATAGGTAAAGCCGCCCGTATCCGTCATCATTCCGCAATAGATAGGCACGGCCATCTTGCGTGTCATCTCTTCAAAACCACCCAGTTGCCAGATTACCCTGAAGAGCAGTTCACTCGTGCTACTCATCTCAGGATGGGAGATACAGAGAACCGTATCGATGGTAGGATCAGGATGATGGTCGATCATCACCTTCTTTGCCGATGAAGCCGCCATCACCTCCCCCATCTTCTCCATTCGTTCAGGACGGTTAAAGTCGAGACAGAACACCAGATCTGCCTGTGCGAATGCCTCTTCTACCCGCTCCGTATGCTTATCGTAGCGCACGATTCTCTCCGTTCCCGGCATCCACTGAAGGAAGTCAGGGAACTTATCCGGCACGGCAATCATCGGATCCTTGTCATGCATCCGAAGATACTCCGCCCAAGCCAGACTGGAACCGATGGCATCACCATCAGGGTTCTGATGACAGCAGACAATGATGTGCTGAGCTTCGGCAATTAGATTGCGAAGCTGCACACATTGCTCTTCAGAAAGAATTTCAATTTCCAATGCTAATTCTCAATTATCAATTCTAAAACAGCTTTGCTGGATATACACCCTCATCAACCAACTGCTGGATGCGGTCTACGGTTGACTGACGGTCAGCAGCGTAGGTAACACCAAACCACTTGCTCGTTGTATCAAGCACCTTAACGGTAGCGGTCTTCTCGTTGATGAGCTTGTTCACCATCAGTGGGATGAAGAACTCTGCCTTGAGGTTCGTCATATTCTTCGGGTCGCTGAGGAACTCCTTGAAATAAGCCTCAGAGTACTCGAAATAGTCGGGCGTGAAGCCCCACATATTCATGGATACAGGGGTCACATCATCCACGGTCACCCACTTGCCTTCCTCATCCTTGTAGCGAATTGGCTCATTAGCGGCACCCGCATTGGAGCCATCCTCGGCGCAACGCACAATCTCCGTACGCTCTACAACGGTTGTGAGGTGATCCTGCTCATCCTTTGAACAGATGCCACGGGCCACAGTACCGTTCTCTGACAAGGTGTTTCCCACACGGAAGCCCACCATGGCATACTGGTTGCGCGCACCCTCCGGCAGTTCACTCAGATATTTGCCGATAACCATAAAGGCATCACGGTTATAGAAATCATCGCAGTTGATAACCAGGAAGGGTTCCTTGATCACATCCTTGCCCATGAGTACAGCATGGTTAGTACCCCACGGCTTCACACGACCTTCAGGAACGGTGAATCCCTCGGGCAGAGCATCGAGACCTTGGAAGCACAGTTCACAAGGAATCTTATCCTCATATTTCGACAGGATCTGCGTACGGAACTGCTCTTCGAAGTCCTTGCGGATTACCCATACCACCTTACCGAATCCGGCCTGGATGGCATCGTATATACTATAGTCCATGATAGTCTCGCCATTAGGTCCCAGACCATCGAGCTGCTTCAGTCCGCCATAACGGCTTCCCATGCCAGCAGCGAGCAAAAAAAGAGTAGGTTTCATCTTCTTCTATTGTTAATCCATTTGTATTGTTGATGCAAAAGTAATACATTTTGGGCAGAATCTGCCATAGACACGACAAATTAACATTCCTTAGAATGGATAGCCCACGGCGATATGCAACGCCTGTCCGTCACCAAAGCGACGGATATTATAGAATCCGCTCTTTCCTGTGTCGTAAGGCACATGCAGACCAATACCCCAGTCGAGACGAAGCACGAGGAAATCAAGGTCGTAACGCAGTCCAATACCCGTTCCCAACGCCATCTGTCGATAGAACCTGTCGAACTTGAACCCTGTGCCCTCCATGGCCGCATCCGTAGCGGCATCTCCATAATCCTCCTTCATGCTCCACACGTTTCCGCCATCGAGGAAGATGGCACCGTATAAGCCACTGAACAGTCGGGTGCGGTATTCGAGGTTACCTAGCAACTTGATATCACCATTTTGGAACAGATACGAGAAGCCCGCCTCCTCCATGGGTTTGAAGTTTCCAGGACCGATACTCCTTACAGTAAAGGCACGGATGCTGTTTGCACCGCCCACATAGAACATCTCACTGAACGGGGCCTTTTTACTATTGCCATAGGCATAGATCACACCCGCATTGATATGTCCCACCAACTGCGACGTACTACTCAGTCGCCAATGCTTCGTAAAATCCGTCTCAATCTTCACGAACTGTGAGTAGGGATTTTTGAACATCTCCTTGTCCTCAGTATCCCATTTCTTACCAAAGGCCATATAGGCCAACGAAGATAGGTTACCCGCCTCTGACACCGTTGTCTCCCAGGTAATCGGATGATGCATGGATGACGGACTCGCATAGTAATGGGTGTAGCGCATCTTGGGGATGAACACATCATGCATCGTGGCGGTAAGGTAAGGATTACTGTTCACAATGCTGTCGAAGCTATGAGTGGTATGTACCAGATGCTGGTAGGTGATGGTAAGCGGACTCAGCTCATGACGACGGTTCTGGGTTTTCTGCCAACGGTAGGTCCATTCACCCGTGAAGTTCACCATCTTGAAATAACTGGGACGGTTCAAGGTGGTACGCGACAACTGCGCAAGCGTTGACGGGGTACTGTAGTAACGCTGTACAGAACGACGATGGGTTCTCGAATGGTGCGTGGTTGTATCCCTGAGGGCGGTCTCCCTTCTCCTGCTTGCCTTCTGTTCCAACCATTCACGCCAAGGTAATACGATGCGAGGGAACTCCAGCGAGGCACTAATACCATACTCATACGAGTTCAGTCGTTTACTACCTGAAGAGCCTTGTGCCCTTTGCCACTCGTAAGAGCCGTGCAAGTTGACGTCAAGCAACTCTCCACCCCTGAAGGCATTACGCTTGGTGAAACCCAACACCACCTCTGGTCCGATCCTACCTGATGTCTTGTTCTTCAGATTTGTCTCGATATAGCAATCATACGGCTTGTCAAGCACGCAGTCGATACTTAGGTCGAGCGTGTCCTGATACGAGGTAAAGGGTGATACACGTGGGGTGAAGTTGAAGTCCACCATGCCAAAGATACCCGTACTGTTGATCTTCGCTACCGATTCCAAGTATTTGTCGTAGCTGTAGGGCTGACCATGACGTAGTTTCATGTTGTTCATGATGACGCTCAGACGGACAGGTGGACGACGACCATGGAAGCGTACCTTGAAGGAGCGGCGTCCCATAGAGTCGGTCAACTCCTGCATGAACTGTCGTCTTAGATCGATGGTTACCTTTCCGATATACCACTTATGCGTCGCCTCTTCCGGGAGGTCATCAGCTGCCTGCAAACGCAACTGTACCTTACCCGGAACGGCAAGTGTATCCGCCAGATAAGAGGCATAACTATTCTGGAAATAGTAGTAACCGTTATTGCGGAAGAGGTTGGTGATACGGGTACGCTCTGCATCCAGTGCAGGAACGGTAAAGGCATCACCTGTACGAATCAACGCCTCATCCATGGTGGTTTGTATCAGACTGTCAGCTCCCTCAGGGAAGTTCACATAGTCGATACTATCAACAGTGAACAGATGATCCATCTTCACTGTATAGCCAATCTTGGCTTTCTTGGGATTCCTCCGGGGAATGGTATCGTAGGTGACGGAGCCACGGAAATAGCCGTATTTGCGAAGTACCGACTGTGCCACTGAGGCACGCAGGGCAGGATTCACCCAACTCATCAGTACCGGCTGCTTACCGAACGACTTCGTCATCCACTTGGCAAAGGCACTCTCTTTGTCATTGAATGAATTCCAAATCCATAAGCCATAAGGGAACGGAGTACGGTAGTAACTACTGCCGAACAGGGCACCATTGGGTGCTGTGGCCAGGGCCGCCTCAACCTCCACCTGTGTATCGATGAAGTTATCGTTGCGCTCGTAGTCCTGGTAATCGATCTTGGTCAGTCCGATAAACAGCTGATCCCCCTCAGGTACTCCCTTCGTAGTAGAACAGGAGCACCATACCAAGGTGCAACAGCATACGAACAGCCATCGCCATCCCCTCATCACCATACTATTTATATCGTCAATTCTCATCTTTCTTCCTCACAAAAATTGAATCTGGCACAACCACTTCCTTCCGTATCAGTGAATCCTGAATAGGTGTATCTATCAGCGGTATGATCTGTTGCTCATCACTCTTGAACCTAAAGATGTCCTTGAAATGCTGCAGCGTGCGTCGCCAGATAAAACCACCACCATATTCCTGGGTGTACCCTTCGAGCCAGTCATAACTGTTGTTATCGAAGAACAGCTTGACATACTTGTTCGCCGTGTCATCCAAACGATACTCGAGAGTGACATTGTCGAAGAACGACTCGTTGCCGTAGGCGTTCTGCGCACCTGTCGACACCTTTCCACCTACTGATATCTTCACACGATTGTTCCAGAACCGCTTAGCGAAACGGAAGGAATAGTCGGTATGCATGGTACCAGAGGCATCCGTGGCATTATCCAGACCGATAGAGAGGTCGAGCGTGCGCAGGGCATTACCTGTGATATTGTTGATCTCGTTCTCCAAGAAACTGCTCAAAGCACCGTTCATAGAGAAACCGCTGGTGTTACCGTCGGCCAGGTACATACCCGTAGTAAGCATGGTAACCGCCAGCTTACCCCGCTGCTCCACACTCATCTGCTGCAGTTCGTTGTGCAGTGCCATATCCTCAGGCGCATCAAGTGTGAACTCCAGTCCCATGTCATTCAACGTCTTGGTGATGATCACGCCACATTCGAAGTTCACGCCGCGCCCCACTCCATTGGCATTCGACACGGTGGCCTTGGTCTTCTCCGTGGCCGTGATATTCAGGGTAGGATTCATCGGATCACCCGTAAACTCGATATAGCTGCCGTCTCGGATAGTAAAGGTCTTCAACGGGATGATGGGCAATGAGTATTTCATCTCACCGTTGTCAAGTGTATAACGACCCGTCAGTCGGAGGTTATCTGCCGTATTATACTGCATACGCAGGTTTCCACCACCCATCAAGTCGATGTAGTTCGAGTGGTCGGCATTCAAGTAAGCCATGATATGAGCACCCTTGGCCACATCCATGGTGAGATCCATGCGGAAGCCATTCAGGGGCGGACGCGTCACAATGGTCTCTGTGGTATCGGTAAAGTCAGTGAACTTCACCAGTTCATCCAACTGGTTATCGGTAGTCAATGGAGAGTCGCGCAGCACATAACTCAAATCCGTCGTACCCAGCACATCCAGCTTACCACGCATACTCAGGTTCTCCAGCGGACCGCTAAGTGTTCCGAAGAAGTTTACAAAGGCCTTACCGAAGGCCACACTGTTCGGCTGTTCCTTGGCATTGATAATCTCATAGTTGTCAGCCCGCATCCTGACGTTCATGGTGATCCTGTCGAGATTGGAGAAATTGATATCTCCCGCAAGGTTTAGCGGGTTCTCGTTATGCGCATACATCTCGAAATTCTCCAAGAGCAGATGACTGCCAACGATACGTACCGGGTCGTTACTGAAACGCAGATCCATGCCATAAGGAACGCTAACCAGATGACAAGAGTCGAGGAATACCTCACCATTCACCTTCGGCTGGTCAAGTGAGCCCTTTACGGTCAGCTCTCCTTCGCCATAACCCTTGAAGCCAAACAGCTGATCGGGAATGAAACCGTTAACAAGTGATATCGGCAATCGGGCCAGGTTCACCACCAAGTCCATGTTCTCCTTACCCTTCGGCTGATAAGTTCCCGAGATCGTTCCCACCTCCATACCTTCCACGGCCAGGGTTCCATCCACGAAGTGCGACCCGTCTTCCATCGGCATATAGACGAACTCCGTGCCCAGGTTACCCATCTTATTACCCTCGTAGTACAAACCGTTTCCTTCCATCGAGGAAGATACGGTAAAGTGATCACCATCCTGCACATAGTGGAAGTCACCATTTAGGAATCCCTTGATGTCAGGCATATAAGGAATCACCGACACCAGTTCCTCAAGATTCAGTTTGTTTAATGAAAGCGTGATATCCTGTAGGGCCTCTACGTTCTCATCATTAGAATAGACCTTCAAACCCGTTCCATCATCAGCGAGGATCTCCAGCTGGGCAGAAACGCGCCGGTTATCTCCTAAGAACACATAGTTGTCATCATTGATACGTGCAGGACGGTAGGCGATGACCGCATCCTTCGAAAGCAGGTGCAGACGAATACCGTTGTCCTCCATGGCAGCCTCAGCACCGAGGCGTACACCCAACTGATCCTTCTCGTCATAGTAACGCAGGTTCACGCCGGCACCCTTCTCTAGAAGATAACCGTCAAACAGGGTGTTGAACACGAACTGCGGGTTCTTGTTATTGTTTCGCACCTGACCGTTAAAGGTGATATTCGTGCTGTCTGACACAAAATTCAGTCGTATGGTATCCAACTGCACGCTATCAGCCATGAATGACAGGATACGCATCTTTCCGTTCAGTCCTTCCTCCGGTGAGGTCACCATATCGATATCGGCATTCGCAAACGAATAGCCCTCACGTTCCAGCAAACGTACAAAGAAGTTATCGTTCCCCGTATGCATCCTAATCTTCGCTGTGGGGAACCTGCGGCGCAAAGCCATCTGGTCGATATGCTTCTCCTTTACCTGTTTGTTCACTTCGGCCATGAGCTGGTCACCCACCTTCATCAACTGCTTGTAGCCACCACTCGCATCCATGTCGAGATGGAAATCACCGCAATCCACCACAGCATGTGTCGTATCACGACGGGTCAGCACATCCAATACGATATCGTCAGGACGGTATTGCTGGGTCTTGTCTGTCACGGTGATATCAGAAGCCATGCCCTGTACTTGGTAGAAGTCGTTCATATCAGTAGCCACATCAAAATGACCGCACATCGTTACCGTCATCGGCTCGTCGGTCAGATGCAGTTTGTAGAGGTCGGCATGCAGCACATCAGCGGCTATCGTAGCCTTGATATTCTTTTTGTTCGTAAGGGCATCCAGGGTGAACTGACCCTTCAGCAAAGGATTGTTCGCATCGATATCCGCACGCATCCTACCGTTCTTCACCGTGGCCGTGGCATTCATGCCATCCAGGTTGTACTGTCCATATTGGAACTTTTTGATGCGAGCCTTAGCCTGTAGGTTGGTCTTGGGTGAGAGGAAATCAGTACCGCTGCCCTTGAGGTCGATATCACCCGTAAAGGCACCCATTTCATATCCTGGCAGGAAATGGCGCAACTGGAGGTTATTCACCGTCATGGTGGTCTGATACTGCATGGTCTTCGTATCGATATCAGCCTTTCCTTTCACACTACCCTTCCCTTCGGTGGCGGTGAAGTTTGCACGATACCTGCTACCATCGGCCTTGAAGTTACCTTTCACGCCGATACCTTGTGGAATGCGGATTCCCTCAAGTGTCTTCGGATCCACTAAAGAAGTCAGGAAGTTAATGTTATAGGTCTTGGCATCAAGGTTGACATCTGCCACCATCTTATCAGGATCCATAGGATTCATCACATAGCCCTGCGCATTGATGTTGAAGGCGGAAGGCAGTTTGGCATTCAGTCCGGTGAACTCAATACGGTTCATGTTACCTGACAGAACGGTCTTCACGGTCAGAGGCTGATTAGGCCACTGACGGATGAACTTGGTAGGCATACCACCCAAGAAGCGCATGATATCCTGTTTCCCAAAGGAACCATCAGCCGTAAGATGAATCTTTCCCGGTGCTTTTTCGTCAAAGGCGTTCTGATCCATTACGACATGCGCGTCCAGACTTGATTCCGGAGTGCGCAGTTTCAGGTCGGGCAGATAGAATTTCTTATCATCCATGGCAAACCCGCCTTTCAGTTCCGTCACCTCCAATCCGCTCTGCTCCTTCAATGAACAGTTACGAACATTCAGACTCAGTTTGGGAGAACTGTACGAAAGGGAGTCAACACCCAACTGGATATTGCTTACGTTCAGGTGGTTGTAGTCAAGACCTTTCACCTTGGGTGCGGAACGATCGTCATAGGTCAGGGCACCATCGTTCCAATCAAGGCGTTTTACCTTATACTCACCTTTATATAAATCGAAGAATCCCTCCTCGGCCGCCACCTTTCCCAGATGGGCTGCCATCTGCAGGGTATCGCCAGGCATATGGACAGTCACGTCACTGCGTTCGATATTCAGCTGGTCAACGGAGATCTTCCAGAAGTTCTCACTCTTCGTCGTGTCGGGTGGAACGGTATCACTCAGTTGTACATCGATGCGGGCATCACTCAACTGTGCCTCGTTGATACGCAACTTTTCACCTTTCAGGTCGATGCCATGACTGGCTATGTGCATGCTTCCCGCCTTACCTTTCACCCTGGCTTCGGGCACGAAATGCGTGGTATTGAAGGTCAGGTCGGTGAAATCCAAAGCATCGATCTCCACTTGTTTCTTGAACAAGGGCCATAGTTGCACATTGACAACCAGTTTACGAACATCGGCTACCGTGTCTTTCTGCTCAGGAAGGGAATCATTGGGCTGCAATACACGCAGACCCTCCACGCCGAGATTCAGCGGAAACTCCAGGTTAACATGCTCCACCGTGATCTCCATACCCGTCTTCTCTGAGGCTACGCGTGCTACCTGCTTTACCGCCCAGTTCTGTACTGGGGGCAGATAAAGCAGTACCGCTAACAATACAATCAGCAGAATAGGGATGGCAACGGCTATAGCCGTCCATTTCAACGCTTTCTTCATCACGTTTCTCTGATTCTAACTGCAAAAGTAGTAAAAAGTTACTAATTAGTGAGCATAAATCAAAGAAAATCTTATATTCTTTTCCACGTTACGATGGATAATTATCGTTAAAAGATAATCTAATCCTTGATGATGTCACTGATTTATCATTACCTTTGTAAAAAGAAGAGGAAAGCGTATGCAGGTAGTATATGAAGATAATCACATTATCATTGTGAGCAAGGAAAGCGGTGAGATAGTACAAGGTGACAAAACAGGTGATGTACCCTTGTCTGAAACCGTAAAGGCTCATATCAAGGAGAAATATGCCAAGCCAGGAGCAGTGTTTCTTGGCGTGACACATCGATTGGATCGCCCTGTTAGCGGTCTGGTTGTCTTTGCCCGCACCTCAAAAGCCTTGGAGCGTCTTAACCGGATGTTTGCCCAGGGTGAGGTCCATAAGACCTATTGGGCGATTGTGGGGAAGCCAGATGTAACAACAGAGAAGGTTGAGGTAAACAATGAGGAGTGGACAACTTTGGAACATTGGCTGACCCGCAATGAGAAACAGAACAAGAGCTACGCTTACGATCATGAGGTTCCTCACTCAAAGAAAGCGGTACTGAAATATCGGGTAATTGGGGTATCCGACCGTTATATGCTTCTCGAAGTGAACCTGCTTACGGGCAGACACCATCAAATCCGCTGTCAGCTGGCAAAGATTGGATGTCCCATCAAAGGGGATCTGAAATACGGAGCCAAACGGAGTAATCCTGATGGCAGTATCTCGCTCCTTTCCCGCCGCGTGGAGTTTATCCATCCCGTGAGCAAAAAGCAGATCATTGCAGAGGCTCCATTACCTCAGGACAACTTATGGAAGGCTTTGTCCTGCTGAAGAATTAGAGTCCTTTGATCCAATTGGCAATATCCTGTAACACCTCTGGAGAAATGGTTTCCTCGATCTGACCGTACTCGGTGGGAATACCTGTGGTGCAGTGCTGGAAGAGGTGGTTTAATTCGGGATATTCCTTGATGTGGTTCTTCTTCGACTTGGGCAGCAGTTGCTGAATGGCCGTGAGGTTTTGCGAAGAGATGACCTGACAGTCACGATCGCCGTTCAAGGCGAACACAGGACAGCGGGTATTGCGGATGTCAGCCGACGGGTCGTAGTCAATGAACCACTGCAGCCACGGCATCTCCTGCACTTCCTTCTGCTGACGATAATTCTCAACGGTCATCATGGCGGGCTGTCCTGAGAGCGTAAAGATACGATTGCTCTGTGCGGCGAGCAAGGTATCACCCTTCACACCAGGACCAGCCATGGAAACGATGAAATCCGTCTTCTTACGTGCACTCAGCAAGAATGCGATGAGACCACCCTCGCTATGACCGAGCAGTCCTACCTTCTTGAATTCCTTCCTACTACGCAGATAGTCGAGTCCTGCTGCGGCGTCACGCATGAAGTCGAGCGAGGTGGCATTCTTCACATCACCGCCCGTTGACTTCCCCGTGGCACGGTCGTCATAGCGCAGCGTGGCGATGCCCTGACGCGCCAGATAGTCGGCAATGACAAAGAACGGTTTATGATCAAACAGTTCCTCGTCGCGGTTCTGCTGTCCGCTGCCCGACACCATCAACACTACCATCGGTTTCTGCTTCTTGTCGTAGCCCACAGGATAGGTGATGGTGCCTGCCAATGTAGCACCATCAGCCTCATTTCTGAACGTCACCTCCTCTGTCTCGTAAGGGAATGGCGGTTGCGGCATCTGCGGTCGCTTCGCCTTGGCCACCTCTCCCCTTGTCAGCACGAGAGGCAACGACTGTCCCATCTGGGTGAACGTACCATCGAGCTTCCCGTCTTTTAGTCGGGCGCGATAGGTCATCCTGAGGTTCTCTATCTTGATGGCTATTGAGTCGTCGCTCAGATACTCCTTAAATGCAGAAATACCCTTGGCACCCTGGTCAGGACTGTCGAGCGTTACTACAACATAACCGTCAGCCTGTTCCAGATTGAGCACCAGTGTCAGCGACACCATACCTGCATTGAGCTTGCCCGACCATGAACCAACCAGGGCAGAGGTTGGATTAACCTGAGCTCGCCCTGTCATTGCGACAAGGGCGAGCAGGGGGAACATGATACCCCGAAAATTAGTAATGAATCTTTTTTTCATGTTTAATATATCCTTTTCTATATGTTCACTATATTTGTTGTACAAAGGTAGTCCTTTATTACATGATCAGCAAAACAATTAAGGTAATTTCACAGTCGGTTCTTCTCTTCGTTACCAGCACCAGTACCTTTATACTTCGAACCGGTAACATTGAAGTTGTAACTCAGCGTGAGACCCACTGCCTGTGTATAGGTATAAACGTCCTGAGCCGTCTTACCAATGGCATAGTAAGTGGTCACTTTGGTCTTGCCCGTGCGGAAGATATCATTGGCATAGAGCGCAACTGACAGTCGTCCATTCCAGAAATCCTTCTGCACACGGGCACTCGTGGTAAAGTTACTTCCGCGATACATGAATCCCCAATGGTTGCTACCAGTGTAGTTAACGCGTACCAAGGCCTTCGTGGTGGGATTGATGACAAACCAACTGTTCACGTTAAAGCTGAACTCGGGCTTGTTGAGTTTCTTCGGCACGCCGTAGGCCTCTGCGTCGAACATCTGCTGATAGTAGTGCAACGTTACTTGTGGTTGCCACCATCCGAGTTTCGGTGAGGCTACGAGGGTTGCATAGACACGATCCTGATGGTCGAAGTTATCAGGCTGAAAGATCGCGATATCATTCTCCTCGTCGTACACATTACCAACGTGGGTAAAGAAGTCGTTCTCACGGGTAAATCCTGTCACGAAGGTCAGCCACGAATAGGTCAGGTTGAAGTCGATGCTCTGCCTTACTGAGGGGCGCAACAACGGGTTACCGCCTTCGTAAAGGATTCGACTGTCGTACACGATCATTGAAGTCAGCATCTGATAGGGTGGACGCGTAATGCGCTTGCTGTAGCTCAGCTGTGCGCTCCATTTGTCCTTCTGCCAGGCTACAGAGAGGTTGGGGAACCAGTCGTTGTAAATGCGACTGGGTTCCGACTGCGAGATGCCGAACGAATGGTAGTCGGTCTCCACGTGTTCAAAGCGCAGACCTGCATTCACCTTGAACATTGAATTATCAACTTTGAACATTCTCTCGTATTCGGCGAAGCCGGCGATGTTCCTCTCCGACACCTCGTTGTCCGACTCCGGTATGATGTTCTCCTCGTTCCGGTTGTGGCCATGACTCATGGTCGATGTCGCCTCCGAGCCACCGCTCAGCGTACCTTCCCAGATGGGATAGTCCAGCACCAGCTTCGCAGCCACCAACCTGTCGTCCTCCGTCGTCCGCGTGGTGAGGGTTCGATTGCCATATTCACCGCTCATCTCATATTGGTTGTTGTTGTTCTCCGACTGGCGTCGCAGCACAGTGGCGTTCAGGTCAATGCCCAGCTTGCCTGCCTTGCCTATGTAGTACGTGTTCAACTCCCACACTGGCTTGTCCTTCTCACGTATATCCGTCGTCAGACGCACATCAGCGTCAAAGGCGCCGTTCTTCAGATAGCGCTGGTTCATGTCCGACTTGAAACAGTTATAGAGGTTCTTCTGCGAAGAGAAACTAAGACCGATGGAATGATCCGTGCTGAAGTCGTAACTCAGGCCTGCCTGATACTGAATCTCCGTCCACGAACTCCTGACTGGGAGATCGGCGTGAGCATTGAACAGGTCCTTGCTGATATGCAGTTCCTCGTCAACATCCTGATCATTGCAATAGTGACCATTGTCGAGTGCCACGTTACCAAATACTTCCAAACCGCCAGTACGGTACTTCAGCGTCAAATCGTCGTAGCTGTTCCACTTGTTGTTACGCCACGTGTCAGTGGTAGCCATCAGACTGAAGCCGTCGCCCTGAGGCTTGAGCGTCTTGATGCGGATAACAGCATTCACCTCGGCATTATATCGTGCGCCAGGGGCAGTGATCACATCCACGCTCTTGACGTCAGCCGACTTCAGTCGCTTCAGATCGCCCATGTCGCGCACCTTTTTATTATTGATATAGATCTCAGGCTCTCCCTTGGCCAGTACTTCGAACTTTCCATCTTTGCCCTGCACCATTGGAATCATCGACAGCAGATCGTCGGCATTGCCTATATCGTGGAGTAACGAGTGCTGCACTTCCACGGTCATACCGCCTGTAGTCATCTTATACTGCGGGATCTGTCCTTTCACCACCACGCCGTTAATGGTATAGGTTTCGGGCTGCATGGCTATTGTTCCGATCTCACCCACGCTAACCGGCTTCGTCACAGTCTTGTATCCGATACAGGTCACCTTCACTGTGACGTTCTTTGCCTGACAGGGAATCACGAAGTCGCCATTCTCATTACTCACGCTGCCATTGATAAAGACAGTGTCCTTGAGCAGCGAAACATTGGCAAACTCCAAGGGCTGACCTTTTTCGTCCACTACCCTACCAATGACCTTTGTACTCTCCTTTTGCGTACACTCTACAAAGATATTATCACCATCGTAGGTCACCTTCATCGGATAGAAACCAATGACCTCACGGATAGCGTCTGCAATCTGAAGGTTCTGAAAGCTAGTGGTTACAGTGAAGTCCTCCAGTTCGTCGTAGATAAAATAAATGGTCTTGTCGCTGGTAGCTGTGTTCAGGTCCTCCAGCACTTTCGACAGCGACTGGTTCTGGTACTGACGACTGATCTTCTGGGCCTGTACGCCCACAGCACAAATACTAAATAATATGATGTATAAAACTCTTTTCATTGTTTGTCTTTTTTTGAAAGAAATCAGAATAATAAGAATAATTATCTACTAACTATCTTTAATGTGTAATGAATCGTCACTTGTTGAAATAATAATTTGTTATTATGGGATGAATTATTCAAATTATTCCAATTTCTCTCAGTACTATTCAACTATCAGTTTCTGGTTCTCTTGACGGATGTGGAAACGTTCGAACTTGTTGAACATCTCGATAACCTCGTCTAACGACTGCTTCTTGTCCCATGTAAAAAACAGACGAATGTGTTTTGCCTTTTCTTTCTTATAGACAACCTCACACTGATAGTATGATACCACCTCACGAAGTATCGTGCCCAGTTCGGAATTCTCGAATACCACTGGTTGTAATACTGTTGAATCAGCGGGCTCAGAAAGTTGAGCGTTGATTGTTGATGGTTGAACTTTTTCTACCGCTACTGTCTGCTCCTCCTGTACACTTTGCGTGTTGCCGCTGATCATGCGGATGGCAGCATAGGTAATACCTGACAGCATCAGTACACCAATAATTACGGCAGCGATCTTCTTTGTGGAATTAAAGAAGTTAAGAATTGAGTTTCTTCCATCCTTGAAGTGTTCGGCTTCGAACTTGACCCACTCTTCATCGACGATATCAGAAGTATCTATATCCTCTTCATGAAGGGAATCGTTGGCGTACATCTGCTTGAGAAGCTGTTCCAGATTGTCATTTGACTCCATAACCTAATGTTTTGAAATGATCCTTTAATTGTTTTAGTGACTGTGACAGATGGTTGTGAACAGTGACTTCGCTGACTTGCAGCACATCGGCTATCTCACGGTACTTCAACCCTTGCTGGTAGCGCAGGCGGAGAATCTGTTGCGACAGCTTAGGCATACGCCTGTCGATGTAGTGATGAAGCATCTGCAGTTGTTCTTGTTCTGCCGTTTGTTCGGGGGTGGCCATCTCAACCACCACGGCCTGCTGCATCTGCTGCTCTTTCTGCTTGTGCACTAGCAGATTGATACAGCGGTTGCGGACGCTTGTCTGCAAATAAGCCTGAAGTGTGTCGTTGTTACGGATCTCAAATTCACCACGACGGACCTTATTCAGCAGATGGGCGAACACGTCGCTCACCACATCCTTGCTCTCAGCCTCATCGCCCAGCATTCTCCATGCCAGTCGGAACATCCCGTCGTAATAACGTCTGAAAACCGTTTCGAATTCTCGTTTGTCTGTCATCTGTCTTGTCATTCAGGGCGGATTTTTCAGCCGCCTTTTACCTATATACAATCCGACACTTCATTTTCCTAAGCAAAAATACAACTTTTTTTCGAAAACCACAAAATAATACAGTCTAAGTTGCCGAAGTTTCCATTTAATGTTTTTTAAGAATGTTCTAATAAATGTGAAAGATTTTTTTTGTATCTTTGCTGCATTATAACATAATAGTGGTTAACTCAATCGTTTATAAATAAGCCCTATGAATATGAAGAAGAAACTCATCCACCGTATTGCATTACTGGCAGTCGTCCTAATGACTGCCATAAGCGTACAGGCGCAGGAATTTGCCATCGACCCGTCGCAGCCTGTCAGTGTTGCCGACGTGGAGGTGACGGCTGTCAACTATGCATTTTTCGACAACGATTCCATCCACGTTGTCAGTCCCGACAAGGTCGGTCCTGCACGTGCACGGCGTCGTGTCAGTGCCAATGAGTTGCAATCGGAGGGATGGGCTGATGGCCCTTCTGCCAAGTTGTATTCCTATAACTATCCTTCGGTGGATGCCGACGGCAATCGGGTGACGCTTTCGTCGCTGATGGCTGTTCCCACAAAGATGGTGACTGACGGTGTGGCTGCCAAGCCAAACAATCTGATTATTGGCTGTCATGTCACCATCACGAGCAACTACGAGTGTCCAACGGAGTACAATCGGACCGGCGGCGTCCTCTCGTGGATGACCGATGTAGGCATGCAGATTTTCTACACGCGCTATGACTTTGTTCGCCAGCCCTGCTGCTTGGTCATTTTGCCCGACTACGAGGGCTACGGCGTATCCAAGAATCGCGCCCATCCTTACCTCTATCAGGAGTTGACAGCGCGTCAGGTGGTGGATGGCGTGCGCTACGGATTGGCTCTCTTTGAAGCCAATGTTGATAATGACGATGGTGCAGATCTTGCACGCTTTGAGGATAACTGGAAGAGCGTCTGCGTAGGCTACTCGCAGGGTGGTTCAGTGGCATTGGCCACGCACCGTTTCATCGAACAGAATGGCTTGTCGTCGGAACTCCACTTTGCTGGTTCCGTATGTGGCGATGGTCCCTACGACCCGATAGAACATCTTCGCTATTATATGCAGGACGATGGCGAGACCTACGACGGCAGCAATACGACCGAGCATCGGAAGGAGACCGTCTCGATGCCTATTGTCATGCCGCTGATTCTGAAGGGCATGTGCGACCGCAACCCCTACATGCGTCAGCACAAGGTGACCGACTACTTGTCGGAGAAGTTCCTCCGTACGGGTGTCATCGACTTCATCAATGCCAAGAGCCTGGGAAAGGATGACCAATACCCTACCGACAGAATCAACACGTCGTTCAAGAATATGCGCAAGAATGGCTTGGAGTATGTATATACTGATGAAAATGGTAACCCCCAAAAAGGTTCATACTCAGCCGCAGAGATGCAGACCATGCTCTATAGGGAGTCTAATGACAATGTACATGGGAAATTATCGGAAATGCTCACCCAGCAGGCTTTTGACTATTTCCGGTCGTTAACCCAAGGGGCAACCACTCCGTCAGGCCGCGGAGTCATGGAAGACTTGCACCGCGCATTGGCCAGCAACTCGCTGGTGTCGGGATGGACGCCCACCCACCGCATTGGTTTCTACCATTCCACCTACGACACCGTGGTGCCCTACGCCAACCTGTTGTCGTTCATTCGTAACCAGAACGGGTTGAGCTACTATTTCCACAACAGAGCCCGCTCGACGGCTGCCGGTGTGACACCGTCTAGCATCGTGGGTGAAGGTCAGGCCGACGTCTATATTCTTGACGACGACTGTAACAAAGACCACGTGGATGGAGGAAAAGAATTCTATTTCTGGGGGTCGCCGTCGCCAGATTACAAGCTGATCAAATGGGTGTTGGAAGGGAAAAAGTAAATACAATTGAGAATTGATAATTGACAATTGATATATGAAACACAATAGAATAATTGCACTGTTCCTGGGAGTGTTCTTCGTGTTGACTGCCAGTGCCGACCCTGTGTTGGGCACGGTAACTCTTCAGCACACCGTTAACAATACAACCAGCGACATACAGGCAGAGGCACTGATTGACCTCAGCGCACTCACCGTGACGATTGGTAATGGGCAGAACGCCTGCATACCACAATACACAGAGGGTACCATCACCATTCCGGGGACGATGAAAATCAACGGAACCACCTGCACCGTCGTTGTTGGCCAGCTGGCTTTCCGCCTGTGCAACAGTCTGACAGAAATCATCATTGAGGAGGGTGTTCACCATATTGGTGACTTTGCGTTCGTGGGCTGCTCTTCACTGAAGAAGGTCACCCTTCCTTCATCACTGTACGGCATCGGAAGCGGTGTATTCGTCAACCTGTCGTCGCTGACGGAGGTGATATGCAAAGCCACTGAAGCCCCGTGGTGGGGATACAACGACCTTTTCGCCTATGAGGGAACGGTCGAGGCCACCTCAAAACTCGCCAACCAGCGCACACTCTATGTGCCACGCAATAGTGCCAACAGTTATAGGACGACGAAGTATAATCACACGGTAGGATGGGAGGATGCCTTCGGACTCATCAGCGAGGCCACCGTTCCTTCCCAAGTGTTGGAAATCTCTACGTTCGACCAACTGGAGAATATCCGTACAGCAGTGAACAACGGTTCCAACAATTACGGCGACTATACCATTCGTCTCACCGCAGACCTCGAGTTCATCGGTGGTGACGACACCCGCCCGCAATGGTACTCATGGACTCCCATCGGCACGGCAGAATATCCATTCATGGGCATGTTCGACGGTGGTGGACATGTCATCAAAAACGTCAAGACCTATGGTGCCGAGGACGGCACCAACGTAGGACTATTCGGCTACACGGAAAGTGCTGCCATCGGCAACCTGATTCTGCAGAACATCAGTCTGAAAGGTCAGAACAACGTGGGTGTGGTGGTAGGAAATGCCGTCAATACCCTGATTCACGACATTCTCGTCTATGACGCATCATCGTCAGAGGGAACCTACTACTGTGCCGAAGCCACCAGCGGCAATGCCGGCGGACTGGTGGGCAGTGCCAAGAACAGCAATGTTGACAACTGCTATTTCTATGGAAAGGTGAGAGGCGCCACTGCCGTTGGCGGCATTGTGGGCATCAGTCAGGACATTGTGGGCATCAGCGACTGCGGTTCGGGCTACTCGGTTGAGTGTGCTGGAAGTGGCGTCGTGGGTGGCATTGTGGGCACGGCCGACAACAGCACGTATGTCCTGCGCAGCTATTCGCGAAGCACACTGACTGGCTCGGCAGCCACAAAGGGTGGCATTGTAGGACAGTACACTGCGAGTGGCAATGGCAACGGCATCGGCAACTGTGCCTACCTTGACGCCAGCATGACACTACCTATTGCCAATACAAGCGGCGAGGGCAACTATCAAGAGGCTGATAATCGTCGGTGCAGTACTATTGCCAATATGGAAGCAATGCAACTTCACGACCTGCTGGGCGATGTGCAATGGTACTATTTCAACGATGACATGAACGACTGCCCGATTCCTAAGTCGTTGGCAGAAGGGTTCCTGCAGTGGGCAGGTGTCAAGAATACCGACGGCTATGTGTTCTCAGCTGTGGGCAACCCCGTGAGCAGCTACACCATTGTTGGCTACGAAGGCAATGCCACCGACCTCTCGCTCCCGTCTTCCTTCAAGGACAAACCAGTGCTAAAAGTAGCCAACCATGCCTTCGAAGGAACTGCCGTGACTTCCGTTACCATCCCCGATGGCATTACGACGATTGACAAGGGTGCCTTTGCCGACTGTACCGACCTGACGGCCATCTCATTCGGAGCCGGTGTGAATTCCGACTACGATGGTTGGTTGGCCGGATGCCCCGTTCTGGGCGATATCAGTGTGGCTGAAGGAAACGCGAAATACATCGTGGAAGACGGCGTGCTCTACAATAAGGAGAAGACCCGCCTGATACGTTGTAGTACTGCCCGAACGGGCACTATTACCTTGTCGGCCGATGTGACGAAGATAGAGCCGGGAGCCTTTGCCAACTGTGGCAACCTGGCCATTGTCGATTTGCGTAAGACGACTACGGATTGGTGGAAACTCGACCGTCAATTGCCTGACAACCCCATTTACAATGCCAGTCGCTATACGCTGTTTATATTGAACAATCAAAGCTGGGCTTCAAACAACGTCACTAATGAACCTAATGTCGTTTACCCCAGTAATAGCAGCAATAGCGACGGTTACAAATGTACGCAGCTGTTGATTACCGACCGCATGGACTTCTGTTCTCCAGTGCTTTTCACAGCCAGTTCTGCCAGTTACGACCGCGTATTTGCACCAGGCTTCCGTCTTGTGCAGTCTGACGAGGAGGGTGATGCAGGGTATGAGTACAAGCCCAGCGGCTACACCTTCTTACTGCCCTTCAACGTGCAAATACCCTATGGCAAGGGGGCGAAATTGTATAATTTTACAGGCGTCACCACCGAGGACGGTGTCACCACAGTTTCATTCGAAGAAGAATATCATGGACATAGTTTGGGTTATTATGGTAGTAAAGGTCACACAACACCTTCATATCCCTATTTCCTCGTGGTGGAAAGCGACAACGCATTCACCCTCTCCACAACTTCTTCCTCCACTATTAGTGCAAATAGCACCGGAGCAAGTAGTAGTCATGATGGCTACTCCTTCATGGGAACAACGGTCACTATCTCCAACAACGAACTCTACGATGCCAATCAGGCGAAATACATCTTGCAAAGTGACGGCAACTGGCACAAGGTGCAGCAAGGTGAGCCCGATGCCTTCGTTGGTGCCTACCGCTGTTTCTTCCGGTCAGACAATGGTTCGGAGCCAGACATGCTGGTCTATGGAAATGGTGTTGAAGAACAGGGCATCAGCACCTTCATCCGTACTGTTGATACCGACGGTACTGAGCACTATTATGATCTCAACGGACGTAGATTGAATGGCAAGCCTACAAGCACAGGCGTGTACATCAATAATGGCAAGAAAGTAATCATCAAATGACGAAGCAGAAAATAGAAATGAAACAGGCTAAACTTTGGCTGCTGGCCGCCATCCTGACATCCTGCAGCACAACGATGATGACATCGTGCAGCGATGAAGATGATGATATAATAGTAGTGAACCCCGACCAGCTGGTAGAGCTGAACTGCGAGAAGCCCGACCGCTGCAAAGGCATCATCCTCGGTGAGTTCACCGACTGTGGCACCGAGTTCACTACCCCAGTTTAATTTCATTCCCACGTTGGGAACCTTTTCGTTAAGCCAAACAACCAGAACCAAACTTGTTTGAGTTATGGTGTGGCAAGAAAAGGTGGGATGAAATCCAACACTTTATTCCCACGTTGGGAACGTTTTATTCCCACATTGGGAATAACTAGTTTTACGGCAGATAGAACCACTCGCGGCTCCTCCATAAGGAGGGGAGAAAAAAAAGAATTTTGTGTGTTTGCCCAAGACCTAACAGTTTCACGGAAGAAAGTGCCTATACAAAGGTGTTTCACGCGTTTTTGACACTCTAAAGACCTAACATAAGAGGTAACAAAAACCTAACGTAACACCTAACATAAGACCTAACATGTAACCTAACCACTGGCGAATCACATTCTTGTCTCTCGCTTCTTGCCTCTTGCCTCTAAAATGTTAGGTCTTATGTTACCTCTTATGTTACCTCTTTGTTAGGTCTTACGGTAGGTCTTTTAGCCCTCTTTTTGCTTCTAAATTACTCATAATAAAGCAATTAACTTTTTCCAATGTTAGGTCTTGAGGAAAATTCATAAATCTAGTTTTTTTTGTATCTTTGCAAGCAAATATGACCGATGGGTTTAGTAAATCGGTTTTCGTGTGTATAAAGAGTGTATGACAGATCAAAGGAAACTAGGAAAGTTGTTTAAGCAGCATTACCGTCAGATGTATCGGCTGGCCACCATACTTCTACACGATGATGCGGAGAGCAAGGATGTGGTGCACGACATCTTTGTCCGACTTCTTGACGATCATTACGATCTTCGGGAAGAGACAGCCGAGTCCTATCTGCTTACAAGCGTACGAAACCGATGCCTGAACGTGATTCGTAATCGAAAGATACAGGAACGGGTGGAACGACTCTATCTCTTGGATGTGAGTGCAGATCTCAAATCTGCATCTCAGGATTCGTGGATTTCCAATCCCCTCCAACTTGAAGAGAAACTGAAAGCCTTGCAAAAGGGTATAGACCTTCTGGAACCGCCCGTATGTCGTGACATCATCCTGCAACACTTCCGCGATGGCATTACCTTCAAGAAGATTGCCCGAGATTTGGAAGTCAGTGAGACCACTGTTTATAAGCATCTGCGCCGTGCGCTCAGTCAATTACGTAAAATGATTCATTATGAGTAAGACCGATTTATTGTTCCAGATGATGGAACAGCCACAGCGATACACGGCCGATGAATGGCAGGAGATACTTACTGACGATGAGTGCCGTGAACTGTACACACTGATGTCGATGACAAAGAGTGCCATGGACATTACTCGAGCCGACGAGGAAGTGACAGATGAGATGATTGATGAAGAATGGCAACAGCTCACTTCTGAGCAGTCACATTCTCAATTCTCAATTCTCATTTTTCAATTTCGAAAGATTGCCGCCATCTTTGTTGGTATCCTTATGCTCTCAGCTATAACCTATGCAGCCATCCACATTGTTCGTCATGCTGCCAATGTTGGGGATTCACAAATCCCGACTAAAGAAACACGTATTACCCATTCGCAGCAATCAGTATTGCCTGCTGATACCACTATGACGGATACTATCCCGATGGAGCCCAAGCTTTACGACAACGTACCATTGGAACAGATGCTGACAGAACTCTCCACCTATTATCATATTAAGGTGGAGTACAGAACCGAAGCAGCACGAAACATTCGTTTGTTCTATCAGTGGAAGCCTGACTATTCGATAGAGAAGGTCGTTGAAATGCTAAATAACTTCGAGTGGTTACATTTGGAACTTGAGAGTAATACCTTGTATGTCTCATCAAATACTGAACCACAGCCATGAGAAAGCTCTTGATTGTATTGTTATGGCTGACATGTATAACCGTCAGTGCACAGCGTATCACTCGTGATTTCCGCAATATCTCCCTTTCTGAGGCCTTGAAATATGTTCAGTCCCAGACGATGAACTATGACCTTATCTTTATCTATAATGAGTTGGAAGACTTCCGTGTGACAACCTATGTAAAGAACAAGTCTGTACCAGATGCCATCCAACAACTTATCGGCTTCTATCCCGTCCGTTTTGTTAGAAGCGGAGAGAGAGAAATATATGTGGAATGTACCCATAAGACCACCCGCCATCTTACAGGCACGATCATTGATGAACAAGGACTGCCCGTTGCCTACGCCAACATTGCAGTTCTCAACCCTTCCGACTCCACGCTACTCAGTGGTGGCGTGTCTAACGAGAGTGGTTACTTTGCCGTTCCCTACGAACAGGAAAAAGTCCTCGCCCGCATTACATATGTTGGATACAAGACCATCTTGCGACTATGCAACAAATCCGAACTGGGAGCGATACGGATGCAGCCTGACAACTATACCCTGAATGGTGTGGTCGTACAGGGTGAGCGTCCCAAGGTAGTACTTCAGGGCAACTCGCTGATGATGAATGTGGAAGGCACTGTGATGGAGCGGATGGGCACAGCAGAAGATGTTTTGTCACGAGTACCAATGATTGCTAAACGGGGCGAGGGCTTTGAAATCTTAGGAAAGGGCACACCACTCATTTACTTAAACAATCGCAAATTGACCGACTTGAATGAACTGAGGAACGTCCAGTCGGACAACATCAAGAAAGTCGAAGTCATCCAAAATCCTGGTGCACGTTATGATGCAACGGTGAATGCTGTCATCGTCATCCATACCAAACGAGCAGCAGGTGAAGGTTTGGGCGTGGAATTGACATCGTGGAACCGCAAGGGACATGGCTACGCCAACAACGAACGTATCAACTTAACCTACCGCACAGGTGGCTTGGAGCTCTTTGCCAACCTCTTTGGTGCCTACAACAAAAGATGGAGTCGTGGCGACTTCGAGCAGACCGTCTTTGCCGACACGCTGTGGACAATTACCAACCGACAGCATGCCATAGCACGTAATCCCTTCCTCGAAGGACGATTTGGCTTAAACTACCAGATCAATGATAATCACTCTCTCGGCGGATTCTACCAGAATACATACGACTATGTGAAGACCCGTAGCGAATATGATGATGATTTGTTGGCTGACGGAACGCCATACGACCACCTGCATAACAGCAGCGTCAAGCGTAACAAGAACACCCCCACGCATCAGGTCAATCTCTATTACACGGGCAAGGTGGGTCAACTCAGCATCGACTTCAACGCCGACTATACTGCCCGCAAGCAACAGAGTGTCAATCAGCAGCAGGAACTCAGCGCTGAGTACGAAGACCGCGATGTGAATACCGAGAGCCAGACGCGCAGTAAACTGTTTGCTGAGAAGCTATTCGTCACCCATCCGCTGTGGAAGGGGCAGATAGAACTCGGCGAGGAATATACCAACACCCGCTGGTGCAGCAGATTTGACAATCAGGAGGGATACATTGCCAATAGCAACAATGAGCAGCACGAGAGCAACATTGCGCCCTTCATGGAACTACGCCAACAACTGGGACGCCTCCAATTGTCCGCAGGATTGCGTTATGAACATGTGGAATCTGAATACTATGCCAATGGTCTTCGGCGCGACGACCAGTGCCGCACCTACAACGACTTCTTCCCGTCGGCATCGGTATCAACGTCAGCCAAGAATCTGCAACTATCCTTCAGTTACGCCAAGCGCACCTCACGCCCAGCCTACTGGCTGTTGAGCAGCGACGTCACCTACGAGAACCGCCTGAATCAGGAAACGGGTAATCCCTATCTGAAACCCATCAAATACCACAACCTGAACATGATGGTGATGTGGAAGTGGCTCTATTTGATGACGAACTACTCGCATTGTGTCGATCCCATCATCTCCGAGGCGCAAAGCATGGAGAACGACTCAAAGGTGAACCTTGTCACCAGCAAGAACTACGACCATGCCGACTGGCTCACCGTCACGCTTGGCGCACAGAAGAATGTTAAATTAAGCGACAAGATAACGTGGACTCCACAATACAACGTGTCTCTGATGAAACCTTGGCTCACAACGACATTCTTGGACGAAGAAAAGAACTTTAACCATCCGATGCTGTCCCTGCAATTAGGCAACCTCGTCACGTTGCCCAGCGACTGGCTCTTGCAGGCCGACTTCAATATGCACACCCACGGCAATACTGGCTCGAATATCTGGGTAGACTGCACTAATCCGATGCTCTCGCTCAGCGTCAGCAAAGACTTCCTCAAGCGTCGGCTCAACGTCAAGTTGACCGGCAATGACCTCTTCAATGGCGCTGTCAACCATGTGTTGCTCTACAGTAATCGCATGATGTTCCGCAAGACGGAGGATAACGACTCCCGATGCATCCAATTCTCCCTGCGTTACCGCTTCAATGTCACCCCATCGAAGTATAAGGGTACAGGTGCCGGTAATACCGAAAAGAACAGGTTATAAAGAAAAGGCGTTCCCACTGTTAGTATTTTACCTACTTAATTACTTTTGACTGCACCCCAGTCATTTCATGCGAACTCGATGGCATTCAGTTTGCTCAAAGCTTCATCATCATAAGGTAAAGTACAAACATCATGGAACGCCTTTTCTTTCTTTGTTTATGGGCATTTCAGACACATTAGGTGAGTTGGTGGGTTAAAAACACTTTCTTACTTGTTTTTTTCTCACGATTATTTCATATCTTTGGCTTTCGCCGAAGATACTTACGTTAACTATGTTTTCCTCTGTCCCGAGTCGGTCATTCGTGCAAGCACGATGGCTCTCGCTGTTCCATCGGTTCGGAAAACCCCAAATAAATTTGGTTTTTCTCTTACTTAATCGTATCTTTGTACCCGTTAATAACATACTAAAGCCAAATGAAGAAACTATTGTTCGTACTGATGGTGCTCTGTGCGTTGCCGCTATCAGCATTCGGAGCCAAGAATACACAGGCAGGAAGTGCTGACGTAACCATTGCTGACTCTAAGGAAGAGAAAGCAAAGGAAATAATAGTCGGTCTTATCAATGAACTGTACGCCGCAGCAGCCCAGAACGCAGGAGATATTGACAAACGTTTTGCCTGTCATGCATGGCGTGATATGGTGGCAGCAGTGAAAGAGAAGGACGCTCAAATGGAGGAAATCGGATTCTTCAACGATGATTATTGGACAATGATGCAGGATGCTAATCCCGATGATCTAAAGGCGCGCGACATCCAGTTTGAGCAATTAGACGTTGAGAAAGGTACGGCTACGGTCAGCTTCATTCTTCATAGTTCTGTTCAGACCATTCGCCAGAAGTTCTCCTTCTGCCACGAGGATGATGACTGGCGTGTTCATGATATCATTCGATTCTACAATGATCCTGACGACAATGAGGCTTCGTTCAGTTTTATGGAGTCGATGCAAAGCTATCTGAATGAGGCGCAGGAGGATGTAGTGGAACTGACTTATGAAAATATGGATGGTATCTATGACAGCATGGATGAAGACATGAACAGTGTAAGTCGTATAGGACTCAACAAAGACGGCACAGCTACATGGTGTATGATAGGCAGTCTTAACTACACGGAATATACCTATACTATCGAAGGGAATACCATCTGCATGAAAGTGAAGGGAGTGGATTCTGAGGAGGATTGCTATGAGTACGACGCAGACACCCGTACGCTAAAGAATGAACAGGGTTCCGTCTATTATCGTCAGGTTGTTGAATAGGAATAATTACTAATATATGTACCCGAATAATTCTAAAACGTATTGCGTATGAAAGAAAATCGTTTGATGGCAGCTGCCCTGATTGCAGTGGGCATTCTTTGCTTGGGTTGGTTCATTAAGGCAGGTATTGACGACTTTGCCAATAAGGACCGCAAAGTGACAGTGAAAGGTCTGGCTGAGCGCGAGGTGCCGGCAGACAAGGTGACATGGAGTATTGGTACGAAAGTGACGGGTGATAACCTGCCCTTACTCTATGAGAGTATCAATCTTCGAACTACCCAGATCAAGGATTTCTTGAAACAGAACGGTATCGAAGAGAAGGAGATCACCGTGAATCCTCCTTCGATCAGCGATCTTGAAGCACGTGAGTGGGGCGATAACAACAAGAACTTCCGTTATATCGTCTCTACAACCATCACTGTGGCTACAAATAAGGTGGAACAGGTGAACAAGGCGATCTTCAAACAGGCAGAACTGCTGAAACAGGGCGTGGCTATAGACAACAGCGATGCTCAGTATGAATATGCTTCGTTCCAACAGATGAAACCGGAGATGATGGCCGAGGCGATTAAGAATGCGCAGAAGACCGCCGAGCAGTTTGCCGAGGCGAGTCATTCGAAACTGGGTAAGATCCAGACGGCCGGACAAGGCCAGTTCGAGATTGATAACCGTGATCAGAACACACCGTATATCAAGAAACTGCGTGTGGTGACCACTATCACCTATTCGCTCAAGAAATAATTGAAACCATATAAAAATAGGGAGTTAAGACGATTGTCATAACTCCCTATTTTCGTATATTCTTCACTCCTATTGGAAGTTAAAATCTTCCAGTGTACAAAGTGATTTCTCTTTCGTATCCGACTTGAACACAAAGTAGATGGCGTGCAAGCCTACCAGTTGACCGGGTTTGTCGATCTTGGCCGTCATCTCCGTGGAGGTCTTCGGCATGTCTGCCTTCAAATCAATCTTGCCAATCAACTTACCTCCCTGTGAGGTCCAAGGACGATCTGACATGATCTCGATGGTTCCGTCAACACCTTCGGGAATAAGACGCAGACATAAATCCAAGGAGCCTGTCAGCTTTGCCGCATCAAACAGGAAATACTTATAGCCCACAATAGAGCCATCGGTATTGTTCACCACAAGGTTGGTGTTGTTACGCAGGTCGTAGGGTGCTTCGAAATTGTCTTCAGTACCATAGCTGGCAGCAACATACGAACCATAGAAGGTATTGTTGGGCCAGTTGTGCTCAGCCACCTTCGGTCCTGTGTACCAGCAAGCGATACCTGCGGAATGACGCTCGAAAGGATCGAGACCCTGAAGAGCGAAACCATTGCTGTTGTACTCTCCCTCTGAGATCTCCACTTTACCACCTTCACCTTCTTCTACCTTAACGCTGATAGGAGCTACCATGGCCTGACGGGCATACTCATCAGTACCGGTCTGACGGTGATAGAAGACATACCACTGACCGTTGATCTCACAAATACTACCGTGGGTATTACCATCGGGCGTGGCAGAGGCAATCACATTGCCCTGCTCATCTTTCTCACGTGCCCTACCATCGATAATCGTTCCTCCGTATGTCCAAGGACCTAACGGATGATTACTGTAGGCATAGGCTAAGGTGTAGTTGGATGTAGGCAGACCGAATTCTCCATCTTCGGTAAAACGACTGTAGATGAATACGTACTTATCCTTGATCTTACGGATTGACGAGGCTTCGAAGAAACGGAACTGACCCTTCTGGTATCTGCCAGAGATCATGTCTTCCACTACCTTCGTGCCCGGCTTCACCGTGGCCATCGTTGCGGGATCGAACTCGGCAGCATACGACCGCTCGAAACCCCAGTAGCCATATACTCGTCCGTCGTCATCCACAAACACAGCGGGATCAAACTGCAGTACGCCATCCACCAGGTTGGGATCGTCAGCACTCCAGTTGCATACCTCAAAAGGACCGTCTGGCCTGTCGCTCTTCGCAATCAGTCCGTTACGACCACCACTCTGATCATTGGGGAACAGATAGTAGGTCTTCTTGCCCGTGCTATCAGTTACCAGGGTAACATCTGGTGCATACAGCACATCAGCTGTTCCTGCCGAATCGAAAGGCTCACCCTTGGCATTCTTATCCACCACGAGGATCACCCCGTCGTAGCGCCAGTTGTTCAGACTGTCAACAGAGGCCGACCACACCACCTGATCCCGTCCGCAGTACTCCGTCTTCAGGTTGTCATGCGAACCATAGATATACACACGCTGCTTACCAGGCTGATCTGGATCCTCAAACACATAGGGTTCTCCATCGGGGATATGCTCCCAAAGGGGAAGGTACGGATTACCAACGGTGGTCAATCCCAACTTCGCTGAATCTGTCTGCTGACTGCAGGATACGGTCATCGCTGCGCAGCATGCAGTTGTAATGATCATGCTCAGTTTCTTCATTTTCATTCTGTTTTTATGGAAACCGTATCCTAACAATCGGTATTACATGTTCATACCACCATCAACCTGGATCACCTGACCGCTAACATAGCTGGAAAGGTCACTGGCCAGATAAACGGCTGTGTTGGCAATATCATCCACAGTACCACCACGACGAAGTGGAATCTTGTTGATCCATTCCTTGCGGATATCATCTGGCAGTGCCTGTGTCATGGCTGTATCAATGAAACCGGGAGCAATGGCGTTCGCACGGATGCCCTTAGGACCCATCTCCTGTCCGATACTCTTAGCCAGGGCAATCAGACCGGCCTTTGAGGCGGCATAGTTGGCCTGACCAGCGTTACCATGGACACCTACTACTGATGACATATTGATGATAGAACCGCCACGCTGGCGCATCATGACTGGTACACAGGCATGAATGAAATTGAAAGCGCTCTTCAGGTTCACGGCAATCACTGCATCCCACTGCTGCTCGGTCATACGGAGCATCAGACCGTCTTTGGTGATACCGGCATTGTTCACCAGAATGTCAATACTGCCGAACTCCTCCTTTACCAACTTCACTACCTCTTCGGTCTGGGCAAAGTCAGCTGCATTCGAGGCATAACTCTTGGCCTTCACGCCAAGGGCAGCAATCTCACTCTCAGTCTCCTGGTTTACCTCCAGATCGGTGAATGCAATGTTAGCACCTTCTGCAGCAAATCTCAACGCGATGGCCTTGCCGATACCGCGTGCAGCACCTGTGATCAGGGCTGTCTTACCTTCTAATAATCCCATTGTTTTTTCTATTTGATTAATTGAATATTAAATTCTTCCATTGGCCTTTCCCAAAGCGCCATAGACGAACTTGGCCACCAAGGGCTTACTGGTCTCAGGAGTCATGCCATGACCCAAACGACCGCAGATGTAGGGAACTTCAAGACCCTTGATACAATAGTGCGTGATATCCGCCACCAGTTCCACGCTATCAATCTCGAACTCACCAGCCGCTTTACCCTCCGAATATACTTTACGGAAGATTTCCAACTCGTCTTCATCGAAGTTCTTGCGCACCTTCTCCACCATCCAAATATTACGGAAGAAAGCGGCACGGAGATTTCCGTTACGCATCACCGTTTCCTTGATCATGTTGAGATGGGTGTAAATCAACTCGATAATCTTGTCCTGAGGACGGATCTTCTTGGCCGCCACCTCGTCCATCTTATCAGATAAACGCTCCAACTCGCTCTCAATAACGGCGTAATAGACGTCCTCCTTACTCTTGAAATACGTGTAAAGTGTACGACGACCCTTGCCAGATGCCACAGCGATATCGTTCATGGTCGTGTTCTCAAGACCATTCTTGGCAAACAACTGACGGGCCACATCTACTAACTTCTGTCTGGTTTTAGATATTGACATAGGTTCCCTCCTTTTGCACATAATGTATATTGTGTGCAAAATTAAGATAATTATCTGATATCACCAAAAAATATGGCAACAAAAAAACAAAGAATTATATATTTTTATAGTAAAAACGAACAAAAAAGGTAATAAATCAATCAATTCAGGTCCTTTTCTCTCACGCTTTTAGAAGAAAAGCATATAAAAGTTTGGTAGTTCGCAAAAAAAGCAGTACCTTTGCACTCGCTAATGAGGAAACCTCCTTATTTTAGCGGGAAATATCGCGGAGTGGAGCAGTTGGTAGCTCGCCAGGCTCATAACCTGGAGGTCGCATGTTCGAGTCCTGCCTCCGCAACTACAAGAGTCCGATTCGTCGGACTCTTTTTTGTTTTTATAGATGAAAATACAATCGTGATTGCCGTTTTTCTATGACTTAATATACAAAAATCGGTTGCCAGAATTCTGGCAACCGATATACTCTTACAGTTAGTACCTCTTAGAGATAACTCATCACCTTCTCGAAGTAACGCTGTGTCCTCTTTACACTGTACTGTTGACCACCATTCCATGATCTGATAGCTTTTTCAATATCATTCTTGGGGTTGTGATAAGACTGGATCAACAGAAACATTTCCTTCGACTTTTCCACATTAAAGCGATCTGATAACGTGAAACGTTTCTTGCTCTTACGCTCCTTCAAGATATTATTACACTCCTTGACTAAAATAGGCGTAATTTGCATAGCTCCGCATTGGTTACCGTTCTTTGCTTTACTGCGACCGCCACTTTCAACCTGAATAATGGCATTCATCACTGGTTCCCAGTTTACTCCAGAAGATTTCTTGTTTCCCTTATTACCAGCTAATGCTGTTGCAGGGATCGTCATGCATGTAATTAAACATAAACATAATACCTTAATAAGTCTATCCATACAACATGATTTATGGAACCTGAACATGGCATAATCACTATGCATTATATGCTCTCAACGATACCTATCTTCACAACAGGTTACGTCTCGGTTCCTGTTAATACTTGCGATAGAATGCATTAAAAAATGCGATTCTTCACCTTTTCTTTTGCAAAGTTACAAAAAATCAGATACTTACAAAAATATTCAAGTATAAAAATTGTTGTTTTAATGTTTTTTATTGATTTAGAACAATTCTGCCTGTGTAGAAAAAGAGAAGAAAGAATAGGAAAAAGTGACGAGAGAACTTGGTGTCAGAAGCTGTGTCTTTAGTATAAATAGGACATAAAAAAAGGAGAGACTTCCCGTTTCTGGGAAACCTCTCCAGTGAAAGAAGGCGGCTACCTACTCTCCCGCATTGCATTGCAGTACCATCGGCGATGACGGGCTTAACTTCTCTGTTCGGAATGGGAAGAGGTGGGACCCCGCCGCTGTAACCACCTGATAATGGGGTGACATACTGAACAGGCAACAACCATAGATGTCGAT